>CAZTKR010000056.1:7630-17110 GCA_964614115.1 uncultured bacterium | reverse complement strand
TCTTGCGGTCTGCGTAGCGCTTTTCTTGGGCATATACAACATGATTCGGTTCGCTTCACGACCGGTGGACGAGTGCACATGGGAAGACAGTGAGCAGGGCGTCCGCATCATCTCCGTTGAGAAAGACGGTGCAGCAGAAAAAGCAGGCATACGTCCAGGGGATATCCTCCTCCAGATTGCAGGAGAGAATGCAGTCTCCGGTCTGCGGGCTCAGAAAATTCTGGAACGCCAGAAGGCAGGCGCGAAGGTCGATTACCTTATCCTAAGGGGACATGAGCTCATTCAGCTTCGTGTTATGATCGTCAAGGCAGGATTCGATACGCTTTATCTGATCATGTGCTGCATCGGTTTCTTGTTTCTCATCGTCGGATTGTGGGTTGCTTATTTACGTCCTATGGATGCAAAAGTTCGTGTGCTGTTCATGATGTTTCTCAGCTTCATGCTCTTCTGGACGTTGAACTATATACCCCCCTTATCCTCGGGTTTTCGCTGGGTCCTCCTGATCCTCCGGACGCTATCGTTTACTACGATTCCAGCTTTTTTCCTGTACTTTTTCCTCCTGTATCCTACGCGGCATCCGTTTTTAAAAAAACATATTTTATTCAGAATGCTCATTTTTTTACCGGCATTTTTCGTCATGATCTGGTTTCTGGCCGCTCTGGTGTTCGAGTATTCCATACCCTTTCTGCCCGTGGGTATCGGTTTATGGGGATTGTATTTTACCCTTGGCATAAAACGTCTGAGTCATTCGTATAAAGAGGCTCAGACATCCAAATTGCGGCAACAAATCCGAGTGCTACGCCTGGGTATCACCATAGGGACGATTCCGCCGTTCCTGCTGATTATTCCAACGCTGCTGGATTTGCGTTTTCCCATCGGCCATTACAGCGCTCCCTTGATGGGCATCATCCCCCTTGCGTTTGCTTATGCCGTGGTACGTCATCGTTTGATGGATATTGAATTTATCATCAAGAGGAGCTTTGCCTATACCGTCCTGACCGGATTGATCGTCGGATTCTATTTTATCGTTGTCCAATTGGCGGGTAGAGTCCTTCAAGACCTCAGCGGCCTGACTGGGACCCTCGTCCTTCTCGTATCAACGCTCTTGATCGCCGTTATGTTTGATCCGGCTCGTAATAAAATTCAGCGTATCGTGGATCGGGCCTTTTACAGGGAATCCTACGATTATCGTGTGACACTCCGGCAGTTTGCCAGGGCCCTGAATACGCTCATGGAACCCGACATATTAATCGAGACCGTCCTGACCAAGCTCTGCGAGAGCATGTATATCCGTCATGGGTATTTTTTCGTCGTTGACGAGGAAGCCGGCTGTTGCATCTGTACCCAGGCATATTCCGGTTCGACGCATTCTCAGACTGTCAGCATTCCTGTTGACAGTTTTTTTTGCCGTAAATTGAGGATTGAAAACAGACCCCTCGTCATTTCAGAGGGTCCTTTTTCAAACCACGAATTACCGACTCAGGTTGACAAATTGAAGGGCGTTATCGCCGTGCCCTTGCATCAGCAAGACAATTTCCTGGGGTTTATCCTCCTGGGAGAAAAACAATCGGATACACCGTATTCCACCGAAGATATCGAACTTCTGGCCACACTGTCCGATCAAGTCGCTGTAGCCTTTGAAAACGGTCGCCTTCATCGCGCCCTCACAGAACAGGAAAGGCTGAAGCGTGAGCTCGAAATTGCACGTCAGATTCAGATGAACTCACTGCCCCAGACCAATCCGTCGATACCCGGCTTCGATATTTATGGTTGCTCTATACCCGCCACCGAAGTAGGCGGGGATTACTACGATTATTTAAACCTGCCCGATCATCGATTGGGCATCGTGTTGGGAGATGTTTCAGGAAAAGGAACATCGGCAGCGCTGTATATGTCGAAAATCCAAGGAATTTTTCAAGCACTGTCCGCCTCCACTCAATCACCCAAAGAGCTGTTATGCAGGGTAAATCGACTAGCTTACGAAACAGTGGAAGAAAAATCATTCATGACCATTATAGCGGCTATCCTTCATACCCAGGACAGTTCCATCATTTTTACACGAGCGGGACACTTGCCCATTTTCTATGTTAACCACAAAACGAAGCGTTGTTCTCGATGGGCTCCCCAGGGCATCGCGTTGGCGCTCGACGAAGGCGACCTGTTTGAGAAGTCCCTGGTGGAGGAGAAAAAAACACTTCATTCTGGGGACGCGTTGATGATGTACAGCGATGGGTTGACCGAAGCTGAGAACCCGGCTGGAGAGGAATTTGGCGAGCAACGTCTCGAGGCTGTTTTCTGTGAAAACAGCCATTTATCCGCAAAAGACTGCAGTCAAGCCATCATCCAAACCGTAACCGAATATTCGGAAGATCAAGGCCAGAAAGACGACATGACGATTGTAATCGTAAAAAAATATAAATAAAACTTAACGATGAGAGGAGAGGTATGGACAAAATCATCTATTTAGACAACGCAGCGACAGCCTTCCCTAAGCCCCAAGAAGTGTATGACTTTATGCACGAATTCTATCAGAAACATGGTGTTAATCCAGGTCGTTCCGGTTACGACGCCACGTTGGAAACGGAAGCGGTTGTCCACAACACCCGAAAAATGCTGATGGAATTTGTCGGCGGAACCAATCCGAATCAATTGACCTTCAGTTACAATGCCAGCGATTCCCTCAACATGATCATCCAGGGTATGGTAGAAAAGGGTGATCACGTCGTATCCACCAACCTGGAGCATAATTCCGTGTTGCGCCCGCTGAATGTTCTAAAGAGGGATGGTGTATGTGATGTCACATACGTTCCCTACGATAAAAGGGGATACATGGATCCGGATGCCATTAAAAAGGCCATCCAGAAGAATACCAAGATGGTCATCATGAATCACGGGTCGAATGTCATCGGGACAGTGCAACCCATCGGTGAGGTGGGTAAAATCTGTCGGGAAGCCGGTATCTATTTTGCGGTGGACGCCAGTCAGACGGCCGGTGCACAGCATATTCATGTCCAGGAGATGCACATCGACTTGCTTGCGTTCACAGGCCATAAATGTCTGATGGGCCCCACGGGAATCGGAGGATCGTACATCGGGGAAAACGTACCCATCCGGGGAACAAGGCACGGTGGAACGGGTGTCCGGTCGGCTTATCCGTATCATCTGGAAGAATTTCCCTATAGAATGGAATGCGGCACGCTGAATATAGTGGGTGTGGCCGGTTTGCATGCGGGACAAAAATGGCTGAGAAAAGAAGGTGTCGAGGCTATCCATGAGCGGGAAATGAAGCTTTGGGATCGATTGCGACAAGGACTCCAAAAAATAGATGGTGTCATCACGTATTGTGCCGATTCGGTAGAAAACCACAATGCTGTATTGAGTTTCAACATACAAGGTTGGGAAGCGGGCGATGTGGGTACAATGCTCGACGTCGATCACAACATTGCCTGCCGCACGGGTCTTCAATGCGCACCCAAAGTGCATGAACAGTTGGGCACCGACAAAATACACGGTACGGTACGTTTCAGTCTTGGGCCGTTCAATGTGGAGGAACACATCGACGCAGCCATCGAGGCCGTGCAGGAGATCGCATCGATAAAAAAATAACAGACCACGCTATTGTTTAATGCGAATAGAAAAAGCCCCAGTCGTGAACGAGTTCCGGCTGGGGCTTTTTTTGTTTCGTTTTGATTGCTTTTATGGGTCGAGCACCAGGGCATCGGCCACAATCTCGGCCACTGTCTTTATCTCGATGCCCAACTCGTATTCCTTGTTCAGTTCCATGATTTGATCGATACAGTTATGGCAAGGCGTGGCCACAATCTTCGCTCCTGTTTTGCGAATCTGGTCTGCTTTGATTTTACCGGCAGCTATCCGTCGATCCCGGTATTCGCCCATGGAAAGCTGTCCGCCGCCGCCTCCGCAGCAATAATTATCCAGACGATTGGGTATCATCTCGATAAAGTTCGTGCAAGCGCTTTTTAGCACAAACCTCTGTTCTTCTAACACACCCCCGGATCGAACGAGATTACAGGGATCGTGAAGAGTGATGGGAGCCTGATTCTTACTGGGATCGAGCTTGATGCGTCCCGATTTGATGTAATCTGAGATGAGTTCGATAACGGTGATGACCTGATAGGGGTAACGTTTTTTTATCCAATGAGGGCCTTCCCATCGGATGGCCCGGGAACCGTGGCCGCATTCAGCCAGGACAAGCATTTCGGCTTCCAGCTTTTCCACCTCTTTGAAGAGACGCTCCGTGAGCTCAGCGGCTGCTTCGTCATCGCCCGAGTAGTATGCGTAATTGGTGACATCGTAACAATGTGTCGAAATCGTATAGGATTCCTTGGCTGCGTAGTATATTTTGCCCATCGCACTGATGGACAGGGGAAAAAACTTCGGCTCCCTGGGATTCAAGGTATACAGGATACGTTTGCCTTTTGCATCCATGGGTATGGAGGCATTTTTGTCGTTGACTTCCATCTTCAGGTCTTCATCGAGCCACTGGAGGGTGTCGACGAGTTCATCGCGCGGAATGCCCATGTTGTTGCCCGTCTGGATAGCCGCATCGACCGTTGACTGGAGGCCGGGGGAGACAAGGTCAAGCTCCACGAGCATAGAACGTGCGGTTCGTACGAGGAAGGGAATATCCACACCGATGGAACAGTGCATACTGCACCTGCCGCACATGGTGCATCCACCGAAGATGATATCCACCATCTCTTTAATGCTCTCGTCGTTCAAATCGTGGGCCCCGATCCACTTGGGTATAAGTCGGCCCGCTACCGTATGGTAGCGTTTGTAAATACGCGCCAGCTGGTCCACTTTATTGGCAGGCATGTATCGTTCGTCACCAGTGGCCAGATAGTAATGACAGGATTCGGCGCAGAGTCCACAGTGGACGCAACTGTTCAAATGGGCGCGAATGCGGCCGTCCATAGAATCTGCAAAATGTTTAAGCGCCTTTTTCTGATCCTCAGTCAATGTCTTATGATTCATGTGCGTTGCCTCTTCGGAGGTGGCCAGACACCCCGCTTTCCGTAGAATAATCCCAAATAAAAACGAGCGATGAAAAAATACATGATGTGACGTAATTTGCCCACAGGCATATAGAGAAACAAGATCCCAGAATAAATGAATAGGATCGGAAGAAATCCTTGATTTAAAAGCGTAACAGCAGAAATGATCAGAAATCCGGTGACCAGAAGATTGCTGAAATAATCATCGGGAGTGGACAACATTCGCAGCTTGGAATTGAAAAATCGCTTGATGAGGATGCCCACTCCACAGGCTCCGGCTATGAACAGCCATCCGGATGAAATGATGTGAATGAGGGAAGGTAGAGGGATACCGAAAAAAAGGGGAATCAGCCATGCCAACGCCAGAAAAGACCCGAGATGAAACAAAATACCGGCCGTGTATGTGGGTAGATGAAGGTAGGCCGTCTCTTTCTTCAGGGGAGACATGGCAAGAGTCATGGAGTAAGCGATTCCTATGGGTATGGAGCCCTTGGCTGTCGTCAGATCATCGGTATTCGCCCGTCGAATGATTGTAAAAAGATGAAACAAGGACGAGAGAAGAAAAACAGCAAATCCACAGATGAGGAACCAAGCATGAAAAGCCATTTCGTTACTCCGTGCTCAGACACAACCGTCAGGTTTGGGCAGACCGGCGATTTTACACGCGCCCTTGGCCGGTCCCATGGGAAACAACTCATAAATCTCTCTTAACCGGAGACCCGTATGCTGACATATTTTACGCACCATGGGTGCCATATCGTTTTTCTCCCAGTGTTCACGGATATACTTGATGACTGCCCAGTGTTTATCGTTGAGTTCACCGGTTCCATCGGTCGTGGCAAAAAGACGGGCTACCTCCTCGTCCCAGAGCTCGGGATTCTGAAGAAAGCCATCTCCATCGACTTCGAATTCACGTCCTTCAATTTCAAGTTTTGACATAAAATTCCTCACAGTTTATGATGTACACGAGCTTTAAATTTAAAAAATTTCCCGATGATTTAAAAGCTCTTTTTCGCAGATACGTATAAAAAAGGCCCGACGAAACGTGGGCCTTATAAATTTACATGAGAAAGCGCCATCTACAATATACAGCGCTGAATGTGATGGACTTCCCCGGCGTCGATTCGGTAGAGATATACCATTCAGTGCTATTTAAAAATAATCGCTGAAATGACGACATTAAAATATACTAGACTTCGATTCAACCGGATGTTTTGGATTATTATGAATCTGAAATTAAATTATTTTTAAAAAGCAAGCATTTGTTTTATTCGTATGATGAAAAACTGGTTGAAAATAAGCCAATTTTTCATTAATTTTATATACAGCGATGAAAAGCACAACCTGGATGATGAAGATATCGATCTATACGAGTAGGATAATGACATTAAGATGAATGGCGGATAAGATAGGAGTGGGAACGTAGTAGATTCGCAATCAGAATAGGGGTATTTATCATGCCGACTTTTCTTGAGATCATTTTACAAGTACTCGGATTAGTTCCTGGCTGGTCAAAATTATTTCCCGGTAACAAGAATGAATTAGCGAAAAGGATTGAAAATATTATAGATACTGCAGAGGAAAATTATGATAAAAAATATCCAAAAAAGCTCGGCAACAAGTTGGATCGGTTCTATAAATATAAAGACGCTCTCGGAGAAATCGTAGAGTTGCTATTTGTGAAAGATTATCCAGATATTGAAAGGTTGAGGGGGAATACCAATACATCACAGGATGCCATAGAGGATTTTCTGGAGGAAGTAATACAAGCTGCAAAGGCAGACCCGGATTTTTGTCCTCACATCCGGACGAAAGACATATTAAAACCAACTGACATAGAAAAGAATTACCTTGAACGAATTGCAGAAAAGAACAGATATATCGACTCGCGTGGTATCTTTCAGTTTCGAGAAATCATTTTAAGCAACCAAGTGGCGTTGAACGATATCTATATCCCGCTCTCGGGTAAACTAGAAACGGATTCCATTGAGAAGAAATGGAGTGATGAGTATTCGGAAATATGGGATGAACAACGAAAAGAACCAGCCTCTGAAAGAGGGGTCAGAATAACAAAACGTTTAAAAACGAAAAAACAAGAAATCGAAGAAAAGAAAAAGACGTTCAAAGAAATATTGTTACTAAATAGACAAATCGTTGTTTTAGGCGATCCAGGTTCAGGAAAGAGTACACTGCTGAAATACATCGCTTTTATGATTGCGGATTTACAGCAAGACAATATACTGGATGTTCAAGACGTATTACTGCCGATACTGATTCCGCTAAGAGAATACGGCCAATATCTGAGCGATGAGAAAGACGGGCGATTCTCGTATTTTATTTTCAAATACCTTGAGCGCGACACGGGTCATTGCCCTATGCCATTCGTTGAATCCTATTTAAAAGCAGGGAAGGCATTTATTCTTTTTGACGGATTGGACGAGGTCTCCGAAACGTTCCGAAGAAGGCATGTGGTTGATGAAATCCGGGATTTTCTGTTAACCTACCCAGATAATCATTTTGTACTTACTTCGCGTAAGGCCGGATATATACATGCTGCTCTATTGGGTAATTACCCGCACTATGTTGTGCAGGAATTCGAGGATGCTCAGATTTCCGATTTTCTCCACAAATGGTTCGACGTGATGGAGAACCGGAAAAAGAAAGATGATGAGACGTATCAATCCAAATCCGTTACCATCGCCAATGAGTTGTACGGTTCCATTATTGCCAGACCGAAGATTCATTCCCTGGCCGCCAACCCGCTGATGTTGACGATCATCGGGTTAATATACTACCAGGGCCGTACTTTGCCCCAACGAAGGGTTGAATTCTACGAAGCCTGTATCAAAACATTCATCGATACGTGGGATGCGACAAAAGGCATTCGCGTACCCATAGAGGTGGATTTCTACGACCTAATGGAATATATCGCTTTGCGCATACATGTTGAACGCGAAGATAACCTTGTGGGCGTCGATGATTTTGTAAATATGATAGACACGTTTCTGCAGGATGAATACGGATTTGAGAAAGGACGGTCCAAGGCAGAAGCCAAACGAATCATCGAAGTGATACACGAACGTATCGGGCTCATCATCGAGAAGGGCGATCTGCTGTATGGGTTCATGCATTTAACGTTTCAGGAATATTTTTTCGCCCGCGCGATATCGAAGGATGAAGACAGGGTCTATCGAGAGATTAAACAACATCTCCACGATCCTGAATGGAAAGAAATTTTCCTGCTGATGGTGGGTTACGTGGGCATGACCAACAGGAAGCAGGCCAGTGATTACGTGGATGCGATCCGAACGAACAATAGCCCACTGGAAAACGTGCTTCAAAGAGACCTGCTTTTTTCTGCATCCTGCTTAGCCGATGATGTGGGCATTCATCCCGATGTTCGAGATACCATTGTTCTTGAGTTGCAGCAGGCATTCACGGAAACATCCATCCCAGAGCACCGCAGAAGAATCATACAAACATTCAATGCCATGGGAAAGACACGCTACGCGAATATGGCAAGATTGTTCTTATTTGACAAGCTGAGAGACGAGAATCCAGAAGTCCGCTCTTCTGCTGCCTGGGCTTTGGGCAGCCTGGGAGTTCAGGAGGAAACCCTCTGGCGGGCCCTGGTGGACAGGCTGGGCGACGAGAATCCAGACGTCCGCTCTTCTGCTGCTGAGGCTTTGGGCAACCTGGAAATTCAGGAGGAAGCCCTCTGGCGGACCCTGGTGGACAAGCTGGGAGACAAGAATCCAGAAGTCCGATCTTCTGCTGCCTGGGCTTTGGGCAACCTGGGAGTTCAGGAGGAAACCCTCTGGCGGACCCTGTTGGCCAAGCTGGGAGACAAGAATCCAGAAGTCCGATCTTCTGCTGCCTGGGCTTTGGGCAGCCTGGGAGTTCAGGAGGAAACCCTCTGGCGGGCCCTGGTGGACAGGCTGGGCGACGAGAATCCAGACGTCCGCTCTTCTGCTGCTGAGGCTTTGGGCAACCTGGAAATTCAGGAGGAAGCCATTTGGAGACCTCTGGTGCAAAGTCTGAGCGACGAAAATAATTTCGTCCGCTATTGTTCTTCTAAGGCATTGAGCAGACTGAGAGTTCAAGTGGAAGTCATTTGGGAAGTTCTATTGGATAAGATGGACGATAGAGACATCATAGCCTGCATTTATCTTGCTCAGATTTTTGGCAGAATGAGGATTCAAGGGGAATCCCACTGGCAGGACCTAGTAGCGAGGCTTGGCGACAAGGATCCATTCGTTCGCTATTCTGCTGCTAAGGCTTTGGGCAACCTGGGAGTTCAGGAGGAATCCCTCTGGCGGGCCCTGGTGGATAGGCTTGGAGACGAGAATCCAGAAGTTCGCTCTTCTGCTGCCTGGGCTTTGGGCAGCCTGAGGATTCAGGAGGAATCCCTCTGGCGGGCCCTGGTGGATAGGCTTGGAGACGAGAATCCAGAAGTTCGCTC
>CAZTKR010000056.1:0-7530 GCA_964614115.1 uncultured bacterium | reverse complement strand
GGGATTCAGGAGGAAGCCCTCTGGCGGGCCCTGGTGGATAGGCTTGGAGACGAGAATCCAGAAGTTCGCTCTTCTGCTGCCCGGACGTTGGGCAGCCTGGGGATTCAGGAGGTAAGTATTATAAAATCATTGACACTTAATTTGAAGGATGAGGATAAAGATGTAAGAAGTTATGCCTATGAAGCGCTTATGAAAATTATTTAGGATTATCATAATAGATTAAAAAACTCTTGACAAATCCATTGAAAATGATGAAATTACAAGTCTGGTATAAATATTTGATGCTTAAAGAACAAATTTCGATTTGTTTGGGGGATGCGTCTAATTTTATAAACATATGATTCATGGAGGTATACATGTCAGAACCGTTGCTGTTCGAAATGAGCTCACCAGGCCGTCAAGGTTACTCGGCTCCCCCTTTGGATGTTCCTGAAGTTCCTTTGGGCGATTTAGTACCGAAAAAGTATCAGAGAGACAATCCGCCTGAACTTCCCGAATTGAGCGAACTCGACGTCATTCGCCACTTTATCCACCTGTCTGTCCTGAACCACCATGTGGATAAAGGATTCTATCCACTGGGCTCCTGTACGATGAAATACAATCCCAAGATAAACGAAAACCTGTGCAGGTTAGATGGATTTACCTCCATTCATCCGTTCCAGGAAGAGTACGAAGTGACCGGTGCTCTCAACCTGATGGGTGAATTGAGCGATTATTTATGTTGTATATCGGGCATGGATGGTGTATCGCTCCAGCCGGCCGCAGGCGCACACGGAGAGATGGTGGGCATCAAGATCATGCGGGCCTATCATGAAGAGAAAGGGAATCCCCGAAAGAAAATCGTAATGCCCGATTCCGCCCACGGAACCAATCCGGCCAGTGCTACCATCTCCGGATATACCACGGTTCAGGTGAAGTCAACACCCGAAGGGCTCGTCAACATAGAGGACCTGAAGGCCCATCTCGACGAGGAAGTGGCGGGCTTCATGCTGACGAATCCCAACACACTGGGTCTTTTCGAATCCCAAGTCGTGGAAATCGCCAAGCTCGTCCATGATGTGGGCGCCCTGCTGTATATGGACGGAGCCAACCTGAACGCCCTGTTGGGAATCGTACGTCCGGGCGATATTGGCTTTGATATCGTGCATTTTAATCTGCATAAAACGTTCTCCACACCACATGGTGGTGGAGGACCTGGAGCAGGGCCGGTGGGCGTGAAGTCGCACCTGACCGATTTCCTCCCCGTACCCGTTGTGGTGAAAGACGACGATCATTATACCCTGGATGAAAATCGACCTAAATCCATCGGGAAAATCCAGGGATTCTATGGTAACTTCGGAGTCATGGTCCGTGCCTATGTCTACATTCGAATGCTGGGTGGTGCAGGACTGCGAAGGGTCAGTGAGAATGCCATTCTAAACGCCAATTATTTGATGCGGAAACTGGAAAAACACTACCTCTTGCCGCATAAGCAACATGCCATGCACGAGTTCGTACTCTCGGGCGACTGGCAGAAAGAAAAGGGCGTTAAAACCCTGGACATTGCCAAACGTCTGCTGGATTATGGTCTTCACGCGCCCACGGTGTACTTCCCGTTGATCGTGCATGAGGCCCTGATGGTCGAACCCACGGAAACCGAATCCAAGGAATCGCTGGATGCTTTTATCGATGCCATGATTGCCATCAACCGTGAAATCAATGAGAATCCAGATTTACTGCATCAGGCACCCACGACAACACCGGTGTCCCGATTGGACGAGGGACTTGCAGCCAGAAATCTCGACGTAAAGTATATACCTAAAGAGTAGTTAAGTTAGCGTGAAAGCGGCTCAACCCAAACAAGTACCATCTGAAACAGAGGATCAGAATCAGGAATATATCCTGGTCGTCGAGGACGAAGCCAACAGCCGGCTTCTGTTAAAAACGTATCTCACATCGGACGGATACGAGGTAAAAACGGCTCGAAGCGGGGAAGAGGCATTGGATATCACTGCCGAATCTCAGCCCAGTGTCATCATACTGGACATCATCCTGCCGGGCATAGACGGATACGAAGTCTGTAAGAGACTAAAACATTCAATAGCGACCAATTTTATTCCTGTTATCCTGGTCACGGCCCTGCGGGGAAACGATGAACGCATTCAGGGTATCGAGGCCGGAGCCGATGATTTTATCAGCAAGCCCTTTAATCGTGTAGAGCTGTTGACCCGGATAAAATCACTACTCCGCATTAAGGCCCTGAATGATGCCCTGGAACAGAAAATCGAAGAGTTAGAGAAAGCCAAAACCAAGTTACGAAAACTTGCCGTTACCGATGGTCTTACTGGGTTGTTCAATTACCGGGCGTTTCGCAGACAGCTTCATCTTGAGATTCAGAGGTCGAAACGGTTTAACCTTCCCGTTTCTCTCTTGATGATGGATATCGATTTTTTTAAGGAATACAACGACCGCTTTGGGCATCCCAACGGCGACCGGGTATTGCAACGTTTTGCACAGCTTCTCTACAGTAACGTGCGGGAGGTGGATTGTATGGCAAGGTACGGCGGAGAAGAATTCGCCCTCATCTTGCCCGGCACAGAAAAAAAATCGGCCAAAGTAGCGGCCGAAAAACTCCGGCGCTTGATCGAGCAGTCCCCGTTTCCCATGGAGAAAAAGTTATCCAAGGGCCGACTGACCATGAGTATCGGAGGAGCTTCTTATCCAGAAGACACAGAGGAGGAAGAAGAGTTAATCCGTCTCTCGGACCAAGCGCTCTATAAAGCGAAAAAGACCGGACGGAATCGCAGCGTGCTGCTTTAGGGGGTAAATCCTTTGCCTTCAAAAAATCAAAATTCAATACTTAACCGGATCACCTTTTGGAAAATACTGCCGTTCTATATCCTTTTCCTGCTCGGTCTTGTGTCGCTGATCTGGTTGATCCTACCGAATCCCATGGGTAATATGCCCTGGGAAGAGCCCGTTCTCATCTATATCTCCATCGGCGGATGTTTCCTGGGTATCATCATCTCTGTTCTTTTAACGCTATGGATCGATTATCCACAAAAAAAGTTGGATAAAACCATTACTGCCATGGCTCGTGGGGACTTTGCACGGCGTCTCCCAAGCCAGAAGAATCAGTTTCTTAACCGGATGGTGAAGCTCTTCAACTACATGGCCGAAGAAATGGATCGCCTGCAACGGATGGATGTGAGCGAAATCATCAACGAAAAGAACAAGACAGAGACGATTTTGAGGCATATTGCCGATGGGGTCGTTGTCACAGACCCCAACGACCGGATTATCGTCATCAATTCCGTTGCCGAAAAATGGTTCGGGCTGAACGAGAGAAATGTGTTCAAAAAATCTATTCGGACATGCATCAAGAACCAGCCGTTGATTTCGCTGCTACAGGAAGTGAAGGACGGCCGTCTTCACAGTGCAGGAGAATTCATCTTCAAGCTACCTGATACCAAGCAAAAAAAGGTGTTTCAGGCGCATGCAGCCAGGGTACACAATCAGGAAGACAAGCTCATCGGTGTGGTGACGGTCATACGGGATGTATCCAAGGAAAAAGAGGCCGACCGGATCAAGACCGAACTGGTCTCCATGGTTGCCCACGAATTAAAATCACCCCTTACATCCATCTACGGGTTCAGCGAACTTTTATTGGATTCGAATTTGAACGATCCCCAGGCCAATGAGTATGCGAAGGTCATCCTGACAGAATCGACGCGGTTAACCGATTTGGTTAATAAATACCTGGATTTGTCACGGCTGGAAGCCGGACGTATCGAAATGCACATGATGCCCTTCAATCTTCGGCACGTCGTCAAAAAGGTAATCGATGTCTACAAGAGTCAGACGGATAAGAAAGAAATACGCGTCATTACTGAAATGCCCAGAAAGTTACCCCATGTGTACGGCGACCAGGATATGATCGAGCAAGTTCTACAAAACTTGTTCAGTAACGCCATTAAATACAGTCCAAAGAATTCAAAAATAGGCATTGAAGCCAAAGAGAATGAAAAGGACATCATCGTCAGCGTGATCGATAATGGATACGGCATTCCCAAAGAAGCCGTTGGGCGCATCTTTGATAAATTTTATCGTGTGACCGATTCCGAGGGTTCGGAAGAAGTGGAGGGTACGGGATTGGGATTATCACTGGCGAAAGAAATCATCGAGAAACACGGCGGAACCGTCACCGTAAACAGTCGCCTTGGCGTAGGCTCTATATTTACATTCACATTACCAAAGGCGAAGGCATGAGCAAGCAGCCCTCAAAACCGAAAACATTACTCCTGATAGACCCGGATAATGCGACGAAAACGTTGCTGAGCGAAGCGTACGACAAGACAGACTTTCGTATCGTGCAATTTGCGTCGGGTCAGGAAGGATTGAAGGCCATACCCAAGATAGAGCCCAGTCTCATCATATCCGAATTTTCCACGACCGACCTGGACGGTAAAACCATTTTTAAAAGATTCATCCGGGATCATTCCTTTACACAATTCAAGCACATACCCTTCGTGCTTTTTTCCGACACACAATCCAGAGACGAACACGGTAAAGAATTGTTCAACTTGGGTCTGCGAGGCTGGTATACCAAGCCGTTCGGTGCCCATGAGCTTCGCGACGTTCTGGAAAATTCGTTCATGACCCACGACATCGTTCAGCGAGATCGCCATTTGCGTCAAGAAGTCAAACGTTCGGAATACCGTTACCGAGACCTCTTGGAAAATGCCAACGATTGTATTTTTACCCTGGATAACGAAGGAAAATTTGTCTACCTGAACAACCGATTCACGTCCATGACGGGATGGGATAAAGATGATTGGCTGGGTAAGCCCTTTCTTTCTTTTATCGATTCTGCCGATAGAGAAGTGGCCCATAAGCACTACCAGATGGCGCATCAGGGACGTGCTCGGGTATTCGAGACCAAGATCGTAGTAAAATCGTCCGAATCCATCGTCCTTTCGTTCAATATTACACCTATTTTCGAGCGGGGCACCATCGTGGGATCCATCGGAATTGCCCGAGATGTGACCGAACAGAAAAAAATGGAAAATGAAATTCTCGATCTAAAAAATTTCAACGAGAGTATCATACAAAGCATGGAAGCCGGGCTTCTTACCACCGATTTGGAAGGCCGTATCACGTCCTTGAATGCGGGTGCGGAAAAAATTTTGGGATGGAAAGCAGAGTCGGTGGTGGGAGAGCAAATCAAATCCGTTCTCAAGCCCGACGAGGTGGATATCCTGCTCTCGAGTCCGCCGCCTCCCGGATCGTTACGGTACAGTCGGGAAACAGAGCTCACGGATAAAAATGGCAGAAAGCGGACCATCGGATTCACTGCCATGAATCGCATCGACAATAAGGGGAAGAAGGTCGGCACCATCGTCTCGTTTCGAGACATTTCGGAGCTCAAACAGATGCAGTCCCAGGTGATTCGTATGGACCGTCTGGCTTCTCTGGGCGTTCTAGCCTCGGGCATTGCTCATGAAATAAAAAATCCCTTGGCGGGCATCAAGACGATGGCTCAGGCGTGTGAGGAAGAATTCGAAGGAGAGGATTCCAGACAGGAATACCTGACCCGAATTATCCGTCAAGTAAACCGATTAGACGATTTGTTAAAAACGTTTTTTGCATTCGCACGGCCCAAGCCACCCGATCGAAAATACCACACATTGCCCGAGATTCTCCAGGAAGTAACAAATTTGGTGGGTAAAAAAATGTCCAGCAGCGGTATTCAATACATCGAACAAATAGATACCGCCTTGCCCGCCATCATGGTCGATGCTCAACAGATACAGCAAGTCCTCCTGAATCTCATCCTGAACTCCATCGATGCCATGCCCGAAGGTGGAGAACTAAAAATTACTGCTCATAAAATTACATGCAAGGAAGCCCGGTTAATCCGCAAGCAGCCGAAAGCAGAGAAAAATATGAATGGTGCGTATGTTCAGATAAAATGCACGGATACCGGTGTCGGTATCGATACGGATAAATTAGAGATCATCTTCGATCCTTTCTTCACGACCAAACCCAACGGTCTGGGACTGGGACTTTCTATCGTATACCGCATCATCGAAGAACATGACGGCGACATTCGTGCAGATAGTAATACAGGGCAGGGGACGACGTTCACCGTAACCTTGCCTACAGGAGAATAAGCATGGATAATGTAAAGATATTGATCGTTGAGGACAACGAAGACTTAAGCTTCTCCCTGACGAAAGTCCTGAAGAAGGAAGGGTATACCGTGATGACGGCCGGTACGGGAGAGGAAGGCGTATCGATTTTTCGAAATGAACTCGTCGATCTGGTGCTCCTGGATCTTAAACTCCCCAAGATGGGGGGCATCGAAGTCCTTCAACAGATGAAGGAAATCGATTCCGATATCCTGGTTCTCATGATGACGGCCCTGACCGATGCGAAACCGGCCATCGAAGCCATGAAGCAAGGGGCCTATGATTACCTGATGAAGCCTTTCGAACTGGAAGAGTTGCGACTCGTCGTAAAAAAGGCGCTGGAAACCCACGATCTGAAGCGCGAGGTGGCCCGCCTGAAGCGCGGCCATCACAGCAAGTATCCCGATGATGTTCTGTACGGGGAAAGCAAACCCATCAAAGAAGTGCGGGAACTTATCCATATCGTCGCCGAAACACCCAGAACCTCCGTGCTCATTCAGGGAGATAGCGGCACGGGCAAGGAGCTGGTTGCCAATGCCATACACTATTCGAGCCGTCGATCCAATCAGCCATTCATTAAAATCAATTGCAGCGCCATTCCCGATAATCTGCTGGAAAGCGAACTTTTCGGCCATGAAAAGGGCGCTTTCACAGATGCCAAGATCATGAAGAAGGGTCTGTTTGAATTGGCCAACGGGGGAACGATATTCCTGGACGAGATTTCCAGCATGAAACTCGCCCTGCAACCCAAGATTTTACGTGTCATCGAAACGCAGACGTTTAAACGCATCGGTGGAGTTTCCGATATCAAGATCGATGTGCGGGTCGTGGCCGCCACCAATACGGATTTAGGTGAGCTTGTCAAGAATCAAGAATTCAGGGATGATCTGTATTATCGATTGAAGGTGATGGAGATATTCATCCCCGCTTTGCGGGATAGGCGCGAGGATATCTTTCTTCTCACAAAGCTCTTCCTCGAAGAATACAACAAAGAATTCAACCGAAATGTTCAGAAGCTCCACCCCAAGACCGAAGAGTTGCTTCTGGCGTATTCCTGGCCTGGTAATGTACGAGAACTGAAAAATGTCATCGAGCGTGGTGTAATCCTCTGTCGGCAGAACGTTCTGGTACCGGAACATCTGCCCATCGAATTGCATGAAGGAGAAGAGCCCAGACCCGTTCCCAAGGTTTCCATGGGTAACGTATCTCTCCAGGAAATGGAGAAACATCATATTCTGGATGTGCTTAAATCGGTCAATGGCAACAAATCGCAAGCCGCGAGGATTCTGGATATTTCCCGATCGACTCTAAGAGAAAAATTGAAAAATTATCAACTTAACTAGTGCGCTGTTTTTGACCA
>CAZTKR010000055.1:0-17113 GCA_964614115.1 uncultured bacterium | reverse complement strand
AGAACTGGAAAAGCTGTCACAGAATGTGGCTAAAGACAATATTCTGTTTTTAGGCAAAATGCACGAGGGGCCAAGAAGCGCCTCATTTCATGATATTTTCCATGGGAAAAACCATCGAATTCATTAACTCAAATTTATAGAACACACACCAGAAAGGGAGGATTGGCTATGGAATTTAGAAATCGTTTGCAAAGGAGAGATTTATTCATCATTGGATTGATGGTATTTGTTGGAGCCTTCGTTTGCCTCCAGGGATCGCTTGCCCAGGATGCCGATTTTATCGGTACGCCTCGAACCGGCTATGCCACGTTGACGGTCAAATATACGGATTTGTCAACGTCTCCCACCCCCATCATCTCGTGGGAATGGTATTTCCCCGGAGGATTCCCATCGGCTTTCAACGGCCAAAACCCGCCGCCTATAGAATATCACACACCGGGAGCCTACGATGTTTCCCTCACCATCACGACACAAGAACCCGAGAATGGTGAAGAACAATATGCGGATGAAATGAATCAGAATACGTCGGATATTGAGCTGAAGGTGAAATACATTGTCGTCCTCGAAAGAGGGACGGATTTTGGGGATGCGCCCGACGGTGATGGCTACAGTTATCCCACGCTCCTGGCCAGTAACGGAGCGCGCCATACCACCAGCACAGACATCTTTTTAGGGTATTTTTCCGATGCTGAGAACGACGGTTTACCGCATGTGTTTGCCGAAGGCGATGATAGCGACGGAACGGACGATGAGGAGGGCGTGGCCATTCCGCCGACGTTGGCACAGGGTTATAACCAAGTACCGATCGCAGTGATAGTACACGGTACGGGGTATCTCCATGGATGGCTCGACTTCAATGCCGACGGAGACTGGGATGACTTAGGGGAACAAATCTTTGCCGGTGTGCTCCTTTCGGATGGCGTGCATAATCTGTCGGTGGATGTTCCCATCGATGCCACACCGGGATATACCTATGCACGATTTCGCTACTGCGAGGAATCCGCGCTGGGTTACGATGACGATGGGATGAAGGGAGAGGTTGAGGACTATATGGTGGAGATCGTCGAAAAGGAGTGGGATTTTGGTGATGCACCTGATGATGATACGAACCACTATCCTACTCTGCTGGTGAACAACGGTGCCCGGAGTGTCCAGAGCGGTTTCTGGTTTGGTGAATTGTTCGACAGGGAGTATGACGGCCAGCCAGACCCCAACGCGGAAGGTGATGATCTTTTGGATAGCTCGGATGACGAAGATGGGATCATTATACCGGAGTTGGTACCAGGAACCGTGTGCACTCTCAGCGTATCCGTTTCCAGTTCGTTAGACCCCCTCTTCAATTTTTGGTTTAAAGGCTGGATCGATTTTACGGGTGACGGCGATTGGGACGATCCCATGGATGAGCTATGGGCACCCATGGCAGCCGTGAATGTCCTGAAAGGCATGAACCAATTAACGTTTGTTGTTCCTGTTGATGCGGAACCGTCCGCCACGTATGCCCGCTTTCGTATCGGTACGAGTACGGAAATAAGCTACAGTGGTCAGGGAGGCGGTGAAGTAGAAGATTATAAGGTCATCATCCAAGAGCCCCAGTATGATTTTGGCGATGCACCCGACGATGACACACATCATTATGCCACGCTGCTCGCCAATAACGGAGCCCGTCATCAGAAGAGTTTTTATATCTACTTGGGTTCGGACGTAGACACAGAGGGTGATGGTCAGCCAGGCATCGATGCGACCCTAGACGATTCCACCGGCATCGATGATGAGGACGGTGTAGAATTTTTAAACACGTTCAGGCAGGGATGGAATACCAACATCCGAGTCACGGCCCACGGAACCGGTTACCTCTATGCTTGGATCGATTATAACGCCAACGGTGACTGGAATGATCCGGGCGAGTTTATCATAACGGGTGTGCCCTTGAGCGATGAAACCCGTGATTTCAGTATCGCCATTCCCGTCGATGCGGTGGTGGGTCACACGTACGCCCGTTTCCGTTTCAGTGAGGACACAACGTTGACGTACGACGGCCCCGGAATGCCGGGTGAGGTCGAGGATTACCGTGTGGAAATACTGGAAGTCAACTGGGATTTTGGCGATGCACCGGATGACGACACACATCATTATGCTACGCTCCTTTCCAACGATGGCGCGCGTCACGTCGTACCGACCGAATTCGGTCTCGGCTTATTGACCGATCGGGAGTACGATGGACAGCCGGATGCAAATGCGCAGGGAGACGACCTGAACGACACGAATGATGAAGATGGCGTAGACATACCCAACTTGATACCCGGTGAAATCGCCACGATGAAGGTGATCGTCCGAAACACCATCCCCGGTTTCAATTACTGGTTTAAAGGCTGGATCGACTTTAACGCCGACGGGGACTGGGATGATCCAGAGGATGAGCTTTGGGCATTGTATCCGGGTGGCGTCACCGTACCCCCGGGAACGAATTTGATGAACTTCGTCGTTCCTGAAGAGGCCGTCGTAGGACCCACGTATGCCCGTTTCCGAATATCCACGGCGCCAGACCTCGAGTACTATGGTGCCATGGGAGGAGGCGAAGTCGAGGATTATCTTGTCCAGGTTGTGGAGCCCGAGTACGACTTTGGGGATGCACCGGAGCCTTTCTTCGCGACGACACTGGCCAACCAAGGAGCTGTCCACCCCATCGATGGTTGGACGTACTTGGGTTATGCCGTGGACGGAGAGTCCGATGGCGTGCCCAGTACAGAGGCAACGACCGATGACACGGTGGGTGCAGATGATGAGGATGGAGTGTTTGTTCCCATACTGAAACCGGGTCATCCAGCTACAATCACGGTGATCGCACACAAGCCGGGGATACTCCATGGATGGATCGATTTTGATGATGACGACATATGGGAAGAAGGGGACGAGAAGGTATTCAACGGTGTCGAACTGACCGAAGGAACCCATTCGCTGGACATCGCCGTTCCTGAAATCGCAGATGTCGGATGGACGTTTGCGCGCTTTCGGTATTGTCATGATCGAGAGATCGGCCCGAGCGGTATGGGAACGCCGGGAGAGGTTGAAGATTACAGAGTCATGGTCGATGAAGGTGATTTCGATTTCGGCGATGCTCCCAGTCCAGACTACCCGACGTACTATCACGGAGGAGGGGCATACCATCCCATCAGCGACGAGATTTATTTGGGAGAGACGGTCGATGCGGAAGGTGACGGAATGCCGACGACCCTTGCCGATGGTGACGATGCCGACGGTCTGGACGATGAAGACGGTGTTGTCATACCGACGCTCTATCTGAATCAGCCGGCGGTCATCTCCCTGACGGCCCATGGATCGGGTAAGCTCCGAGTATGGATCGACATAAACGCCGACGGCGATTGGGATGATCCCGGTGAAGCCATTCTCGGCGATACCGGTATGGACATCACAGACGGTACATACAGCCTGCCCATCGTTGTTCCTCCCAACACACCGACTGGCAGTACGTATATTCGGTTCAGGTACAGCACGGATGAAGAGTTGGGGCCTGGAGGTCCAGGTGGTTACGGCGAGGTCGAGGATTATCAGATAGTGGTGAGCTCGGGTACGGACGTTCCTGAAGAAACAGACAGCCGGGCGATACCCTCCATGTTCTCGCTTTCACAAAACTTCCCCAATCCGTTTAACCCGGAAACGACCATCGAATACCAACTGCCGCATCAGGCGCAAGTGACGCTCACGATTTACGATATTCACGGTCAGGAAATCCGAACCCTTGCCACTGGAATCAAACCGGCAGGATATCATTCTGTGACATGGGACGGACGGGATACGTCTGGCCGTCAGGTTGCGACCGGTGTATACCTCTATCGGATAAATGCAAGGGCTTCCACGGGCAGTCAGCGCGTATTCACCGATGTAAAACGGATGATTTTCGTGAAGTAAAATCCGGTTAAACGTCTTCCATTGAATCGGCGAGGTGTTCTGCATCTCGCCGATTTTTTTATTCCTTGACTTTTAGTGGATTTTTTTTAGTTTCCATGACAGTTATAAAAAAAACGGTTATTCCAGGAGGCCGCGAATG
This sequence comes from uncultured bacterium, assembly GCA_964614115.1. GTDB lineage: Bacteria > Zhuqueibacterota > QNDG01 > QNDG01 > DSAB01 > CAZTKR01. The sequence goes on along the minus strand of CAZTKR010000055.1, from coordinate 13,047 downwards.
ACGAAGGAGATTCCACGAAAGAAGAAAAGCCTGCTCATCGTTTGCATCGTCCTTATTGTGCTTTTTATTTTAAGTGTTTTCCTGAATGTGTATGTGTTCATTCTGGACAACAAGGTTTCCCGCAGGAGCATCGATGTAGCCGCGAAGCTAATCGGCCTGGAATTTGACCGCCAGGAGCGGAAAATGATGGTCGAGGGCGTTGAGCGCAACCTGTCCCGGTACGACGATATCCGGAAACTAGCCTTGGATAACCCTGTGTCGCCGGCCGTTGCTTTTAGCCCCGTACTGCCTGGAATGAATTTCGAGAATAAAAAGGGCGGTTTTTTACTGTCTAAATCAATGAAGATCGAGAGACCGGAGAACATCGAGGACGTCGCCTTCTATCCGGTGACGGCTCTTGCTCAACTCATTAAATCCCGTAAAATCACGTCCACCGAGCTGACGACGATGTACCTGGAGCGCTTGAAGACATACGGTCCCAAACTGGAGTGTGTCATCACCCTCACGGAGGCGCTGGCCCTGGAGCAAGCCAAGAGGGCCGATGAAGAGATCAGGCGGGGACGGTATCGAGGGCCTCTTCACGGCATTCCCTACGGGGCAAAAGACCTGCTGGCTACCAAAGGAATTAAAACGACATGGGGAGCGGCACCGTACGAGGATCAAGTTATCGATATGGATGCCACCGTGGTGGAGCGGCTACGGGAGGCGGGCGCGGTGCTGGTGGCCAAGCTCTCCATGGGTGCCCTGGCCATGGGGGACGTCTGGTTTGGCGGAAAGACGAAGAATCCCTGGAACCTGGAGCAGGGCTCCAGCGGGTCGTCGGCGGGATCGGCCTCGGCCACAGCCGCAGGACTCGTGGGATTTGCCATCGGCACGGAGACATGGGGCTCTATCGTTTCTCCCTGCACGCGCTGCCGGGTCACCGGCCTCAGGCCCACGTACGGCCGTGTCAGCCGATACGGTGCCATGACCCTATCCTGGAGCATGGACAAGATCGGACCTATCTGCCGGAGCGTGGAGGACTGTGCCATCGTCTTCAACGCCATCGCCGGGCCCGACGGGAAAGACCTGACCCTGGTCGATCTTCCGTTCCGGTGGGATCCCGGAATGAAATTAAAAGACCTCCGCATCGGATATTTTAAGACCGCATTCGAGGAGGATACCGTCCGGGTAGATAAGCACGAAATGGTCCTGGAAACGATGCGCTCATTAGGAGTCGATCTCATTCCGGTCGAGTTGCCCGATTTCCCTGTCAATTCGTTGGCCTTTATTCTGAGCGCTGAGTCGGCGGCCGCATTCGATGATCTCACCCGGAGCAACCGTGACGACCTGCTGGTGCGGCAGACGAAGAACGCGTGGCCCAATTCGTTCCGCACGTCCCGTTTAATCCCGGCCGTGGAATACATCCAGGCGAACCGTGCCCGGAGACTTTTGATGGAGCAGATGCACGAGAAGATGAAGGATATCGATGTTTTCCTCACGCCTTCGTTCGGCGGTTATGTGCTCCTCCTCACAAACCTGACCGGACATCCCTGCATGGTCGTGCCCATCGGTGGTGATGGAGAGGGCAATTCCGTGAGCATCAGCTTCATCGGTCGTCTGTTCCAAGAGGGCAAGACCCTGGCCGTGGCCAAGGCCTTCCAAGATGCCACAGATTTTCATCTCCAGCATCCCAATCCAGAAGATTGGTCCCGAGATGAGGAGAAATCGGAAAGCCCTGAATAAAGTCTCATGAATGACGTTATAAACATCCGGATTCGAACAACGAATCAACCACTACATCCGAATGAAAAAACGGAACGTCCTTATCTGACGGTGATGAAGTATTCACGAGCATCCATCGTTTATACGTAAACAAACGGTGTTTCATGATAAGAGGAATGCAACGATGAGCCGACCGCTGAGAATCGCATTGATTCAGCAACACGCAACCGAGGATATCGATGAGAATCGACGTCGCGGCGCAGAGGCGTTGGAAAAAGCAGCCAAGGGGGAAGCCGGTCTCGTCGCTTTCGCCGAGCTTGCCTTCTCGCCGTTTTACCCGCAGCGTCCGGCTAGTGGGGACGTAAAAGACCTGGCCGAGCCGATTCCAGGTCCGACCACGGACCTGTTCACCGACCTGGCCCGGAAGTACGGGATCGTGACGGTTTTGAACTTTTTTGAGCGGGATGGCGAGAAGATGTATGACGCTTCTCCTGTCATCGATGCCGACGGGTCGATTCTGGGAGTCACACGGATGCTTCACATCATCGAAGCACCGTGTTTCCACGAGCAGGGATACTATGCCCCTGGAGACGGATCGCCCATGGTCTATGACACGGCCGTGGGAAAGATTGGCGTATCCATCTGTTACGATCGGCACTTTCCCGAGTACATGCGGCGGCTGGGCACGCTGGGTGCCGAGTTGGTCGTCGTTCCCCAGGCGGGTGCCGTGGGCGAATGGCCGTCGGGTGTGTACGAGGCCGAACTCCAAATCGCCGGATTCCAGAACGGTTACTTCACGGCTTTGTGCAATCGTGTGGGCAGGGAGCCCTGCATCGCGTTCGAGGGTAAATCGTTCGTCACCGATCCCAGCGGTAAAATCGTAGCCCAGTCTCCTGCGGAGAAGGACGACATTCTCATGGCTGACATCGATCTGGACGGGGTGGCCCGTTCACATGCGCGAAATCATTTCCTGAAGGATCGAAGGCCGGATGTGTATGCCACGTGGTCGTAGAGTAATCATAAGAACGATAAAGAACCATCCTGAATAATAGAGGGGTATTCCGAGGGATCATGGAGAGGGAATCAGAAAAGCGGACGCTATCCGAAGAGGGGAAAGATATCTCGACACGACTCGGGGATGAGGACACCCTCTCAGCGCATACACCGTTTATCGACCGAGTAACGTACGTCATACTATCCATCGCCGTCATTCTCAGCGTACTTGCCATGATCAACGGTATGCACGTCAAGTCATTGCTCCTGGACGAGGCATTCTTCGCCAGAAACCTTCAAAATTTCCCCCAGGGTTACACGTACCAGAGTGCGCCTTCGGCACCGCTGTTTTACCTGATCTCGTACGCGCTGGTCTCGGTACTGGGCGATGCCGAGTGGGTGCTGCGTCTATTTCCTCTCATCACGGCGGTGGCCGGTCTGCTTGTCATGCTGAAGCTTGTATGGACGTATTTTTCCAGGATGACCGCCGTGCTGACGGGCGTTTTGACGGCATCCTCCATTCCCCTGATCGAGTACAGTGCCAACGCCCATCCATACGCCACGGATTTTTTCTGCAGCGTCATCCTCCTGGTATCGGCTCTGGCATACCTCAACCAACCGAGCCGTAGGAATTGGTGGGTCTGGATCGTCGTCGCCTTCGTGTCTGTCAGCCTCAGTCTGCCCGCGGTTTTTGTTGTGGTGATTTTCATCGTACTCATCCTCGGTCGCGACATCCGGGAGAGGGCATTCCAGGATTTGCGGCAGAAGATGAAGGGCCTGATCCCTCTGGCTGTCTTTATGATCGCCTTGGGTGTTTTTCTCTATTTGCCCAAAGCGGGATCACGCCAGGATATGTTTTACTGGGAGGGCAGCTTTCCCGAAAGTCTTCTGCCCTGGACTGTGTTGAAATGGGCGTTCACCAACACCACCGCGATGCTGGGGTATTTCTTCTGGAGCTATCAAGGCGGACTGATCGGCTTATTCCTGATTCTTCTGGGAACAGCCTGGTTGTTGAAGAAAAAGCAGGCCGTCCTGTGCGCCGTATGCTGGGGTCCTGTGATTCTCTCGGCGGGTGCCGCGCTGTTTCAAAAATGGCCGTACGGCCCTATCCGTGTGATGCTTTTTACGCTGCCGTTTTTTGCCGTGCTGGTAGCCTCGGGCCTGGAGCTTGTCAAAAATGCTGTGAGGACGAAGACCCCGCGGCTGGTCGTGCTCCTGGCCTTTATTTCTCTCCTGGTTCCCCAGAGCTGGATTCTCACGCGGGGCTTTCAGCACATCGCGGATTCGGAGGAGGCCGTCAGGAGTTTATCCGCAGCCGTCCAACCCGATGCCACGGAGGACGACGTTTTCATCGTTTATTACGCGGCGGAAGTCCAGTTTCAGTATTATTTTTCCTCCTATCTGGATCAAGCCGTCGTACAACCGTGGACTCAGAGAGGACAGGCTTCGGAAATCCGGGATTTTCTCGAATCACACATTCCGGAGAAAGGGAATCGCTTTTGGCTGATCTTCTCCCATGTGGTGGGTGACGAAGATGCCATGATGGTCTCTATCGCCGAATCCTCGAGTCGTTTAATTCGGTCTTATACGTACTCAGGCTGCGGGGCTTATCTGTTTGAATCTGAGAGGTGACGCCATCGCCCTTCGTTTTTTAAACACGTAAAAGGGGTTCTCCAATGACCAAGATAGTCTTGATAGACCTGGCTTGTTTTTTAGGCAGTCTGGCCGTCTACCTGCTTGTGTTCTTTGTGCTCCATGTTGTCGTGGTCCGAAAGAGGGGTGGAAAACGACTGGCCACCACATTGAATGTCCTCATCGCCATTTCTGGACTCATCACGCTTTTGATCGTGGTATTCGGCATCCGGCATGCCTATTCGTCTTTTTCCACCTTCTTGGTGGGAACCCTGGGAGTCATGATCTCCGCTGTGTTCATCCTCGGTTTTTATGGATTTTCCGGCCCCGTCTGTGCCGACCGGTCGCCCTCGGCCCACATGGCATTGGTGTTGCGGGAGAACATGAAGGAAGGGCTTTCCAGGGAGGACTGGAAGGCCCGGTACGGCTACGACAGAGTCTTCGATCGGCGGGTGGCCGACTTTTTAGACGCCCGCGTGGTACAAGAAAGTGCCGAAAAAGTCAAACTGACGAATAAAGGACGCCGTCTTGCCTTCTATTATGCATTGTTGATTCGATTGTTACGCCTACCTAAAAATTATTAGTCTGCCGGGCAACGGTATTCCAGCATACAATATCCTATGTATTCAAATCGCATGCTCTAAAATGAATCATCGTAGGATAGGGAGTTTACCCGTCTGCAATGTGAGCGCATAAGGCGCAAGCACCCCCAGCCTCTTATGCCGATTCCGGCTCAACGTATCGATTCTCGGCATGACCATCTCACAGGCATCTCCGTTCGCTAGTTATCCCGGAAATCATTGGTCATTTCTTGCTATCAGAAAAGCACACATCACGGCGAGGACTCTGTAACCGCCCCATAAAAAAAGTCCGTGCTTTTGAGCTCAGCACGGACCAAACAAGGGATAGAGAGGAAAGGAGGTTTTCATCACTGCCCAAAAGTTTATCAATTATTATGCCAAAAAGGTCAAATAACTCTAAACATATAAATAATATATAGATAGATGCTTCGATTGTCACAGGCACCATTTCCGATGCATTTCCAAATTGTATCGATTTCTTAACATTTGTTTTCAAAATGAAAAACATCGTTGGGCTCTTGTCGAATTCCCCCGTAGCGATATGTTACTGATGTATTTCAATCCGTCGGGCGCTTAACATATGTGTTGACAAAATGCTTATATTTCTTTAACTTTTAATACGTTTCGAATGCCAGTGAGAGACGTTTTTTTTTAATCTCCGTACCGGACACTCAAGATGGAGACTCTGTATGGCAAAAAATGTATTGGCCAAGGTTTACGATCCGAAGAAGGTGGAGAATAAATGGTATCGGTATTGGATGGAACATCGGTTGTTCCATGCCGATGCCGAGAGTAAAAAACCGACGTATACGATCGTGATTCCGCCTCCCAACGTGACGGGAATGCTGACGATGGGCCATATCCTCAACAATACCGTACAGGACCTGCTCACCCGATGGAAGCGAATGGATGGATACGAGGCCCTCTGGCTTCCTGGAACCGATCACGCCGGCATTGCAACGCAGAACAAGGTGGAAGCCGCTTTAAAGGACGAGGGATTGGACCGGCACATGCTGGGACGGGAGAAACTCATCCAGCGCGTAGGGGAATGGAAAGACAAGTACGGCGGGATTATCCTGAAACAGCTTCAAAAGCTGGGAGCCTCGTGTGATTGGGATCGCGAACGGTTTACGATGGACGAAGGCCTTAGCCGGGCCGTCAAAGAAGTCTTCATCCGTTTGTACGAAAAGGGGCTGATCTATCGAGGACGACGGCTCATCAACTGGTGCCCCCGCTGCCGGACTGCCCTGGCCGATGAAGAAGCAACGAATAAAGAGGTCGATGGGAAATTCTGGAACATCGCATATCCCATACAAGGAAGCGACGAGACGATAACCGTGTCAACGACCCGGCCCGAAACAATGCTGGGGGATACGGCAGTAGCCGTTCATCCCGACGACGAGCGGTACACGCGGTTCATAGGCAAGACGGCCGTTCTGCCCCTGATGGACAGGCCCATTCCCATCGTTGCCGATGAGCATGCCGATCCGGAAAAGGGGAGCGGCGCGGTGAAAATCACACCGGCCCACGATTTTGACGATTTTGAGGTGGGACTGCGTCATGATCTGGCGCAGATTTCCGTCATCGATGAGAACGGAAGCATGAATGAGAACGCCGGTGCGTACCGGGGTATGGATCGGTTTGAGGCCAGGAAAAAAATATTAGAAGATTTGGATCGTCTCGGACTCCTTCGAGGCGAGGAGCCCCGATTAACACCGATTCCTCACTGCTACCGGTGCAACACGATCATCGAGCCTTTCCTCTCGGAACAGTGGTTCGTGAAGATGAAGCCTCTGGCCGAGCCGGCGATCCGTGCCGTCCGGGAAGGTCGCATTCGATTCCATCCCAAACAGTGGGAGGATACCTATTTTTACTGGATGGAGAACATCCGGGACTGGTGCATCAGCCGTCAGATCTGGTGGGGACACCGCATTCCCGTCTGGACCTGCACCAATGGTCACGTATTCGTCAGTCGTGATGAGGCGAAAACGTGCCCGGAATGTGGCCTGGAGGCGCCCGTCCAGGATCCCGATGTTCTGGATACCTGGTTTTCCTCATGGCTCTGGCCCTTCAGCACCCTGGGATGGCCCGACGAAACCCAGGACTTGAAAGCCTTCTTTCCCACCGATACCCTGGCTACGGGCCCGGACATCATCTTCTTCTGGGTGGCACGGATGATTATGTCCTCTCTGGAGTTCATGGGCGATATTCCCTTCTGCGACGTGTATTTTAACGGCATGATTCGGGATCTCACTGGAAAGACGATGTCCAAATCCCTGGGCAATTCTCCGGATCCCCTCTGGCTCATCGAGGCAGCCGATGCGGAAACCGTCAAGAATTTCTCGGCGAAGAATCCGACCTACAAAGGAGGTGTTCCGGCTTATGGCGCCGATGCCGTCCGGTTGACGATGGTTTATCTGACACCCCTGGGCGGCGATATCCATTTCGACCATACCCTGGTGGAGTTCGGGCAGAAGTTCTGCAATAAGCTGTGGAATGCATCCCGGTTCGTCCTGATGAATATGGACGAGGGCCAGGACGTTCTGGATTTACAGCGTATTGAATCGGAAGCCCTGGACTTGGCAGATCGATGGATCCTGAGCCGGCTCCAGCAGGCCATCCAGGAGGTTCGCAAGGGCCTGGATGCCTTCCGGTTCAACGATGCCACGCGCAGTCTCCACGCGTTTGTCTGGGGCGAGTTCTGCGACTGGTATCTGGAACTCATCAAGCCGCGTCTTTATGATAAACAGAATACCCAGGACAGGAAAGTGGCACAGACCGTGGTTATCACGGTTCTGGACAACATCATGAGGTTAACCCATCCGTTCATGCCGTTTATCACCGAGGAGATATGGCAGGCGCTGCCCAAACATCCGGTAGAAGATGAAAAACCGGTTACCATCATGCGGCAGCCGTATCCCGTTTCCGACGACCGTTGGATCAATCAGAAGGCAGAGAGCGTGATGATGATGCTTCAGCAGATCATCGGTGCCGTCAGGAATATTCGAGGGGAGATGAACGTTCCCCAGGATAAGAAGGCGCGGGTGATGATACGAGGTCCGAAGAAAAAACTCGGACTTCTAAAACACTACCAGGGATATTTTGAGCGTCTGGCGGGCGTGGAGTCGATGGAATTTGGATCAGACCTGGAAAAGCCGCGGGAGGCGGCCACCGTCCTGGTAGAAGATATGGAAGTCTTCGTTCCGCTGGGCGGCCTGATCGATCTCGATATGGAAAGAGAACGCATGACCAAGGAGATGAAGCGTCTCGAGAAAATGGTCCAGGGCCTTCGTCTGAAACTGGCCAATACGGAATTCATCCAGAAAGCTCCTCAGGATGTCGTGGAAAAAGAACAGCGAAAGCTGGCCGATTTCCAGGAAAAGCTGTATAAGTTAAAGTCGAATCTAAAAGCCCTGGGGAGTTGAAGAAACGATCCATTGGGAAGATTCGAACGAAAACATATTATCTGTCACCGCATCGTATAAATTGATTAATAAAACTGTGGATATACCCATCATAATGAGGAGGGATTCGTGATGAATGGCAAATGTTTGGTAGGGGTGTTTCTCTGTGTATGGGTAGGCACAACTTTGGCTCAGGATGTGTCACTGACCGTTTACAACCAGAACCGGGCTCTGGTCAGGGAGGTGAGGACACTGTCCATGGAAAAGGGAACCACCACGGTTTCCTTCACAGACGTGGCGGCACGCATCGATCCCACGTCTGTACATTTTAAATCCTTGACCGCACCCGACCAGTTGAGTATCCTGGAACAGAACTACGAATACGATCTCGTGAATGCACAGAAAATCATGGAAAAATACATCGATGAGGACATCCGCCTGGTCACAGACAAAGGCGAGGTCTTTGGCGGCACACTTCTTAGTGCTTCTGGGTCGGACATCGTCCTCCAGGACAAGGAAGGCGGTATTCAGATCGTCCGGGGCGAAAACGTGCAGCATTTTGATTTCCCCAGGCTGCCCGAGGGACTCATCACGCGTCCCACTCTGATCTGGATGGTGAAAAACGGGAGGTCGGGCGAGCATGAGACTGAACTGAGCTACCTGACCGAAGGAATCAACTGGCACGCCGAATACGTGGCCGTGGTGGATCGGGACGACAGACACGTGGACCTGAGCGGCTGGGTATCCCTGGAGAATCATTCCGGAGCCGTGTATAAGGATGCCAAACTCAAGCTCGTGGCCGGAGATGTGCATATCGTTGAACCCAGGCGGCGGATCGAACAAATGCGTTTGCGGAAGGGCCAGGAGGATTTATTGATGGCGGCACCCGAATTCGAGGAACGGGCGTTCTTTGAATACCACCTGTACACGCTGCAGCGGAGAACCACGTTGAAGAATAACCAGACAAAGCAGATTTCTCTGTTCCCTCCGGCCAAGACCCAGACTCGGAAAATTTTTCTGTACGACGGCGCGCGCTACGATACGAAGGTACGGGTGCACATGGAATTTAAAAACGCCAAGCAAGACGGCCTGGGACTGCCGCTGCCAAAGGGCAAGATGCGGGTGTACAAGGAAGATGTGGACGGCGCCCTGGAGTTTGTGGGCGAAGACCTGATCGATCACACGCCCGTGGATGAGAAAGTCCGGGTTTTCCTGGGAAACGCGTTTGATCTTGTGGGCGAACGCGTCCAGGAATCATCGAAAAAAATCAGCAGTCGGTCCCAGGAGGATGCCTACCGGATCTCCCTGCGAAACCACAAAGAGGAAGACGTGGATATCGTCGTGGTGGAACACTTTTACGGTGACTGGGAAATTGTCCAGCGGTCGCATCCTTTCGTGAAGAAGGATGCCCGAACAGCGGAATTCACGATTCGGGTGCCGGCCAAGGGAGAGGTCACCCTGGACTATTCTGTTATACTCCGTTATTAATCTTTGGAAATTCTCGATTTCGCCTGAATTCGTTCGTTTGGATCGTGATGGCTTCCCAAACCACGCTCACATTAGATACACCGGTCCAGTACGTCAAGGGGATCGGACCCAAACGGGCAGCCCTCCTGGCACGCGTGGACGTAGCCACTGTGGAGGATTTGCTCTTCTATCTGCCCCGCCGGTATCTCGACCGCAGCCGGATAACGACGATCCGTTCGCTCCGGGTGGGGGAGGAAGCCACCGTGGTGGCTAAAGTGCTCGCATGTGGTGTGAAAAAGGGGCGGAGAAACCGATACATCGTGACCGTGGGGGACGATACGGGCATTCTTCAATGCGTCTGGTTTCAAGCAGTGTCCTACATGTCAGGCGTGTTTCACGTGGGAGAGACCGTGGCCTTCAGCGGGAAGGTGACGATGTACCGAGGCCCTCAACTGGTCCATCCCGAGTACGACAAGATATCGGATGACGACCAGTCCAGTCCCCTCCACACGGGGGGAATCATACCCATGTACCCGTCTACGGAGGCCTTGTCACGGAGCGGCCTGGACAGCCGGGGATTTCGCCGTGTGCTCCGGGGAGCGTTGGATCGGCTGGGAGAGACGGTACCGGAGACGCTGTCGGAGGATATTTTAAAAAATCAACGGCTCGTCCCGTTGGGACGCGCGTTGGAGAATATCCATTTTCCTAAGGATTGGCGTCTGTTCTCCGAGGCTCAGCGCAGGCTGAAATTCGAGGAGCTTTTTTTCATTCAGCTTTTTTTAGCCTTCCACAGGAAAAATCGGGACGTCGAGCAGAAAGGAATCGCGTTTTCCCGTGTGGGAGACCGGCCCAAAACGTTTATCGAGGGCCTTCCTTTTGACATGACCGATGCGCAGAAGCGGGTACTCGGGGAAATCAGGGAGGATATGAAGACCAGACAGTCGATGAACCGACTGCTTCAGGGGGATGTCGGATCTGGAAAAACGGTGGTGGCTGTGGTGGCCATGCTCGTGGCCGTGGAGAACGGATACCAGGCCGCCCTGATGGCACCGACCGAGATTCTGGCCGAGCAGCATTTTCGTACGGTTCGTCGGTGTTTGGAGGGATCGGATGTACGGGTGGTTTTGCTCAAGGGCGGACAAAAAAGCGCAAAACGGCGGACGATTCTGAAGAACCTGGCCGAGGGCGAGATTGATATCGTCGTGGGCACGCACGCCCTGGTTCAAGAGGGCGTGACGTATAAAAACCTGGGCCTCGTGGTCATCGACGAACAGCACCGATTCGGTGTGATGCAGAGGGCCCATCTCCGGCTGAAGGGCGTTCACCCCGACGTTCTGGTGATGACGGCCACGCCCATCCCGCGTACGCTGGCGTTGACGCTGTACGGCGACCTGGATGTCTCCGTCCTTGACGAGTTGCCCAAGGGACGCCGACCCGTTCGAACTGTCTGGCGAAAGGAGGAGAGCCGGCAGGCGATCTACCAGTTTATTCGGGATGAAGTCCAAAAGAACAGGCAGGCCTATATCGTCTATCCCCTGGTGGAAGAGTCGGAGAAGATGGATCTGGCAGATGCCACGGCCGGGTACGAGAACCTGGCCCGGCATGTTTTCCCGGAGTTTCGTGTGGCCCTCCTGCACGGTCGGATGAAATCCGAGGAGAAAGAGGACGTGATGCGGTCGTTCCAGGACGGCGAGATCCATATCCTGGTCAGCACGACGGTCGTGGAAGTGGGGGTGGATGTGCCCAACGCCACGGTCATGCTCATCGAGCATGCCGAGCGGTTCGGTCTGACACAGCTTCACCAGCTCCGAGGCCGGATTGGCAGAGGGGCGGAACTGTCCACCTGTATACTCCTGACCCAGGGCTTTCTATCCGAGGATGCTCTGAAGCGCGTCCAGACCATGGTGGAGACCCACGATGGATTTCGCATTGCCGAAGTGGATCTTCAGATACGGGGTCCCGGCGAACTGTTCGGTACACGACAGCACGGAAGCCTGAACCTGAGAATCGCCAACCTAGCTACCGACGGTCGTATCCTGGATGAGGCGAGGAAGGAAGCGCTTCGTCTCGTCGATGAGGATCCTCACCTGGAAAAACAGGAGAACCGAAGGATTCGGCAGACCTATCAGAAACGTCACAGGGAAAGGTTCGGGCTGATGCACGTGGGATGAATCCTCAGGGGAGTGGCATGCATCGGTGTAATGCACGAGATACACGATCCTCACCTTTTCATGAACTTTACGATCTTTCGTGTTTATAATTATATGTAGGCGGGGAGCGGGTATCGTTTGTTTGTAAAGAGAAACAGCTAAAAGGGATGGAGGTTGTCATGACGACAGACGATCAAAAGAACGCCGCTTTGTTCATGCAGTTGGTCTTCACGTTCCAGACGGCTGCCTGGCAGCAGATGGGTAAGATTAAAAATCCTCTAACGGATAAAATCGAGAAAGATTTGAATCAGGCCCGGTTTTCCATCGATTTATTGGAGATGATACGAACGAAGACCAAAGGCAACCTATCCGACGATGAAAGAAATTTTATCGATAAAGTACTCAGTGAGCTCCAGCTAAACTTCGTGGCCGAAATCGATAAGGCACAGAAAGAAAAGAAGGCGGAAGAGGAGGGGGTAGAGAAAGAAAAACCTGTCGAAGCACCGGAAGAGAAGAAGGAAGAGGCAAAAGCTGAAGAAGCTTTCAAACCGAAAGCCAAGGCAAAGCCGAAGCCTAAGACAAAGCCCAAGACCAAGAAAAAGGATAAAGGGTCCTCCGAGTAAGAATTGAGGATGGGTGACATATTTCTTGATTTCATCCCAAAATAGACGTATCTTTTTTATCTTATGGTATTTTGGAAGGAATACATGGATTCGGAAGCGATGGGAATGAATCGCAGGGTACACATACTGGGGGGTGTTTTTGTTTTTTTGTTTTCGTTGGTGGTGTATTTTCGTACAGTTGCACCGACGACATCCTTCTGGGACTGCGGTGAGTTCATCGCGTGCAGCCGCATACTGGGTGTGATGCACCCACCGGGAGCACCGTTTTATCTTCTCATCGGCCGGTTTTTGACGATGCTCCCGTTTTTTGGAGACATGGGTCTGCGGGTGAACGTGTTTTCGGTCTTGACCAGTGTAGCCACGGTTCTGTTGACGTATTTGATCGTCGTTCAGTTGATTCGGCGCTGGCGGGGAGATGCCCAGAGCTGGGAAGACCGTGTGATCCTGTACGGCAGCGGCGTGTTCGGTGCCCTGGCCTTTGCCTTTACCGACA
>CAZTKR010000054.1:0-17173 GCA_964614115.1 uncultured bacterium | reverse complement strand
CCATGGCCTTTTCGTCGCGTATGTCTTCGTTCAAATGTGTGTAATTCGGAATTTCCTTCGTCAATAAATCGCGGTTCCAGTTCGTCGATGCCTCGGGGCCGAAAAAATAGCTGCGCATATCGTTGTCGATTCCGATGATCCGATCCGTCTTATCCGAAAAAAATCGTACCGCTTCCGATCCGATTAATCCTGTCGAACCGGTGATTACTATTGTTGCCATTCGTTAACCTCCATTTTCTGCTTTATTTACAGCAGTGCCTTCTTTACGTCTTCTTCATTCTTCCTGATCCAGTCGTAGATATCGGTCAGGATCGCTTCTGTGTTTTTACGGGGATGCCAATTCGTCACCGACGCCACGTCCCGATTGTCGGATACATAAATACGGATGTCCGAAGGATGCGTTTTGCGGACGTGCCCGAAATCGATGGTGTTGCCGGTAATGTTCCGGCAGAGCTCTGTGGTCTCCAGCAGAGAAAGACTGGTTTCGACTCCCCCTCCTACGTTGTAAACCTGACCGTTGAAGTCGTCCATCCGGTCGACCTGAACACAGATTAATTCGAACAGGTCTTCCACGTGGAGCACATCTCTCACCTGTTTGCCCGATCCCCCGAATCCGGTATACTTCAGATCTTTTTTAAAATAATGGTGCAGCATCCAGAGGGAAAATACACCCTGATCTACCTTGCCCATTTGCCAGGGTCCGGCAATCACGCCGCAGCGATTGATGATACCCCGGATGCCGTACATGTGAATATACTCCTTTAAGATGATCTCTGCGGCCAACTTGGTTGCGCCGTACAGCGTCCGGTACCCTTCCAGCGGGAAGCGGGCGGATATCCCCTGGGCCGATGCTCCAGGCACAGGTTGGTCGTCCAGCAGCGAAAATCGGGTATCGGTCTCTTCAAAACGCAAACCATTCAAGGCTTCGACGGGATAGACTCGACTCGTGGACAAGAAGACGATGTCTGCACCCCGGGTGCGGGCGAGTTCGAAACAGTTGATGGCTCCCGTCAGATTGGTATCCAGGACATAGTACGGGGCGCTGTTGTAACCGGCCATCACCGAAGGCTCGGCGGAACATTCGATGATCAAAGAGATGGCATCGTCGGAAAAACCCAGGTCTTCTCGATTCCGGATGTCCCCGTGAATGAATTCGATGCCGTGACCCTTCAGGCGTTCCAGAGTCAGTTCCGAGCCCCGTCGTTTTAGGTTGTCCATGGCGATGATTCGGGTTCCGGGGAACCGGGTTTTCGTCAAAACCGCAAGATTGGATCCCACAAAACCCGCACCACCCGTGATTAAAACACAGTCTCGCATATCGTTCTCATCCCGTATATCTATAAATACTCAGTTTATCCCGTTGGAACGTTTTTTCCAGAAACGTCGGAGCCGCATCGTCGATATCCTTCGACTGGTCGAAGGCAATCACATGCGTCACACGGTACCTGGCAGTGAGTTTCTGAAAACCGTCCTCGTTACTCTGTTTCGCGTATTCGAACATGGCTTCGTGATCAGCCCATCTCTGGGCCCACTCCACGTAGGTGTTGGAAAAAACGGCCCTGACAGCGACGACCTTCCGGCCGGATGGCCCCACGATGAACCGGCCCAGGTAATCCGGAGCGAGAAAAACGTCCGTGGGCCGGGTGTTTTTGCGTATCCAGGAATAAGCCTGCTGCCAATCGGGCCTTTCGTTCATGACCACGCGAAATTCTCGGTAGTCGTCCCTGGCCTTGTAGGATGGGTAGACTTTCACGAAGGTAACGGTCAAGAGAAGGAGGAGTGCCATCCGCTGGATGCGCGGATGGAGTAAGGGTTTCAACAGTCGAAACCGTTGGATAAGGCCTCTTCCATACTGTACCAGTTTAAAAAGCCACCGGCAAACAGTGACCGCCCCGTATCCGAACAGGAACGCCTCGGCGGCATGGAAGTAAAACACAAAGTGGTAGGCGGGCAGCATCCTCAGGGTATCGATGCCTCGCTGCCGGAGCATCTGCCAGATGTAGTTATGGACGATCCATCCGCAGGCGATGACCAGCCACAGCAGAAGGATGTTCCTCTCCGTCCGCTTCTCTTTTCGGAGGATGAGACCCCCAAGACCGATGATGACGAAAAGTAGGAGCAATCGCCGGGACAGTATCTGGTTCATGAAATTTCGGACATTCGACAGGAGCAGGGGCTCGTAGACCCAGTTGCAGGGAGCCGGATTCAGGATTTTCAGTCGATAATGCCCCAGGATCGTGTAGTGGTATGGGGTGCTCACGATGAACGCCACGAGCAGCAGGAGACCGAACTGGATCAAGGGTCGAAGTTTTCTTGCCAGGGACGTTTCGTGCTTCCATCCCGTGATCGTCCGCTGGAGAGTGAGTAAGGTCATCAGAATGCCCAGGAGGACGGCCGGCGCGGTATGCCCCATGAACACAAGGCCCAGAAGGATGCCCACGATGAAGACCCATTTCCATTCGCCAGTCTGGAGTACCTTGTTGCAGGCCAGTAAAGCCATGTAGACCAAGGCCTGGACAAACAGCACGGGGAGCAGCCACGGAGCGTACGTTCCTCCAATCCAGGATGGTATGCCGTTGGCAATGACAAAAAGAAAGGCGAATGTGGATGCCAGGGCAGCCCAGCGGCCGATAAAACGAACCAGCAAGATGTAGAAAAAGATGGGGGCCAGCAGGTTCAAGTAGACGCCGAGTTTCGTGTACACGATATAAACAGGGAGTCCGGAAATCCAGGAGGCGCCGGCTACGATGGTGGGCACCAGGGAATTGTACCACTGTTTTTCACCCAGGTACAGGTCGTCTGCAAAATAGTCGCCGTCGAGTATGGTCTGGGCATGGCCGATGTTCCTGTACAGGTCTTCTTCGTACGGCCACTCCAGATTGTGGGTCAGTCGGATACCTTGAATAAAGGCATAACCGATCATCACGGCCACGATGAGATCGACAAAAAACGCTTCCGATTTCCAGCGTATGCTATGTTGTCTCTTCGGGAGGCTGTTCATCGTTTTTCTTCATTCTGTATACGACGATGATTCGGGTTCCCCGAATTTTAATCGAGAAAAACTCATTTTCGTAAGGATACTCCTGTTCATGCCACCGATAATTGCTGACGAAGTATTTTGCTTCTCCGATGTCATGAACGTATTTTAATCGGGGCCGGTATTGAGGTCCGAGGAGGTCTCGTGTAAAACTGCCAGCGAGCTGTGCGACGTAAATCGGTATCTCGTCATCGGCATCGTTTTCCAATATATACTCCAAAGCCTCACGGTAGGACAGACCCCAGTAATCCAGCTCGTACTTCTCCTTGATGGAATTCATGTCCCTTCCGGCGAGATGGTTGAAATAGAGGTTCTGGTAAGGATGATATTCGATCATGAATATCAACGTCTCTGTTACACTGAGAATTACCACCAGCCAAAGAACCACCTTGGCCGCATCCTGTACCCTTCCGGTTAATCGACGTTTTATCATGCCCCATAAGAAGAGGAGCCCTCTAAGAGCTATCAGCAGCAGTGGCGGATAGACAAAGAACATGTGCCGGTAGCCATCATAAAGCACGGAATGAAGGACGACAACGGCCACCATGGGTATAAAAAACCACGCCAGAATCAGGGCGTCCTGCCGTCGTTCCGGGTTGGAAAAAGCTTGAAGCGGACGTCTTATCAGCGATCCTATCGATGCTACCAGTCCGATGATAAAGAGGATGAGGTAAAGAGGCGGCGTGGTGATACCGATCCACACCGATGTATAATGCCACGGCATTTGCGTGCAGGGTATGTATCTACCAAAGTACAAGACCGTAAGGATATCCTCGGTCCAAATGTGACGTGCGTTATCCTTGAAACCCTCGATGATGTGGTGAACAGGACCCTCCCACAGTATCGGCCAGAAAAGGATGGTGAACCCGGCCAGGAAAATTACATAAACGAGCAGATGGAGGATTTCCTTCTTCCAACGCATCGTGAGCGATTTGAACGCCAGTGCCCACTCTCCGGCTATGAAAAAGAATGTCAGGCAGGGGACAAGGATGCCCATGACGCGAATGCCGATGAGATAACCGCAGGCCAGGGCGTGCCAGAAGGCATAGACAAGCGTCCTTTTTTCCAGGTATTTTACGAGGGTCAGCATGCTGATGATGAACATGGCCATGAAGGTGATGTCCTTGGGATTGTAGAAGGAGTGGGCAAAGATGCGGGGGCTTGCCAGGATGAGGATACTTCCCAGAAGCCCGATCTTCCAGTCGCCGAATCGATGTTTGCACAGATGATAGAAAGCAACCACGCCGGCAAAGAACATGAGAAACGTTATCAGATGCCGCATGAGATAGATGAGCTGGGTGTCGGGATAGACATGCCGCGAGATGGTAGCGCCCATGCCGAGTTCGATGGCGAAGAGGAGAACCTCGAAAGCCGGTCCATGATACTTTTCTGAATCGGTCAGGAGAGCCTTGTCACCTTGGGAGATGTATTTAAAATTGACGATGCCGATGTCTCTCTGGACCACATCGTCCCAGGCCAGGCCATAATCATCGAACAGAAACAAGCCTAGGATGAAGTAAGCGATAAAAAAGAGGATGACCACGATTTTTTGACGGTTTTCGATAATCTTCAGCACAGCCCGGCGATCCTTTTCTACTTCTTAGCCACAACCAGGAAGGACGTACCGAACGGAAAGTCCCATTTCTTCTTGATAAAGCCGTTCTCGATACGGTGCAGGAGCAGGAGCGATCCGTTTATCAATCGGGGTAGAGGCCTCAGGTCGGATTTGATATGGCTGTCCTTCTGTAATTTTTCGACATATTTTTTTATCAACACGGGCACGAACAGAAAAGATAAACGGTAACTCTGAATTTCGATCTTGAACCCGATGTCTGTGAGAGCGGGAATGAGCTCGCTCCTCCTGTACCGTCTTTTTCCGCCCACGGCGATATCGTGTTTTCGCATTAAAATATTAAAAGCCGGTGAATCCAGGATCAGGATACCACCGGGTTTTAATGCGCGGTAAAAATTCTGGAGGATGGGTATCTCGTCGGGATGCTCGAAGCAGTAAATCACACCGATGCAAGTAAGGAGATCGTATTTATTTTCTCCATACTCGTAATCGTAGAGATCGCAGATATCGATGTTCTTCAGCCCTCGCTGTCGGCAGTATTTGATGGCCTCCTGAGAGTAGTCGATTCCCTCGGCTTGTCCGTAATTTTCCAATACGGTCAGCCATTTACCCGTGCCGCATCCTGCATCGAGAATTCGCAAATCCTTATTTCGCGAGTCGGAGAATTCCTTGACGTAGTATTCTAAGAGTTCGTGAAGTGCCCTATAGTACCAATACGTATCCTCCAGGAGGTACATGTTGGTATATTCGTCTTCGTACATACGGTAGTACTCGGTCTCTGTTATTTTTTGGGGAACGCTTTTTTTATGGTGTACTGGGGTTTCTTATTCTGAGCGAGGAATATCCTGCCCACGTACTCGCCGATCATGCCGATGGCGATGAGTTGAACCCCCGCAAAAATGGCCACAGAAACGATAAGCGAGGCCATGCCGGGTGCCATGCCGGGATGCAAGATTCTCTCGATGATCACGAAGATACCGTACGCGATGCCGAAGAACGAGAAAATGAGTCCCAAAATCACGGAAACCCGTAACGGCAGGATCGAGAAGTTGGTAAACGACCGGATCCACAGCGAAATCAATTTTTTCAGGGTATAGTTGGACCTGCCCTCCCGCCGTTCGTGATGCTCCACTTTCACTTTACCGATGTTGTCCGTGGTTTGGAGGATGAGCCCGTCTATGTACGGAAATGGGGATTTGTATTTGGTGATCTCGTTGATGAGAAACCGGTTGATCAACTTGAAACTCGACAGGTAAAGTTCCTTGGGCTTGTGCAGCATGATGTTGGCCATTTTGTCGTTGAACCAGCTTCCGAAATTCCGGAAGAACGAATGCTGCTTTTTGTCATAGTATGTATAGATGACATCGTAATCGTTTTCTACGGCCGCATCGACGAGTTTGATGACATCGGCAGGCGGGTTCTGGAAATCATCGTCCATGATCACCACATAATCACCCGAGACGTTGTTGAGTCCCGCCAACACAGCGTTATGCTCTCCGACGTTCTTGGCCAGGGAGTAGAAACAGACGATGCGGGGATGTTTCTTCTGAATGCCGATACAGATCTCTTCCGAGTTGTCATGGGAGTGATCGTTGATCAGGATAATCTCGAGTTGAAACTGATCCAATCTATGTATCAACCGGTCGACCAGTTCGCCGATGGTGCCGGCCCCGTTGAACACAGGAATGACGATGGATAGTCGAATATCCCGTTTCAAAATATTAATCCTCCACGGGCATGGCGTACACATGACTGCCGGTCATGGCTTCCATGCATTTTTCCAACGCTTCGATTCGTGACGATTCTGTCCAGGTTTTATCGACCTTTGCTGCGGTCTTACTTTTTTGGGTGAGCTTGTCGCCCTCGCCTTTCTGGAAGAAATCGTACACATAATGCTTGATTGTCCGGACGAATAAATCGATGTATTCGCCGAACGTGTGTCTGAAATAGAATATCTTTTTCCCGTAGGCCCGGATGGCAAACAGGTAATGGATGAAAAAGAACAGCTTATTGGGTTTCCAGTAAATAAGACGGTTGATGATGAGATTCCTCAGGAACGGCAGCTTGACGGCCACGATGGTCAACTGACAGATGTTGTACTGTGCTTCTCTCTGCTTCTTTGTGAAGCACGTCAGGGGGCTCATGTTCCGCATCCCGTAGTGAATGTCTTCTTCTTGGGGATCGTATATACCGACTTCTTGGCAGTAATCCCCCAGGTCGGTGCCGGGATACGGCATGAAGATGGAAAAGTTGGGCATGTCGGGTTTCATCTGCATGGCAAAGTCAACGGAGGCAATGTCGTGTTCCAGTGTTGTGAACGGCAGGGCGAGCATCGTGTTGGCATACACGTTGATCTTGTGCTTCTTGAACACAGCGAAGGCGTTCTCCAGTTGCGCTCGGCTGGCCTGACGTCGGAGCATACGGTTCCGCACCTGGTCGTCGCCCGCCTCGATGGACATGCAGATGGAAAAGCAGCCCGCCTTCTTCAGATAATAGGCAAGCTCATCGGATACACACTCGGGTCTCAGTAGGCAGTAGAAAGGTATGCCGATTTCCGAGGCCCATCGATCGGCAAATTCCTTCAGCCAGTCGTCTACTTTCAGAACAAAGGCATCGTCCTGGATTCGGATGAAGTCCACGCGGAATTTGTCGGCCAGTTGCCGGGTTTCCCGGATCATCGAGTCCACGCTGCGACGACGGACGATTTTTCCTTTTCCTCTGTACAGGCGGTTATAACGGTTGTTGAAGCAGTACGGACATCGGAAAGCACATCCCCGGGTGGCCCACACACCCTTGATGCCAAAACGGGCCATTTTGGGGTAAGCGTACACCAGCTCACGATCCAGGAACGGCAGTTCGTCCATGTCTTCGACAAAACGCCTCAAGTCCATGGACGAGCTGGACGACGTCATGATGTTGGGGATTTCTTCAATGTCTTTTTCTTTGCCCGCTTCCAAGTACTCCACGATGTCCACGATGGCTCCGTCGCCCTCGCCCACACAGATAGCGTCTACGTCGATCTCATCGATACAGTTGCGGTACAACGTGGCGTGGGGTCCCCCCAGGATGGAAAAAATGTTCTTCTTGGCCTTTAGTTCCCGATGAAATTTTTTCATGTCATCGATGTCCACGCTCATCATGCTATAGGCCAGCATGTCAGGCTTCCACGAGGTGATTTTTGCCATCACGTCTTCTTCTTGGATCACGCCCAGGGTTGTTTCATGGCCTTTTTCCTTCAGTATGGCCGAGAGAATCATCGGGCCGAAGGGTTCGTTGATCCCAAGATCGTTGACGATAAACATCACACGCATGAAGCCTGTCTATCCTTTCGTTGTCTCGCGCGGACATAACTTCCTATAACAAAAAGTCTTATAATTTACCATTTTAATAAGGTTATGTCAAGTTTTTTCAAGTAAGATAGTTTAATATTTTTATCGTATCGTAATGCTATCTGACGTTCAATGTAAAATGAGATTCTTTTCCCCTCCTGTTTGAAAAGGATATCCGATGGGTCTTATTGAGCGATGACGCGTCCATGCTGTTTTTTTCTTTTTCATCCCGGATGATCGAAGACATCGACCATTATGTCCATTCTATGCTGTCGGAGTAATATACTTATAAATCTTCGCTCAAGAGCTTAAGAATCGTTCAAGTATTTAAATAGATCAAGAGGTCGAGATACTTGTGGAGAATCCGGGACCTCAGGGATTTTTCATCTTTTTGCTTTGATTGCTTTCCGAAATTTGCTATCTTTTCAGATTATTTACAATAACATATTAACCTTTTGGAGGAAGTTATGAAGAAATATCACTTTTTCATCCTCATCCTGATGGTCTCCCTTGTTCTGGCGGTTCCATCCATATTTGCTCAGGTGAGCACGGAGACCATTCTTGATATGAACGTGCTTCAGTCTTTGATCGATGAGACTTCCGGAGCGCTCCAGATGCACACTCTGATGGAATTGGGGGGATACCCTCGCGACAGGCAGGCCGATGAATACGCAGACACGTATTTTGAAACCCAGTACATCGTAGACAGGGCAACCCAATACGGATATTCTGATGTACGCGTCGAACGGTGGCAAGCCAGGGAGCCTTTATGGGACGGTGAGGTAGGCGAGTTGTGGATGATCGAGCCGGAGGAGAGGCTCGTCATCAGTTACCGGGACATCACCACGGCTCTGGCGCCCAACAGTTCGTCGGGTGAATGGACGGGCCAGCTTATTTTTATCAACGATGGGAACAAGGACTCGGATTATGAGGGCAGGGACATCGAGGGTAATTTTGTCCTGACCAGCGGTTCGCCACGGCGGATGTACAACCGGGCCGTGAAGAAGTACAAAGCGGCGGGTATCATCTCTTACAGTGTCATCAACAATCCGTTCGAAATTCCCGATAAGATTGCGTGGAATTCGTTGCCCACCAACCGTGGATTTTTCGGGATGGACCAGCAGGACACACTGCCGCCGCCCGAGGCGTTCGGATTCAACATTTCCCCACGCATGGGGGATGCGCTGAGACGTCGACTCTCCCGTGGACAGAACATCGTGATGAAGGCCATCGTCCGAGCAACGAAAAGAGACGTGGATAACGAGCTGGTGACGGCCCTTATTCCGGGAGACGGAACCAGCGACGAGGAGATCGTGTTTACGGCCCACCTTTTTGAGGGCGTGCACAAACAGGGCGCTTGCGACAACGTCAGCGGATGCGCGTCCATCCTCGAGGCCGGCCGAGTCCTCATCAAACTCATCGACGAGGGGAAGATTTCCCGACCTGCCAGGAGCTTGCGTTTTCTGTGGATTCCTGAGATCAGCGGGACGTTTCTCTATCTGATTCGGTTTCCCGAGGAAACGAAAAAGATGATGACTGCCATCAACCTAGACATGGTGGGTGAGGATGTTCATAAAAATCTGAATTACCTGCGTTTGTACCAAAACCTAAAATCACGGGTTCACTGCATCGATGATATCGGTGCCGCGCTGTTTGAATGGATGGGATGGATGAGCCAGGGTAATCAGCCCGTGATAGATCCCATGGGCACACAGACACCTTTCTATTACGAAATCATGCCTTATTCCAGCGGCAGTGACCATATCGTGTTCCAGATGAAGGAGTTCAAGATTCCCATCTCGTTCTTCAACAACTGGCCGGATATGGCGTACCATACCAGCCGTGACCGGCCCGATATGGCAGACCCCACTCAGCTCAAGCGTTCGGCCATCCTGACGGCCGGGATGGCTATCGCCTTGGGTGGTGGGGAAGAGGCCGATATCGTCCGCATCGGCAGCACGTGTCTGGGACGCTCTTTGGGACGGCTGCATCAGAAGTCAGCAGATGAACTCGGCGTCCTGACGTCCAGCCACGACAGTGTCCTGGTCCAACGCTACCGCGACGCCCGGTATATCGTCCAGGCCCAGACCAAGATCGAGCGGCAGTCCCTGGCATCCCTGCATGGATTAGCACCAAAGGAGAGCAGCGCCGACGATTATGTTACAAAACTCATCAGGGAACTCGACAACGCCGATGCCACTGCCCTCCGCACGCTGGAAGCAGGCTACCGCTCTCTCTGTGCTCGACGGAACATCCGATATACCGGCCCATCGAGATCGAATCTGGAAAAAGAGCTGGCCCGGCTTATCCCGGCCGACGTTCCCAAAGATCCTCCGACAGAAGAGGATGGCGAGATCAATCTCTGGGCGCTGTTCATGGGCCCGCGCATCCGTGTGGAAGGTATCGACCGGTTTCAGGGCATGGAACTGCGCTACTTTGTGGACGGGAAACGGAACCTGCTGGATATCCGCAATGCCGTGAGCGCCGAATTTGGGCCGGTGCCCATGGAGGATGTGAAAGCCTATTTTGAGCAATTGGAAGAGAAGGGATACGTGACCCTGAAAAAGAAGTAGCAGCCGTATCGTCTTGGATTTTTCAACAATACTGTTCTATCCGTAAAGACCTCCGGGGTTTGGATGCCTCGGAGGTCTTTTTTTTCTGAATCGATTTCCTTTATGCCTTAGACTTCGAGGCCGGGCGTTCATCCTTCTCCATAGCCACGTAGAGTGCCGGCAGTACGATCAACGTCAACAATGTGGAGAAGAACAACCCAAACATGACCACGAAAGCCAAGGGCTTCTGAATCTCCGAGCCGGTGACGTTCCGGAGGGCCAGGGGCAATAGACCCAGCATGGTCGTGAAGGTTGTCATCAGCACGGGCCGGAGCTTGTTGTTGCCTCCCCGGACGACGGCCTCCCGGACACTCAGCCCTCTCCGACGATACCCGTTGATGTGATTGACCAAGACGATGCCGTCCTGAACGGCGATACCGATGAGCGCGATGAAACCGACGATGGACGGCACGGACAGCGTGCTCCCTGTGATGAGCAGGATGAGCATCCCCCCGGACAGGGCCAGGGGAATGTTGATGACGATGAGGAGTGCATTCTTCATCGACCGGAAGCTGACGACCAGGAGGCTGAAGACGATCACGATGGTCAAGAGCACGACCACGGTGAGCTGCTGCATGGCACGAATTTGATTCTCATACGTGCCTCCAAACGTATAGAAATACCCCCCCGGCATTTCCAGCCCGGTCAATTTTCTCTTGATTTCACTGACCACACTGCCCATGTCCCGTCCCGATACATTGCACTGGATCACAACCCGGCGCAGGGCGTCTTCGCGACGGATGACGGCCGGGTTTGCGTTCTCTTCGATTTGCGCGATCTCGATGATGGGAATACGGTATCCGACCGGGGTTTCGATGAGAATGTTCTCGATTTTATCTTCATCATTCCGGAATTCTTCTTTATAGCGCACGAAGATATCATACCGCTTCTGGGTCTCGATGAGTTCTGTGGCCACCTTTCCGTTGCAGGCGACTTCGATGATGTCTGAGACCTGTTTGATGTTCAGGCCGAATCGGGCCAATTTTTGCCTGTCGAGTTTAATCTGGAGTTGAGGGACGCCCGATATCTGTTCGATCTGGAGGTCGGAGACTCCCCGGACTGTGGCCATGATATTATGGGTTTGGCCGGCGAGCTCGGTTAGGGTGTTGATGTTCTCACCGAATATTTTCACGGCGATGGCTGCCCGAATACCCGTAATCACATGGTTGATTCGGTGCTGGAGGGGCGCGTTGATCTGGATGAGGACTCCGGGAATACCTGCCGTGATACGCCGGATATCGTCTTTGATCTCCTCGATGGACTTGTGTCGTTTCTCCTTGGGCACCAGCACACAGTTGGAATGCGTCAGGTTCACCGGGGCTGTATGCTCGGCTCCCCGGGCTTTTCCCGTGGCCCGAACGACACGCCGTACTTCCGGTAAAGTTGTTATCCTTTCAGCCACGAGGGAAGCGATGCGGCTGGATTCTTCCAATGATGTTTCCGGCGGTAGGAGTACGTCCACCAACAGGGAGGATTCGTCCATCTCCGGCATGAATTCCGAACCGATCAGCAAGGATGAGAAGATACCGATGCCGATGATGGCCAGACAGATGATCATCATCTTTTTAGAGTGCTTCAATGAATACGTGAGCAGCGGATTGTATCCTTTTTTAATAAAATTGAGCAAAGTGCTATCTCGCCGACGTGCCCTCTTATTGCCGATTTTCAGCGATGACAGGACGGGCGTGATGGTCAGAGAGATGATCAAGGATCCCAGAACAGCCGCCGAAACCGCGAAAGTCAGGGGAATGAACATCCGTCCCTCGATGCCCTGCAGGGTAAAGATGGGAGCGAACACGGCCAGCAGAATCAGGATGGCAAAGAAGATGGGTTTTCCGACTTCCTGAGCGCCGTTCAATAGCGCCCGTGAGTATGGCTCTTTTCCCTCCTGGACATGGCGGTACATGTTCTCGGTCATGATGATGGATGAATCGACGATCATGCCCAGACCGATGGCCAGACCTCCCAGGGTCATGATGTTGATAGTCAAGCCGAAAAGCTTAAAGAACACGAATGCAAAGATGGCGGAGAGAGGGATGGCCATGGCCACTACGATGGTGCTCTTGATGTTGTTCAAGAACACGTAGAGCACGGCGATGACGAGAAAGGCTCCGATGAAAATGGCGCTGGACACGTTCCGAATCGATTGGGTGATCATGTCCAGTTGATTGTAGAACGGTTCGATGGACCATCCTTTTTTTAGCGATGCGCCGACTCTCTGGAGCACGCTTTCAACGCCCTGAATGGTTTTCATCACGTTGGCGTTGTACTGGTTCTGGACCGTGACAATAACCACCTCTTCGCCGCTTTCGCCTGCCGTGCCCCGGCGTACGAAGGCGCCGATCTCGATGTCGGCTACATGATCGATGGTGATGGGTACGCCGTCATGGGTTTTCAGGACGACGGCCTCGATATCGGCGATGGTCTGGATGCGTCCCATACCCCTGATGGTTTTTTCTTCCGGCCCTAAGAGGAGAAATCCTCCCGAAGAGTTGATGTTGTTTTCCCGGAGGGCATCCATCACGTGATGAATATGGATGCCGTAGTTGAGCATCCTATTGGGATCGAGCAGCACGTGGTACTGCTTCAAGTAGCCCCCGAGGTTGATCACATTCGAAACGCCTGGTACGGTCTGCAGTCTCGGTTTCAAGTTCCATTCGGCAAAGTCCCGCATTTCGAACAGATCGCCACCCTTGATGGTAAACTCGATGGCATCGGCAAACATGGAAGAAATGGGGCCGATAAAGGGAGGTTCAATCCCCTCCGGAAACGATGGGGTGATCATCTGCAATTTTTCAGTGACCAACTGGCGAGCAAAATAGATATTCGTGCCGAATTCAAATTCAATCGTGATCTTGGATAATCCCAGTGTCGAGTTCGACCTCACCCGTTTCACGTAGGGGAGGGAATTGAAAGAGCTCTCCATGGGAAACGTGATGAGCGTCTCGATATCCTCGGGTGCCATGCCCGGGCTCTCTGTGACGACGTTGACCACGGGTGCGTTCAGGTCGGGGTAGACATCCACCGGAAGCTCGGTGAAGAACTTGATGCCGATCCCGATGAGTATACAGGCGACGATGATGATGACGATGCGGTTTTCTAATGAATATACGATAAGACGATGTATCATGCATTGTCTCCTAACGTATTGACATTATATCCTGAGATTCGAAATCCAGATATATCAGATTCAAATCATCCTCATCATGAACGATGAATGGGGTGTCCATTTTCAGGAATTCATCAGTGTACGTGTCCTGCGTGGGGATCGACGCCTCCCATTCGTTGTTTCGATCTCAGTTGATAATTTCCCTTCGTCACGACGATGTCACCGGGGGCGAGACCTTCGAGGATTTCTATAAACGGATCGGAGACGATACCCGTCTGCACGACATGACGATGGTATCCGCCGGGTTCTTTGACGAATACCACGTGAAGTTGTTCATCTTCCAACACGGCGTCTCGTGGGATAACCAATGCATCCTGTTTTTGTCCAACGATGAGGTGTGTATCGGCAAACATGCCGGGTTTCAGCTTTTTGGACCGATTGTCTATTTCGATGAAGATTTTAATGGTCTTGGTGTCCGGATTCAACGTGCTTGCGACATAGAATATTTTTCCCATGAAGTATTGATCCGGGTGTGCAGATACGTTTATTCGAACCTTCTGATCGATTTTCACCCGGGTCAGGTCCTTCTCGAAAATATCCGCTTCACACCACACGGTTTCCAGGTTGATGATTTCGTACAATCGCGTGGAAGGATCGACTTTTTGCCCGACACTGGCATTCCTGGAAGTGATGATACCGGAGATGGGCGCGTGGATATGAATCGTCGAACCGATGGCGTTGCTGTGACCCGTGGGAGGATTGTCTATTTCATCCTCGGTGATTCCGATAGCCAGGAGTTTTTTCATGGCGTAATTGTAGTTGACTTCGGCAATGTTTTTAGAAAGTTCGATTTCCTGAAAGGCCCTCTCTGATATGATATTCTCTTTGAACAGTTTCTGACGTCTTTCGAAATTCTGGCGGCTGATCTCCAGTTCCGCCTTTGCCTTGTCGTATTCGGCCCGCAGGATACCGATCTGGGGACTGGTCAGGCACACTAGCTCATCCCCGATGTTGACCCGGTCGCCCAGGTTGACGAACGCACAGTTCACGCTGCCCTCGATAAACGGACTCACGATGGCGACGGCGTTTTGATCCGGCACGATCTGTCCGGGCACGGAAACGAGGCGCTCGATACCATCGATTCTCGCTACAGTCGTTTCCAGGCCGACGAGTTTTTCCCAATCACCCTCGACGGTAATGAAGCCTTCGGCCGTATGGTCGTGCTCGTGATCTTGTACATCCGTGGATTCAAGAGCTCCATGCGCATGCGCCTTATCCTCCGCGTGTTCATGATCTTCGTGCGTTTGAGTTTCATCCAGCCCGTAATCATGCGACTGCTGCTGATCCTGGGTGCCGCTCTCACCCGAGTGCTCATGCTCTTGAGCCACTGATGATGGATGGGCATGTTCTTCATGATCGTGTTCATCGCCCGGCCATTTTGAGCACATCAGAGTGAAATACATAAGAACCACCAGAACGATGAATGATGGAAAAATCTTCATCGATTTCCTCCACTATTTTTAAAAATCGTCGGGATACCGACAGCCTGTTCCAGGTCGGCTCGTGCGGCCAGATACCGGTACAGCGCATCGTAGTATCCCGCCTTGATCCGGTTCAGCATTCTCAGGGATTCCGCGACTTCCAGGTATCCCATTTCACCTTCTTCATAGCTGCGTGTCGCGATTCGCACGAGTTCCTCGACTTCCTGAAGCGTTTTCTCCCGGTAGTTTTGAACTTGTTTCTCGGCTACCGTGAGTTGAGAAAACGCCTTGTCCACGTCCTGACATACGCGTCTTTCTGTCGATGCCAGGGTCCATCTCTTCGCATCCAGTGAATAAGTGGCACTTCGGATATCTCCCTGATTCTTCAGGAGAAACCAGAGGGGAACCGTAATCCCTATCATGCCTCCCCATGCCCTGGGAGACGGCTCATAGGGCAGATCGTGCCGGAAATACCGGAGATGAATGTCGGGCATCAGGCCCGTCCAGGAGAGATTTCTTTGAGCGCTCTGTTGAGATACCGCTGCCCTGGCTTTTTTTAGGGATGGATGGTGAGCCAGCGCCAGGGATCGCAGGGAATCTAGATTCAAGGACATAGCTTCAAAGCTAAAATCACCCATGATCTGAACCGGTATATCCGCTTTTCTGCCCAGCAGTCGTCCGAGCTCGGATAAGGCCACATCCAATCCTTCCGTTATGGCTAAGACTTGATTTTCGACTTCGGCAAGATCGACTCTCACTTTCAGGGTGTCGTAGGGCGAGGATTCCCCTGCCAGAACACGGATCCGTGCCTTCTGTAGGTTTTGGTGGGTGAGGTTTTCGATTTCCTCAAACAATATCTTTTTTTTCTCCAGAAGGACGACACGATGGAAGCCCTTTTTTACCTGATTGGTCAGGCCGTTTCGCTGCGATAAAAATTTAGCCTCTTTCTGTTTTTTTTCATGGTGATGCCACTGCCCTTTGAAGATGTAGGCCAAGGGGAAATTAAAGCTTTGGGCGAATCCCATTTTTCTCGCTCTGTAATCGGACGGATCGTGGCTATCTCTGGGTATTCCCTCGTACTCTGCGAAGAGTTCCGGGCTATCCGGAGAGATGCCTTCCCAGAGGGCAGCACCCGAGGCTTTCCATTCTTGCCTTGCACTCAACAGGTCAGGATTGTGAGCCAGTGCTTCGTCGATGGCCTGCGTTAACGTGAGTCTCTGGGCTTGGGCAGGATGCAGCCCCATCACATGATTCATCAGAATGATGAGATAAATAAATATCGATCGGAGCATATTCTGTCTCCACCGTTGGTGATAATAACTTAGATACTCATAAGAAATGACCCCTGCTCGGATCGCCGTTGGACGTCCCGGCATGTGTTCGGAATCATATCATACATAAAGTGTGTTTAAGTGCAGAGTACTCAGGCGTGATTTTTGGGAGGGTGGTATACAAAAGGATACCATGCGTGTTCATAATAGGCCACCTCCGAGGAGGTGTACAAAAAGGAGTCCAAATAAATTCGGATCGTCACGAGTTGGATGTCGCCGATGAATCCCCCGTAACAGGCGCACCGGCATTTCTTTTTACAGTGTTCGTTTTGGTGGGTATGATCAACGTCGTGATCGCGTGTATGCGTATTCTCGTGGGAGGCTTGTTCAAAAAGATGAAAATGGTATCCTGTACGGGAATCTCCTTCATGGGCAGGATCGTGCGTATGGCCGCAAAATCCCAGAGTCGTCAGTAGGAATTCAGAGATGAGGAGAAAAGCAATACCCTTTTTGCATAGATCGAACATCTATTTATTTAAGCCCCCTTGTCGCCGATCAAGAACATAACAATATGATGAATTTTTTCAGAAAAAGCAAATGCTTATTTTTCAGATGAAATATCTACGAAAACAGGACAGCATCCCGTATCGCATTTCTGCAGCCAGAACAGCATTTATACGCTTACGGATGCGTTCGATGGCGTCATCCGATATGTGTTTTTTCGTCTGTCTCAACCTGCTGTCTAAAAATATCCTTCATAA
>CAZTKR010000053.1:0-17248 GCA_964614115.1 uncultured bacterium | reverse complement strand
CTCCATCATGGGCATCGCCAAAGCTTCCAAAAAGGAAATTGCTCTTAAGAGTCTGGGCGATTTGGGATTGCAGGAGGATCAGGTGGGGAAGAAGGGATCCAAAACAACCATTGTAAATTTGACACTGCCCGTGCAGGAGAAGATGGCCGAGCTCATACCGGGTGCACCCGAGGAGGCGGCTGAGAAGCTTTCCGGTATTCTCAAGGAAAGGGGGCTGGTATGAATGACGTCTTCGCATTGGTCGAGCACAGACAGGGTGAGATACTGGATGTCACGTATGAGCTCCTGAGCGGGGGAGTGGAACTCGCCTCCAAGCTGGGTGGACAGCTCACAGCCGTTCTCCTGGGTTCGGATGTCGGCTCCTTCACAGATCAGCTGAAAACCCGAGCGCACCGGATCGTGGTTGTCGAGGATGACAAATTAAAAAACTTTAACGCCGAAGCCTACCAGCAGGTGCTCTCGGCTCTCATCAAAGAGCATAAACCCTACGTGACGCTGATTCCCCAGTCAGGATTTGGTGTGGACCTGGCCCCCAGCCTGGCCGTTGAACTGGATTATCCCCTGACCACGGATTGTTACGAGATAGACGCCAAAGACGGTGTGCTGTCGTCGTTCCGTCAAATCTACGGAGGAAAAGTCAACGCGCAAATCGGTTTTGTGAATGCGCCGGGTCACATCCTCACGGTACGCGCGGCATCTTTCGCCGTAGAAGAGCCCGGACTGACGGCAGAAATCGTGAATGTCGATTCTCCGTTGACGGAAGAAATCGCCTATCGCAAATTCGTCGATTACGTGGAAGCGGCCGTGGGTGATGTGGATATCACGCAGGCGCACGTCGTCGTGGGCATTGGCCGGGGTATCAAAGAGCAGGAGAATCTATCCCTTGTCGAAGAATTGGCCAAAGCCATTGGCGGTGTGCTGGCTTGCTCACGACCCGTGGTCGATGCCGGATGGCTTCCCAAGGAACGCCAGGTGGGGTCTTCGGGGAAAACCATCAAGCCGAAACTCTACATCGCCGTGGGAATCAGCGGCGCGTTCCAGCATGTGGCCGGAATGAAGGGTGCCGATACCATCGTTGCCATCAATAAGGATTGCAATGCGCCCATTTTTGGTGAAGCGGATTACGGAATCGTCGGCGATTTGTTTAAAGTGGTTCCCGCGCTGAGTGAAAAACTCAAGGAATTGAAGGGTTGATATGGCCAAGATTGGTGTATACATATGCCATTGTGGGGTGAATATCTCATCGTCCGTGGATGTTGAACGCGTTAAGAAAGCGGCAGAAAAGCATCCTTCGGTCGCGATCGCCAGAACGTATGCGTACATGTGCTCCGACCCCGGGCAGGACCTGATCCGGAAGGACATCAAGGAGCATGGATTGGATCGCATCGTCGTCGCTGCCTGTTCACCACGCATGCATGAGATGACCTTCCGAAAAACATGCGAATCCGAGGGCGTGAATGCGTACTGCTTCGAGATGACCAACATTCGGGAACAATGCTCCTGGGTGCATGCGGATGTCGATAAGGCGACGGCCAAGGCCATCGATCTGGTCAGGAGTTCCCTGTCGCGCGTCAGTCTGCTGGAACCCCTGAAGATTCAGGAAGTGCCCGTAACGCCCGCCGCACTGGTCATCGGTGGCGGAATTGCGGGCATTCAGGCTGCCCTGGATATTGCCGATGCCGGATTCCAGGTGTATCTGATCGAGAAAGAACCTTCCATCGGCGGCCACATGGCCCAACTGGACAAAACCTTTCCCACGCTGGATTGTTCGGCCTGTATCCTGACGCCCAAGATGGTGGATGTGGGCAATCATCCCCGCATTCAGTTGATGACATACACAGAAGTAACCAACGTCGATGGTTTCGTGGGCAATTTTAAAGCCACTGTGAAGAAGAAAGCCCGGTACGTGGATTTGGACAAATGCACGGGTTGCGGACTCTGTGCCGAGCATTGCCGGATGAAAGATCGCATCGATTCCGAATTCGAAGCAGGCATGGGCAAGCGATCGGCCATTTATTTGCCCTTTCCCCAGGCGGTACCACTCAAGTATACGGTAGATTCGGAAACCTGTCTTTTCCTGACACGGGGCAAGTGCGGAAAATCGCCCGAATGCCAGGACGTCTGTCCGGCTGATGCCATCGATTTTACGATGAAAGACGAAGAGGTCGAACTCGACGTAGGCACAATTATCGTCGCCACGGGATTTGAGCCGTTTGATGCTAGCAGAAAACCCGAACTGGCCTACTCGAATTATACGAACGTCATCACCGGATTGGAATTCGAGCGTCTGGTGTCGGCGTCCGGACCCACGACAGGACACATTATTATCGATGGAAAACAGCCCAAATCGTTCATTTTTATCCAATGTGTCGGTTCCAGGGACAAAAACCTGGGTAATGAATGGTGCTCTCGCGTCTGCTGCATGTATGCAATCAAGCAGGCCCATCTCATCAAAGAGAAAATACCCGATGCTCAGGTGACCATACTCTACATGGATTTGCGGTGTTTCGGAAAAGGATATGAGGAATTCTACGATCGTGTACGCTCCGAGGGCGTGATATTCCGAAGAGCCATCGGTTCTGAAATTTACAAAAAAGGTGACCAACTCATCGTACGTACGGAAGATACGTTCCTGGGTAAGACAGTCGAACTGGAGACCGACGTGGTGGTGCTTTCCATCGGTCTCGAGCCCGGGTCCGGAGCCGAGGCCATGAGCAAGCTGCTCAAACTTTCCTGTACGACCGACGGGTTTCTGATGGAAGCGCACCCCAAACTTCGTCCCGTGGATACGGCATCCGACGGCGTGTTTCTCGCAGGATGCTGTCAAGGTCCCAAGGATATTCCAGATACCGTTGCTCAGGCCAAGGCAGCCGCATCATCCGCTCTGGTACCCATGGTGCAGGGTAAAGTATTCGTTGAACCCATCGTCGCCCAGGTGGACGAAGACTTGTGCTGCGGATGCCGGGTCTGTGAGACCGTGTGTGCCTACAAGGCCACGGTTTTCGATGAAGAAAAGGGCGTTATGACCGTGAACAGTACGCTATGCAAGGGATGTGGATCCTGCGGAGGCGCTTGTCCCACAGGTGCCATATCCATCAGGCATTATACGGATCATCAGATTTTTGCACAACTGGAATCCCTTTCCGAACTGATCTTTGAAGAAGAATAAGCGCAGGATAGGATAGACGGATGGATGACACTCAAAACGGCGATAAGACTTCATCACAGGGTAAGAAAAATGACACCTGGTCGCCCCGAATAATCGGGTTTGCATGCAACTGGTGTACGTATGCCGGCGCGGATCTGGCCGGAACGTCCAGGATGAAATACCCGGCCAACATTCGTATCATCCGGCTGATGTGTACGGGACGTATTGATCCGACCTTCATACTCAAGGCATTTTTAGGGGGGGTCGACGGCGTTCTCATCGGCGGGTGTCATCCAGGAGACTGCCATTATCAGACCGGGAATTACAAAGCCCAGAGACGTGTGCAATTGACAAAAAAAATATTGAGCCAGTTTGGCATCGAGCCGGATCGTCTGCGTCTGGAATGGATTTCTGCATCGGAGGGGGCACGATTTGCCGAGATCGTCAGCGAATTCACAGAATCCATACAGTCGATGGGCCCCAATCCGTTGAGGGGAAACGATCGTGTCACCTAATTCTCGTGAAAGCAAAAGGCTGATACACGTCTACACCGGTCCGGGAAAGGGAAAGACCACGGCTGCCTTGGGTCTGGCATTACGGGCATGCGGGCACGGCTGGAAAGTCAAGATGATCTGCTTCATGAAGGGCGATCCCGATTATGGCGAAGTACGCATATCTGAATCCATTGCCAACTTCGAGCTCATCCAGTCTGGGTTGCCCACGTTTGTCAAGAAAGGCGAACCTTCGGAGGAGGATCTTCGCCTGGCAGAAGAAGGCTTGCAAATGGCAGAAGAAGCCTTGAAGAACGGCAAGCTCGACATGCTGATTCTCGACGAAATAAACGTAGCCGTCGATTACGGCCTGATTTCGCTGGACCGTATTCTGAATCTCATGGATACCAAGCCCGATAGCGTGGAACTGGTCCTGACAGGACGATACGCGCATCCCGAGGTCGTGAAACGGGCCAACCTCGTCAGTGAAGTGCTGGAAATCAAGCATCCGTATCAGCAGGGGATACAGAGCAGGGAGGGCATCGATTTCTGAGGATTTGTTAACACAATTTAAATCCGGAGACAGGGCGGCGTGTGCACGGATCATCTCGAAAATCGAGAATGATTCTTCCGATGCCGCTGAACTTTTTAGTGCCGTTTACGCTGATGTGGGAAAGGCCCATCGTATCGGTATCACCGGTCCGCCCGGAGCGGGAAAGAGCACCATCGTGGAGAAATTGGCCGTTCACTTTCGGAAAGAGGGAAAGACGGTGGCCATCATCGCCGTGGACCCCACATCTCCCTTCAGCGGTGGCGCCATCCTGGGCGACCGGATTCGGATGTCCAGTCTGTTCTGTGATCCCGATGTGTTCATCCGTAGTATGGCCACACGGGGGAGTCTGGGCGGACTTGCCACCAAGACCAAGGAAGTCTGCGACCTCCTGGACGCGTTCGGCAAGGACGTCATACTCATCGAGACCATCGGAGTAGGTCAGGCCGAGCTGGACGTGGCTCAGACGGCACAGACGACCCTTATCGTCCTGGTTCCCGAATCGGGCGACGGGATTCAGGCCATGAAAGCGGGTCTGATGGAGATCGGGGATATCTTTGTCGTGAATAAATCCGACCGGGACGGTGCCGACCGGATGATGGGTGAAATCGAGATGATGCTGGAGATGCGGCCTGAGAACAAAGATTGGCATGCCCGCGTCATCAAAACAGTGGCCGTTGAGGATATCGGCATCGATACGTTGTGTCGTGACATCCAGGAGCACCACGCCTTTCTCGTGGAGCACGATCTCCTGACCATGCATCGGGAAGAGAATATACGGTCGACTATCGTGTCCCTGGTCGAAAAACGCTATTCTCAGGCCCTGTGGAACGAGGCGGGCATTCAAGAATTGCTCCAGAGCCTGATCGCCGAGGTTTTGTCTGGAAAAAAGAGTCCGACATTCGCATCCCAGGAAATCTGGGAGCACTGGTTGAATCATCACTAAGAAAATTCATGATTCCACAAATTTAACGGGGTATGATATGACATCGAATAGAATGCGTGTCCTGATCGTCCTGTTTCTCTTAGGATTATCGACAATACCTGCTTTTGGGCAAGATGTTTTGGAAGAATACAATCCGTTGATCGAAGCAGGCCAGTACACCAAGGTTCAGGCGAAAATGCGGAAGGCCATTGCCGACAATCCAGGGATGAATCCCACCGACCGGCTGGTCCTGGAATTCGAGATCGAGCGTCTCAACCGCATCCGTAAGGATTTCACCAAGACGAAAGAGAATGTCCTCGAATACATCCGTACGTACGTGCCCGACGTCACCGATGAAAACATACGCCAATGGGAAGAGGAAAAATCATTAGAGTACAAAATCATCGACGGAAAAAAATGGTATTTCTACCGGGCCGCGCCCAATCTGTTCCGTATCAATCGAGAACTCAAGGCCATTAAAAAATCCTACGAAGAAAAGCACGGACAGGTCGAAAAGCCCGAGTACTCGTTTATCGAAGACGCTAAACAGATCGTCCAGGCTGCCGAGACGTTGCATAAATCCCTTGTCAAACCCCGGCGGTTCAAGATGACGTACACCCTGACGGTAGACGCCGATGCCGTGCCAGGGGGAGAGGTCATTCGTGCATGGCTTCCGTACCCCAGGGAAGGTAATCCCCGGCAGGTTGATATCCAATTTTTCGGCTCCGATCCTCAGGAGCATATCATATCCGACAACGACGCCTACCTTCAGCGATCCATCTATATGGAGAAAAAGGCCGTGCCTGGAAAACCCACGGTCTTTCAGGCCCGCTTTGCGTTTAAGACGTATTCCCAGTATCATCATATCGATCCCGAAAGCATACAGCCTTACGATACGGATTTGGACTGGTATAAAGAATACACGGCCGAGAAACCGCCGCATGTCGTGTTCACACCCGAGCTGAAGAAGGTATCCCAGAAAATCGTGGGCAGCGAAACGAATCCATATCTTAAAGCGAAAAAAATATTCCAGTGGATCGACGCATGGTCTCCCTGGGCAGGCGCCAGGGAGTATTCGACAATGCGGAATATTCCCATGTACGTGTACGAGAACAAGCACGGTGACTGCGGTATGCAGGCGCTTATGTTCCTTACAATGGCCCGATTGAACGGTATTCCCACGCATTGGCAGTCCGGCTGGTGGCTGACTCCGGGCGCGGTCAACCTGCACGATTGGTGCGAAATCTTTCTGGAGCCTTACGGATGGCTACTCGTGGATCAAGATCTGGGCATCCAGGATTGCGATGACGAGCGCGTCAAGTGGTTCTGCCTGGGAAATACCAATGCGTATCGGTGGGTCGTGAACGATGATTTTTCCAAGCCGTTCTACCCGGCAAAGATACATTCCCGGAGCGAGACCGTGGATTTTCAGAGGGGCGAGGTCGAATGGAGAGGGGGGAACCTGTACTTCGATCAATGGGATTATCATCTGAACGTAGAGATCGTCGAATAGATCATGAGTGCGAAGTAGATACACCATCAGACGTCAACGTTCATCTCTATTTTTTATGAGTTTGTGCGGATACTAACGATAGGGTTTAACACATGGACGACGAACTGAAATCAGCAAAGGAAGCGTGGAAAAAGAAAGTAGCGCAATGCGATTCCAGAGACGTTTCGTTCGAGACCGTTTCTGGAGAGCCGGTGGAGATACTGTACACGCCGGACGATATGGACGGTTTGGACTACACAGAAGATCTCGGGTTCCCGGGAATGTACCCGTTCACGCGGGGTGTGTACGAGAACATGTACCGGGGCCGACTGTGGACGATGCGCATGTTCTCGGGATTCGGGAGTGCCCAAGACACGAATACCCGGTACAAGTATCTCCTGGATCACGGTCAGACGGGACTTTCTGTGGCCTTTGATTTTCCCACACTCTACGGAAGGGATTCCGACGATCCCATGTCCTGCGGAGAGGTGGGAAAATGCGGCGTGGCCATCTCTTCTTTGGAGGACATGGAGCGCTTATTCGAGGGTATTCCCCTGGATAAAGTCTCCACGTCCATGACCATCAACGGGCCGGCTGCTATTCTATGGGCCTTCTATATCGTGACGGCAGAGAAGCAGGGTGTGGAATCCACGAAACTTCGCGGCACCATACAGAACGATATCCTCAAGGAGTATATCGCGCAAAAATCCTGGCTCGTGCCACCAGAACCCTCCATGCGTATCACGGTGAATACCATGGAATACGGATCGAAACATGTGCCCAAATGGAATACGATTTCCATCTCGGGTTACCATATCCGTGAGGCCGGATCGACAGCGGCCCAGGAACTGGCCTTTACCCTGGCCGATGGATTCGCCTACGTGCAGGCCGGAATCGATGCGGGTATGAATGTGGACGACTTTGCTCCCCGGCTTTCGTTCTTCTTCAATTCGCATATCGATTTTTTCGAGGAGATTGCCAAGTACCGTGCCGCGCGCCGAATCTGGGCCAGAGAGATGAAAAACACGTACAAGGCCGAAAATCCTCGATCCTGGCTGATGCGGTTTCATACGCAGACGGCCGGCTGTACCCTGACGGCCCAGCAGCCGGAAAACAACATCGTACGCGTGGGCTGGCAGGCACTGGCCGCGGTGCTGGGCGGCACGCAAAGCCTGCATACTAATTCCATGGATGAGACACTGGCCCTGCCCTCGGAGAAGGCGGCGCTCATCGCCCTGCGCACACAGCAGCTCATCGCTCATGAATCGGGCGTGGCCAACACCATCGATCCCCTGGCCGGGTCGTATTTCGTGGAATCCCTGACGAATAAAATCGAAGCCAAAGCCTACGACTATTTTAAAAAAATAGAGAAACTAGGAGGTATCGTCAAAGCCATCGAAGTCGGTTACCCCCAGAAGGAAATCGCTGAGGCAGCTTTTCGATACCAAAAATCTATCGAAGATAAAAAACGGATCATCGTCGGTGTGAACGATTACACCATCGAGGGAGAGAAGCTCGAAATTCCCATTTTGAAGATCGACCCCCAAGTGGAAAAAAATCAATGCCGGCGTTTGGCCGAACTTCGGGAGAAAAGAGACAATCCCAAAGTGACGCGTGCCCTGGACGACTTGCGGAACGCCTGTCAGAGTAACGAAAATATCATGTTTCCTATTCTGGAAGCGACGCGTGCCTATGCCACCCTGGGCGAGATTGCCGGTGTACTGAAGGAGGTTTTCGGCGAGTACAGAGAGCCTCCCATCTATTGGTAGGAGTTTAAGATGGCGAAAAAACTGAGAATACTCGTTGCCAAACCGGGTCTGGACGGTCATGACCGGGGAGCCAAAGTCGTGGCTCGCGCCTTGAGAGACGCCGGCATGGAGGTCATCTACACGGGGCTTCATCAAACGCCGGAGATGATCGTCGAGGCTGCCCTCCAGGAAGATGTGGATGCCATCGGACTCTCGATCCTGTCGGGTGCCCATATGACGCTTTTTCCCATGGTCAAATCGCTGATGGAGGAAAGAGGCATCGGAGACAGGCTTCTGTTTGGCGGGGGCATCATTCCGAAGGAGGATATTCAATCATTGACCCAAGGGGGCGTGGGACGCATCTTCGGGCCGGGCGCACCCACACAGGAGATCGTCGATTACATTCGAGAAACCATCGGTGCCCAGGATGCATAGAGCGCATATCTACAACGTTCTGCCCGTTCAGGAAGAAGTCCGGGAATACGCTGCAGCGTTCGGGAAGGAGCATATCGCTCCCCTTTCTCAGAAGCTGGATAGACAACCTCCTCGATTTCCTGTTGAACTGTACCGAAAAATGGCCGACGCCGGGTTTCTGGGCTTTACGACTTCACCAGACTGGGGAGGAAAGGGTAAAACATGGATTGAATACGCCACACTCATAGAAACACTTGCGACTTTTGACGCCTCGATGGCGTTCATCCTCTCCATCGGCAATCTTGCCATCACGCCCATCGAACTTTTTGGAACCGAAGAGCAGAAACGTCGGTATTTAACACCGATGATGCGAGGGGAATCCATCGGTGCTTTTGCTCTCACAGAGCCTGGCGCGGGCTCCGATGCCATGAACCTTCAGACCACGGCCCTGGTCCAAGATGAAGCATTCATCGTCAACGGTGAGAAAGTCTTTATTTCCAGCGGGGACGTGGCCGACATCATCA
Organism: uncultured bacterium; assembly: GCA_964614115.1. GTDB lineage: Bacteria > Zhuqueibacterota > QNDG01 > QNDG01 > DSAB01 > CAZTKR01. The sequence continues at coordinate 7,956 of CAZTKR010000053.1, read as the reverse complement.
TCCTCATCTGCGCCGCGCAACAGACAGGAGAAGAGGCCCAGCTTTCTGCCCTCATCGTGGAGGCGGATCAACTGGAAGGTTTGACCCGTGACGTCCTGAAGGATAAAATGGGTCTTCGTGGATCGACAACGGCTCGACTCCAATTCCAGACGAGTCGTATTCCCATACAGAACCTGATAGGAGAATTAGGCCAAGGTTTCAAGATCGCCATGAAATCCCTGGATTTTTCCCGAGTGGCCATCGCTGCACAGGCCGTGGGATTGGGTCAGGCATGCCTGGACAGAGCCGTGGACTTTTCCAAAAAGCGGGAAGCTTTCGGCGGTCCCATCGCAAAACTGGCTTCCATTCAGGAGATGCTGGCAGAGATGTCCACCCGTCTCGAGGCTGCTCGGCTCCTGACGTACAAAGCAGCCACTTTGATGGATGCGGGTGAACCTTTTGGAAAAGAATCGGCACAGGCCAAGCTGTTCGCATCGGATATGGTAAATTTTGTGGCCGACCGAGCCGTTCAGATTCATGGGGGGTATGGGTATGTAGGGGATTTCTCAGACATCGAAAAACTCTACCGAGATGCACGTGTTATCCCCATTTATGAAGGAACATCGGAAATACAAAAAATGATTATTGCACGTCATATCGTCAAATAGGAGGTTTAATTTGTGTGAACAACATCCAGTGGGTATCGTGGGTTACGGTGCCTACGTGCCCAAGCACCGCATCAAAGTAGAAGAGATTGCCAAGGTGTGGGGTGCTGATGCCGAGAGTTACAAACGCGGCCTGATGCTTCGGGAAAAATCGGTTCCAGCCCCGGACGAGGATACCATCACTATGTCCGTTGAAGCCACACGACATGCTCTGAAGCGCTGTGATGTGAATCCGAAAGACATCGGCGCCGTGTATGTGGGTTCCGAATCACATCCTTACGCCGTCAAGCCGTCGGGTACGGTCGTGGCAGAGGCTATAGGAGCCACGCCGGACATTCACTGCGCCGATTACGAGTTTGCCTGCAAAGCCGGTTCCGAGGCGATGTTCGTCACCCTTTCTCTGGTCAAGGCCGGAGAGATGGCGTATGCCCTGGCCATCGGGGGTGACACATCCCAGGGTGCTCCGGGCGATGCTTTGGAGTATTCGGCCGCAGCAGGGTCTGCATCCTTCATCATGGGGGCCGATGATCTCATCGCTGAGTGCGAATATACGTATTCCTTCATGACCGATACGCCCGATTTCTGGCGTCGGGAATACCAGTATTATCCCAGGCATGCCAGCCGGTTTACCGGAGAGCCGGCCTATTTCAAGCACGTGCTGGGTTCTGCCCAGGGCATCATGGAACGTGCGGGCATGAAGGCCGATGACTTCAATTATGCCGTTTTTCATCAGCCAAACGGTAAATTTCCCATGCGGGTCGGTAAGATGCTGGGTTTCAAAAAAGAACAGATCGAGCCCGGCTGGCTCTCGCCCACGCTGGGCAACACGTACTCCGGGTCTTCGCCCATGGGGCTCACGGCCACGCTGGATATCGCCAAACCGGGTGACAAGATCCTGATGGTATCCTACGGATCGGGTGCCGGGAGCGATTCCTTCATCTGGACGGTGACGGAAAAAATCGACCGTGTCAGAGACAATGCCCCCAAAACACGGGAGCAACTGGAGACCGGCATTCGGTATGTGGATTATGGTACGTATGCCAAGTTCCGTGGCAAGATTAAAAAGGCAGATTGAGACCCGATTCCGGAGGATTGTGAAATGCCCATCAGAGAAATAAAAGTGACGGAAGCCATCATTCGTACATACACGGATCGGTTTCTTCGCTGCCTGGAACTGGATGTAGCCATCGTAGGCGGTGGCCCCGCCGGTTTGGTGGCTGCCAAGGTGCTGGCCGAGAACGGTGTGAAGACGGCCCTTTTCGAGCGAAAACTCAGCATCGGCGGTGGTATGTGGGGGGGAGGCAATGGCTACAACGTCATTGTAGTGCAGGAACATGCGAAACGAATTCTGGATGCATGCGGAATCGAAGCCAAAAAGTTCAACGACGATTATTACACGGCCGATTCTGTGGAGAGTGTCGCAAAATTGATTGCTGCAGCAAAAAATGCCGGTGCCGAGATATTCAACCTGATCAGTGTGGAGGATGTGGTGGCCAAGGGCGGTAAAGTATGTGGTCTGGTTATCATAAGCAGTCCGATTGAAATGTCACAGTTTCACATCGATCCCATTACCATCGAGACACAGTTTGTCATCGATGCCACAGGCCATCCGGCCGAGGTTGTCAGTATTATTGAAAAGAAAGTGGGCCCGTTAAAGACCAAAACCAAGGGTGTGATGGGTGAACGTTCCATGTTTGCCGAGGACGGCGAACGGTTTGTCGTCGAGAAAGCAGACGAGGTTTTTCCCAACGTGTACGTGGCAGGCATGTGTGTGGGCGCCGTGTACGGAGGGCCACGCATGGGGCCCATTTTCGGCGGCATGCTCCTCAGTGGCGAACGCGTGGCCAAGCTCATCCTCAAACAAATGGGGAAATGACGACGTGGATGCCAGACACCGCAACCAGGAACTGGATTGGTCTCTGGTGGCTATCATCGACAGGGCATGGCTGAGAGACAGACCCATCGGGCTACTCGCTGAACAGATCATACGCGGAGGCGCAACCATCATCCAGTATCGTGACAAGATTTCGGAGAGTCGGGCGTTCTATACAGAAGCGTCCGTGCTTAGCGATGTCACGACAGCCCATCGCATACCGCTCATCATCAACGACCGGGTGGATATCGCCATGGCCGTGGGAGCCGACGGTGTGCATCTGGGTCAGGATGACCTGCCCATGGACGCAGCCCGTGCTATCGTGGGGGAGGATACGATCCTGGGCGGTTCCGTGCACGACACCGGAGAACTGGCGACGATGGAAGACGCGGACTATCTCGGAGTGGGGGCTGTCTACCGGACGATCTCCAAAGAAAAAGCGAAAGTCGGCGGACTCGAGCTCATCAAAACAATCCGGTCGTTGACACGAAAACCGATGGTCGGCATCGGCGGCATAACGCCTGATAACTGCGGTGATGTCATCGCCGCGGGTGCCGATGGTGTGGCTGTCATTTCGGCCATCATGGATGCGGACGATGTCACATCCATGGTACAGTGTTTCATCGAAAAAATCGGACACGCAAGATAAGTGGAGGTATGAACCATGCTGGATTATCCTGACATGATCACACGTTTACCCCAGGCAGACATTCCGTTCCAGGGAGTTCGAGGCTGGCTACTCCAGGGGGATCACCAACAGATCGTCTTCATGGATATCGAGCCCATCGGCGAGGTCACAGAACACAGCCACGGAGCCCAATTCGGTGTCGTCCTGGATGGAGAAATGAGTCTGACCATCGGGGGCGAGACGAAACTGTACAAGAAGGGCGATGCCTATTTCATACCCGACGGTGTGCCTCATTCTGCCGTATTTAAAAGTCGTGTGAAAGTGATCGACATGTTCGACGAAAAAGAACGCTACAAAGCAAAATAGGAATTTTTACGATAAATTTTGGAGGATGCATGAGAGACGTGGCTGTTATCGGGGTAGGGATGCAGAAGTGGGGGGAATTGTGGGAAAAATCATTGCGGGACATATTTGTAGAATCGGCCTTGCTGGCCATCGACGATGCCGGCGTAGACCGCATCGATAGCATGTATGTGGGATGTATGTCCAGCGGATTGTTCGTCGGACAGGAACACATCGGATCGCTGCTGGCGGATTATCTGGGTGTATCGCCCATTCCATCGACACGTGTAGAAACGGCCTGTGCCTCCGGAGGCGCAGCCATGCGCATGGGATTCATAGAAGTCGCCTCAGGAATCAGCGACATCGTGCTCGTCGGCGGTGTCGAGAAAATGACCGATGTGGGCGGCGATGAAGCGACGTACGCCCTGGGGACGGCAGCGGATCAGGAATACGAGGGATTCAACGGAATTACGTTTCCCGGTCTGTATGCGATGATGGCTCACAGGCATATGCACGTGCATGGAACGACGCGGGAACAGCTGGCCATGGTAGCCGTGAAGAATCATGACCACGGATCAATGAATCCCTTGGCCCAGTTTCCGATGAAAGTGACTGTCGAACATGTATTAAAATCGGTTATGATCGCCGATCCGTTGCGTATTCTCGATTGTTCGCCCATCACCGACGGCGCCGCTGCAGCCATACTCTGCCCCCTCGACATGGCCAAACAACTGTCGAAGAAACCGCCCGTTAAAGTGATCGGTTCAGGCCAGGCTACAGACGCGATTGCCCTGCATGCCCGGGACGATCTGACAGTGCTGAATTCAACGGTGAAGGCTGCTGAAGTGGCCTACAAGATGGCGGGTAAAAAACCGGAAGATATGGATTTAGCCGAAGTACACGATTGTTTTACCATCGCCGAAATTTGTATCACTGAAGCGCTGGGTTTCGCAGAACCGGGAAAGGGAGGGGCTCTGGTGGAAAGCGGAGAAACGCGATTCGACGGTAAAATCCCTGTGAACGTCAGCGGGGGGCTTAAATCCAAGGGGCATCCGGTGGGAGCCACAGGCGTGGCTCAGATCACAGAGATCGTACACCAACTCAGGGGCGAGGCGGGTAAGAGACAGGTGAAGGATGCCCGTGTCGGATTAACGCAGAACATGGGTGGGAGCGGGGGAAGCGCCGTCGTTCACATACTGGAGGTCGTATAGATGATTGCACCGAGACTGTGGCGGGAAATGCCACAAAGATACCGTTATGAAGCGGCCAAATGTAAAACGTGCGGTAAAGTCTTCTTTCCGCCGCGGTTAATCTGTTCAGCATGCGGCTCTAAGACGTTCGATAACATAGTATTAAGCCGGAATGGCAACGTGTTGACGTACACCATCATCCGGGTCCCGCCCAGCCAGTTCAAGGATGAGGCGCCCTATGCCATGGGGATCATCGAACTGGAAGGAGGCGGTCGGTTAACGGCTCAAATCGTCGATTGTGACTTCGATAAAATCCGGATTGGCATGCCAGTCAAACTCGAATTCCGACGGATTCAGGCAGAGGGTGAGGCCGGCGTGATCGGCTACGGGTACAAGTGTATTCCGGTGTAGGCCAACCCATGCGGTAGGTCCATCATGACCCTTTTATGGAAAACCTTGGTCCGTTTTATTCATAATACCCGTATATCAAGGATTGCCGTGTTTGTGATCCTTGTCTTTTCAGTAAGAGTGAATGCTCAAGATTCGGAATGGGTCACATTCCTGGCGTCCAGATTCGTTTCGACTATCGCGGATGCAGGGGAACACCTCTGGTTGGGAAGCACGGGACTCGTGAAGATGAGAAAATCCGACGGAAATCTGGTTTTTTACGATAAGACGAATTCCGGACTTCCCGATAATCTCATCACGGCCCTCACCATCGATACGCATGGGCAACTCTGGATCGGCACAGAGGTCGGTTTAGCAAAATTTAACGGTGTGGATTGGACTCTGTACACGGTCTCGAACTCTTCTCTGCCGGACAACAGCATCCGATCCCTTGTCTCCGATGAATCGGGAAACATCTGGATAGGGACACTGCAGGGTTTGGTGAAGTATGACGGCGTGGACTGGACAACCTATACGCCGCAGAATTCGGGTATCCCAGACGAAAAAATCAGTGCCCTGACTGTAGACAATGATGGAAATGTCTGGGTCGGTACTTATGAGACATGGATCGGCGATGGAAGTCTAGCGATGTTTAACGGAACCCGGTGGACTGTATACAGGGTTTTGGAATATCAGAATATCGATCATCTGCTCACCGATTCAGAAGGGAATGTTTGGATCGTCATCGTGAATGTGTTCACGGGCGACTACGAATTGGCTAGATTCAGTGGTACACAATTGACTGTGTACAATCAATCGGTCCTGGGCATACAAATCCATTCGCTGGCCAAGGATAATCAGGGCAATCTCTGGATGGGGACATCTGCTGGATTGACCCGATTCGACGGATTGCAGTGGACACATTACGATAAACAAAACTCAGAAATGATGGATGATTGGATCAACACGGTCATCGTGGACGTCAACGGCAATGGCATTATATGGCTGGGTACTCCCAGCGGCTTGATGAGGTTCGACGGATCGAACTGGGACGTGTATTACACGGCCAGTTCCGGTCTGCTCAGTAATGTCGTTTACACGATTGCCGTACAGGGGGAAGAAACCGTATGGGCAGGGACACACGGAGGTGCAGCGAAGCTATCGGGTAGGGATTGGATGACGTATACCACCCGAAATTCTGGACTCCCTCATAATATGGTCACGAAAATTGTTATTGACGAGGCAGGTCCTGTCTGGATGGGTACGGGTATGGGGTTGGTAAAATTCGACGGAATGGATTGGGAAGTATACACCGATGAAAATTCGGGTCTTCCTTCGAACGTCATCTCGGATTTACTTTTTGACGCTAGTGGCCATCTCTGGATAGGTACGACGCGCGGCTTGGTGGAATACGATGGCTCCAGTTGGGTTGTTTACGATGATCTAAACTCGGGATTGCCCAGTCGGAAAATATCCACGCTGGCCCACGATTCCCGGAATAATCTCTGGATCGGGACCATCGACAGTGGGCTCGTCCAATACGACGGAACGGATTGGACCATACATAGCACGTCCAATTCTGACATACCTTCCAACACGATCTACGATATTACCGTAGACTCGGCGGATCATATTTGGATTGGAACATACGCAGCGCTTAGTCGATTTGACGGTTCCCAGTGGCACACATACGACATGAATAATTCGCCATTACCCTATACGCGCATGCGGGCCCTTAAAATCGATCATCAAGGCAATCTATGGGTTGGAACCAGCGAACAAGGCGTTCTTCAATTCAACGGTACCGAATGGACGATTTACAACACCTCAAATTCCGGGCTACCCAATAACGTCGTGTTTTCCATCGAGGTTGATACCCGGAATAATCTCTGGATCGGAACCGCAGCGGGTATAGGCATTCATAACCCAGAGGGCGTGGACCTGGGATACATAGAAGTCCCCACGGCTTTTTCCCTCTTCCAGAACTATCCCAATCCGTTCAATACGAGTACAACGATTGCTTTCAGCGTTCCTGTGATCGCCCATGTGAATATCCAAATATTTAACCTCCTCGGACAGTCTGTTTATGAGCTCACGGACCGCGTATACGAACCGGGTACGCATCGTCTCATCTGGAATGGAACCGACCATACGTCCACGACGGTTTCCAGTGGTTTGTATTATTTACGCATGATCACAGAATCGGAACGAAAGACCAAGTCGATGATTCTCCTGCGCTAACATAATTGGATTCTCTCGTTCGATGGATGGATGGATAACCACGAAGATGACGCATGCCATGAATAAATAAAAGGATTCCGCGTGTACAGAATCGAATCGAAAATATCGATAAAGAGTGCTGAGTTTAAAGAAAACCGCGAATACATGATCCGTCTGGTGAGGAAGCACAAGGAGCGGCTGGAACAGGCCAAGCAAGGCGGTCCGCCCAAAGCTCATGAAAAACATAAAGCCCGCGGTAAGCTGACGGCCCGGGAAAGACTCGACAAGCTGTTCGATCGGAATACGCCCTTCCTGGAATTCAACCCCCTGGCCGCTTTTGACATGTACGACAGTCAGGCACCTGCTGCGGGTATCATCACGGGCGTGGGCGTTATTCACGGCAGGGAGGTCCTCGTCATCGCCAACGACGCGACGGTGAAGGGCGGTACCTACTTTCCCATGACGATCAAAAAACATGTCCGCGCACAGGAAATCGCCAAGACGAATCGGTTGCCCTGCATCTATCTCGTGGATTCGGGGGGTATTTTTCTGCCGCACCAGGCAGGGACGTTTCCGGATAAAGATCACTTTGGCCGGATTTTTTCCAATCAGGCAAACCTGTCCGCCATGGGAATACCTGTCATGGACGCAAACACGGCGATCAGGTTCAGC
>CAZTKR010000052.1:0-17372 GCA_964614115.1 uncultured bacterium | reverse complement strand
TGCGGAGCAGTCCTTCGATCCCGGGATTAACTTTAAAAAAATCTCTTTCCACCCTGCCTTGGAGTTATATTTCAAGGCCGGGGGAGCTTCTGTAGAATTCGACGCCAAACCCGGCCAGATGACCTTTGCCCGAGTGGGACTGTGGGATGACAGACCGTTCATGGTCATCATGAAAGGAGAAAGCCTCGATCTGCCTGATGTAGAAAGAAAAGCCATTAACGCATCCACAGACCCCACTTGGCCCCATGTGCACGCACGGCTGAGCTGTTCCTTCGATGAATTCATCCATACATTCCCTTGCAATCATGTCCTGGGTGTGGCGGGTGATTGTCTCGATGCGTTGGTCTATTTTTGTGAACAAACAAAGATTACACCGGTGGTCCTGGGGCCGGAGTGCCAGACAAGAATCCCGCCCATTTGGGAGAGGATGGAATAGAGAAGCCCTCGGATTTGGATGAAAAGATATACTCTGTCAAAGGAATATGGAGAAGAGTATGGCTGAATCGACATATGTATTGGGTGTGGATTTTGGCACGGATTCCGTGCGGGCACTGATCGTGGATGCCCGATCCGGCGAGGAATTGGTCAGCCATGTGTCAACCTATCGAAGATGGTCTGAAGGACAGTATTGCGATCCTGACAAGAACCAGTTCCGTCAGCATCCATTAGACTATATCGAGTGCTTGGAGTCGGCCGTACGAAATGCACTAAAAAAATTGCCCCAAGGATCGGGAAAAAACATCGCTGGGATGGGCATCGATACCACCGGATCGACGCCCTGCCTCGTCGACGAAGCAGGAAACCCCCTCGCCTTGTCCGATGCCTTCACCGACAATCCCAACGCCATGTTCATCCTGTGGAAGGATCACACGGCCATTGCCGAGGCCGAAGACATTAATCACACGTCAAGAACATGGGGAGGAACGGATTTCACCAAATACTCAGGAGGGAGCTATTCGTCCGAATGGTTCTGGTCGAAACTATTGCATGTCATCCGGCACGATAAGAAAGTCAAAAAGGCTGTTTGTTCCTGCGTAGAACATTGCGACTGGATGCCGGCCCTGCTAACCGGGACAGAAAATCCTTCTGCTATGAAACGAAGCCGATGCGCAGCGGGTCATAAGGCGATGTGGCATGCGGAATGGAGCGGGCTTCCCAGTGAAGAGTTTTGGAGCAAGGTCGATCCGAACCTCGAAGGGTTTCGGAGCCGGTGCTATAACCAAACGTTCACATCGGATCAAAAAGCTGGCGACCTGACCCAGGAATGGGCGAACCGACTTGGTCTCGTGCCGGGAATCCCCATTGCTGTGGGTGCTTTGGATGCTCATATGGGCGCGGTTGGCGGAGGTATCAAACCCAGGATGCTGAGTAAAATTATCGGCACGTCGACTTGTGACATGATGGTTGTCCCCCCCGATATAATCGGAAACCATCGGATTCGGGGGATCAGCGGACAGGTGGACGGTTCTATCATACCGGGGATGATCGGCCTGGAGGCAGGACAATCGGCTTTTGGAGATGTCTATGCGTGGTTCAGGAATCTTCTGTCGTGGCCTTTTGAATCGGTCTTACCGTCATTGGATTGGCTCGACAGAGAGACATCCGCACGCATCGGTAAGGATGTTTACGATAACCTACTGAATATCCTTTCGGAGGAGAGTCAGAAAATCCCCATCGAAGAAACAGGACTCATGGCCTTGGATTGGCTGAATGGACGCCGCAATCCCGATGCGGACTATTCTTTGAAAGGGACCATCGCAGGTTTGCGGTTAAGCACATCGGCTCCCAAGATCTATCGGGCTCTTGTGGAAGCCACAGCTTATGGCGCTAAATCCATTGCCGATCGATTTATTGAATACGGAATTGATATTCATGAGGTCATGGCTACCGGAGGGATTCCACAAAAGTCGCCATTTGTCATGCAAGTCATAGCCGATGTGATGAACATGCCCATCAAAGTGGTGGCTTCGGAGCAGGCCACGGCTTTGGGAGCCGCCATGTTCGGGGCCGTTGTAGCCGATGTGTTTGATACAGTCGAGAAAGCTCAGGAGAGGATGGGCTGTGGATTCAGTCACACTTATCATCCCGACCCACCGGCTGCTCAAAAATATACCCGTTTATATGATATGTATCAGCTATTGGGGAAGGCAGCTGAAGATCTTTTAAGGGAATTATAGTCTGCAATTCTTCTGTGTGTCGTCAAGGACTACCGTGTCAAGAGTCCGCCCCGCATCATCATCATTGATATAAAATGCCAGATTGCCTTTTACGAAAATTCGCACCGGCCGAGGAAATCCAAGAAATCCTCGATACCCTTCTGGAAGAGGTACCAACCGAATCATCGCAAGGAGATTAGAAGCATCGGGATTGCGTACCCGTTATTCTGATTTTTTTGAGCGACGCTGATTCCTTCCTCATCCAAGAACCAGGAGAGTGAATGTGGGATGAGGTTTCGTAAAAAATGATGAAGGTCGAGAGCGGATGTCCGGTCTGCCTAGCCTATCGCATATGTCTTGGTCATTCCCCCATCACTTTGATGACCATTCGTTTCCTTCGCTTCCCGTCGAATTCCGCATAGAAGACCTGCTGCCAGGGCCCCAGGTCGAGCTTCCCCTGGGTGACCGGCAGGATGACCTGATGATGAGCAAGAATGCTCTTCAGGTGGGCATCGCCGTTGGTCTCTCCCGTGCGGTGATGGCGATAATCTTCACGAAACGGAGCCAGTTTCTCCAGCCATTCATCGATATCCTGCCACAAGCCAGGCTCATGATCGTTGACGATGACGCCTGCCGTGATGTGCATGGCCGAAACCAGAACCATACCCTCCTGAATGCCGCACGTCCGCACGGCTTTATCGACGCGTGTTGTGATATTGATGAGCTCCCGCTTCTTATCGGTGTGGAACCAGAGATACTCCGTATGAAACTTCATCGTGTTTTCTCCCATGTCCGAATAACCACGCATGAATAAGCACAGTGAACTTCCTCAAGACGATTAATCCCTGCGCTTACACATGTTACTTGTTGATTTTATTTGATGTGCGCTAAATGACGGCGGGTCATTTCCAGCATTATTCCATGGATCGCCGGATTTCCGGCCACAACGTTCCCAGATACCAGGTATTCGTGTTCTCCTCGGAAATCCGTGACCACTCCACCCGCTTCTTGGACCAGGAGGATGCCCGCTGCAATGTCCCAGGGTCCCAGCTTCATCTCCCAAAAGCCGTCGAATCGACCGCAGGCCGTGTAAGCAAGGTCGATAGCCGCAGAGCCCATTCTCCGAATCCCGGCAGCGCTCAGGAACAGTTCCTTGAAACAATCCATGTAGGGATCCATGTAGTCCTTGGACCGCCAAGGGAAACCGGAAGCCAGCATTGTGTAGGCCATGTCCTCTCTCGACGACACACGGATCGGTTGTCCGTTCAGGCAAGCCCCTTCTCCCCGGACCGCCCAGAACATCTCATCGCGGTCCACATGATACACCACACCCAACAGGATGTCCGTCTTCTTTTTTACGGCAATAGAAACTCCGTAGATGGGAATTTCCTGTATATAATTCGCCGTTCCATCCAGAGGATCGATGATCCATCGATACGGGGATTCATGACACTCCACTCCCGATTCCTCTGCATGTAAAATATGTGTAGGATAGGTTTTCTTGATATGACGGAGTATCTCTGTCTCTGACAAGCGATCGGAATCCGTGACATAGTCCCCCATACCCTTCAGGTCGATTTGACTCTGGGTTAACTTGCCGAATCCTTGCTTCAGTATCTCGCCCCCGATTCGTGCAGCCTCTTTCGCGGTCTCCAGCATGTGTCGGTCTTCTTCGGTCGTACGATCCGTCATCGAAAATCTCCTGTCAGTCCAAATGCGGCCCAGGCAGCAGGGTGTCCGTTCACCCTATCCTTGACAAGGATTTGGGCTCTCCTGAGAGCCTCGGCCTTGGTACTTCCTGCGCGTAAATATCGGTAGAAACGTTTCACCATCACGGCGGTCGCCAAGTCGTCCACCTTCCAAAGGCTGGTGATAATGGCCGGGGTTCCGGCAAAAATGAAGCTCCTGGCCAGACCGATGATCTCATCACCCCGTGTGATTTGGGCGAGTCCTGTCTCACAGGCACTCAAGGTGACCAGATCGCAATTCAATCGCATGCCGAAGATCTCATGGGCCTCCAATCGTCCGTCATCTTCTCCTTCGGGGCTGAGCAGAAGCGCAGAAAAAAGCGGCGCCTCCGGTTCATACGTCCCATGACAGGCAAAATGAATGATGGCATAAGTACCGGCGTTATTTCGAACGACTCTTTCCGTCACGTCCTTCCCAAAGAAGGGGGTGACCTCATCGTATGTACGTCGTAGGGACTTCACTTCCTTTTCCGCAAACGGCAGATCGTACAAAGGGCTACCCAAATCCGGATTGCTCAGAGCAAGTACGTTAGGCGTTTCTTCTCGCCGGCGAATTGGATCTCCTTTATCCAGGCAGTAACCCAAAACCGTGGCACTGGGCACGAGAGACAGCGAAAATCGCTCGATGAGGTAGGCGCCATCCTCGTCCTGGAGCGCAGCAAACGGCAGGTAGTGCAGAATCCCGTGAGGTACAAAAACGATATGCCGTATCCCCCGAAGGGCTTTTTCCGCCGGCTTGACGAGCCAATCGTAGAGCTGGCGTCCCTCCACGTCGGCGGAGAGATGGGCCTGAATCGTTTCCCGGAACTGTCGGATATTCTCGCCCATCCCCGCTTCCTGGATTTCTGCACTCATAGCGACGACTTTATCGCTTCGAAGAATCCAGTAAAACATCTCCTGCTCTGTTAAGAAATACTCGACCAGAGCCGTGCTATCGGGCAATATCTCCTGGATACGGTTACTGGTCCAGGGATCCACACTCACCAGAGATGCCAGTTCCGCGTTCTCTGTTTGAATGAGGGTCAGTATCTCCTCATACGTCCTTCGCCTCTTTACCAACTCGGCTTCCCAGACGTTTATCTCTTCCTGTATTCGGACCGTTAGGGTCTCTTCCGCATTCAAAGAAACCAGACGCTCCTGAGCCTCCTGAACCGCCAGTCGGGCTGAACGCTCACGTTCGAGCAATTTCCCCTGCGCCTCAGCCAAGGCCAGATCCTGATTACCCAGAAGATCGATGAAATTTCGAGATTTGGCCCGTTCCGCAAAATCGAAAGCCTCTCCGGCCCTGTCCATCTCCAGGAGAAGGCGAATCACATCGACATACAGATCCATCTTGTTGTCCAGGAATCCCTGCTTGAATGCCTCGACTTTCAGTTCAGCCCTCATGCCCTCGACGATCTCCACGGCCTTCAGGTAATCCTGTTCGGCTTCCGTATGGTGCCCCGTAGAGGCCAGTACATTCCCTCTCTGGCGAAACACCATCCACGAAATCTCCGGCACAGCAAGACGCGATACCGTCGCCGCGCTGGAATCGAGAAATGCCAGAGCCACCGACCAGTCTCTGCGGACGGCGAATGCTTGGCCCAGCCTGTATAAACAGTGGACTTCGTTCCGCCTGTTTCCGATTTCCCTGGATAAACGTAAGCCCTTCCTGAGGTAAGAAATCCCCTTTTCAACGTCATCCATGTGGATCAGGACAGAACCCAGATTCCGGTAATCGTAGGCCAGACCCCTGCGGAATCCAAGACTCGAATCGATTCGGCTGGCTCTCAAGAACGAACCATAGGCCCGGTCAAAATCCCCTTCCTGAATGGCCACAAGGCCCATATTCTTCAGGATCGTTGCCTGATCGGCCAGGCTTCCGATTTGCTCTGCCATCTCCAAGGCCTGCTCTTCGAATCGCATCGCACCAGCCAGGTCTCCCAAACTCATGGTGATCAAACCCTGGGTGCTGTATGCCATGGCCAGTAGTTTCTGGTCCCCCTGAACCTCGAACCCGTCCAGCGCCTTCTTTTGGTACGACAACGCTCTCCGGTAATCCCCGCGTACCCAGTAAAGATTGGCCATGTACTGGTCACCCTGAGCCACCTTGGGCAACATGCCTAATTCTGAGAATAATATTGATCCCTTTTGTTGAGATTCCAATGCCTCATCGTACAGGGCCAGCTTTTCCGATGCGAGGCCTAAAAGCTGGTACCCTGCTGCCAATTCCTCTTTCGACGTTTTATCTGCGGGAGATGCGTCAACATAACGCTCCAGCATCGAGACACCCATCCGCAGGTCTTCCCTGGCATGCCAGTATTCCTCACCGTCCAACAAAAAACGCCCCCGACGTATAAGAGCTTTACTCTGACCCAGTGTATCCTCTCTCTGCCGATAGAATGTATAGGCGCTGTCGATCCATGCGACGGCCCTTGTGTATTCCCGGCCCATGGCGTAGATGAACGCCAACTCTTCGAAATCAGACACCACCTCCTGAGTGAGGCCCATCGCTTCCATCAGATCGACCGCCTCCTGTTTGGAGCGGGCTGCCTTATCAAACTGGCCGTTTCTTATATACAGGACGACGAGCTTGTTCAATGCAGACAACACCTCTTGACGGTCTCCCCTGCTATGGGCGTAATCCCGTTGTGCGATTTGTATGGCCACGGCCTTGCCCCACATCCTTCCCTTCTCGCTGACTCGAAGGATCAGCTTCCCGATGGCTGCCGTCATGGAGGAATCTCCCGTGGCTTCGGCCATATCCTGGGCTTTCTCGTACAAACGGGCCGCATCGCTGTATTCTTCCCTCTGTTCGAAGGCCCACCCTCTACTGAGGGTAGCCCGAAGGTTGTCGCGGGCAAAGCGCAGGCGTTCATCCGAGTTCAACCCCTGAAAGCCCACGAGTTGAAAGGCGCCCCACTGTCTTAATTCAGGGTACCTTTCCTTTATCGTCAGTTGCGCCTCTGCTAGAGCGTCGGACAGAGAATACGCTTCCAAGTGACTATAGAATACGTCTAAGAATGCCTTTTTCACCTTCCGGTCCACATACCACCGGGGAATGATAACCGAGGGCACACCGGCATACAACAACCCGTGAACGAAGGCCAACGGCGCCTGGATTCCCCGCTGCCTGCCCTTCAAGGGTGAGGGCAGGAATACCATGCTAGCCCGGAGATCCCATGCAAAGATGTCCTCCCCACGAATATACCCGTCCTCGCCATCCCCGGGGTGGAAGACCAGGCTCGACACCAGGGGATCAATCTCGTTGGCCATCAGCCAGCGTTCGATTTGGATAATATCGGCCGATTCGGCAGCCTCCCGGAAGGCACTCTCCGTGGCGTTATCTCCCAACAATGTCTGCTGCATGCTGATCGCACGATTCATCGATGCCTGAAAATCGCGATCCTGACTATCGGCGGCCAGTACGCCCCGTTCTTGATTGATTTTTCTATCCTCCCAGGCGAGCCGGTACGACGTGAGACTCGGCGCATAAACGACGCTCCATTTTTCCAGGAGGAGCTCCTCGCCATCTGTTAGCGCCTCAAACGGAACATTCCAGAGAATCCCGTCTGGAACGATGAGAAGATTTGTTTTTCCATCGATGAAGGACGAGACGGGCCGGATGAGACGGTCGTACATCCCGTGACATAACTCTTCCGTCAGGCTGTCTCTCTCGATCCGCTGCACGAAATCGTCCACACTTCTCTGAAAATAGGATTTCCCGCACCCGATTTCTGTCAGTACCACAGTATCCCTGTCAACGGCCCACAGGAGAGTTCTGTCGTTTCCCATCAGATAGCATAGCGCCGCGCCTGATTCCGGGAGAACGGGTTGAACATGCTCCAGATCCACGGGCGAGACACCCGACATATAGGCCAGGACGACGTCTTCGTCCTTGACTTGCTCGAGTATATCGCGGTATTCTCTCGTGTATCTGTCCCTGTCCTTTCTCAACGCCCTCAACCGGCGACGGGCTTCCGGGCCGGTATCCAGCCTCTGCATCTCAAGGCGTATTTCCTGCAACCGCGATTGCAGGTACCGCAGATTACCCCATGCAATTTTGTGTCTCTCACGCTTGAGCTGAGGCGGACGCCGGGTCACCACATCGGCCCATTGCTTCTCCCTTCCTCTCTCCACTGTCTCCAAAGCCTGCTGGATCAATCCCCGGCCAGCCATCTCAAACGCCGCATCGGCGTACAGTGTCCACCGTTCTTCCCGATCCGAGAGTCTTTCCTCACTCCGCTCCTCCTGGACAGTAATACGCTCCAGACGCTCCATGGCTTGCTCATACAGGGCCAGGGCATCCTTTCTTTCATCGGAGACAGAGGCGCTATCCGGAAGGTTATGAGATGAAAGCTTGGCCATCGCGTACAAGACCCGCCAGAGCAGTTCCTCATCACCGCCTGCCTCGAACACGCGATAACTTTCCTCCAGGAGCGCGTGAGCGACCTGCGGGCCTCTGAGGACTTCCGCCACCTCGGCCAGATTCTTCAGAAAAATTCCCTCTTCCCTCCAGAATCCCGCTTCTCTGGCCAATCGGATTCCCTGTTGGAGATACGATTCGGCCTTCCGAAGATGGTCGATACGATTCAGGGTCTCTTGAATGGAATCCTCATCATCCGGTGATCCTACCACCCCCACCCCAGCCTTCAGGGTCCAGAGTGTACCCAACGCGCCGGTAATTACGATTTTCTCTTCCAGGGTGACTCCAGATTCTGGATCAGCCATGCTTTCGAATTCCGCATCCAGACATGCAATCGCCGTCTCCGTATACTCATTCCGTTTGAGGATGGAGAGTTCCACAGAAGCCACATTCCCCAGATTCAACGCATTGATTCGGCGACCTCTCACATCTTTCTTCTTCTTGTTTTCCTCCCAGGAACGATAGAAATAATCCCATGCCGCATCATACTCACCCATCTTAAAATAAAGCGTTCCCAGCCTATTGAGGCTGATTCGCTCTGCCAACCGATCTTTACGCTTCTGGAATATGTCCAACCGCTTCAGTTCATACACAACCGCTTCGGGATATGCTTTGATGGATTCCAGACTCCGACTGATCAATCGATATACAAGGCTGACTTCGTCGGCCAGGGTAAATCCTTCGGCCAGGGCACCGCCTATTTCTTCCATTCCCCATACCGGTATGGAAAAACCCAGCACTTCGACACGCAACGCGTTTTTCTTGGGCGGCTTCATCGGAATGGTTTCTCTGACGAGGAGACGTTCGGCCATTCGGGCATACTTTAGCGCATCCTCCGGCTCACCCATCACGTGATAATTGTAGGCGATGTTCCGGTACGTCCGTTCTACCTCGTCCCATCGACCTTCTCTCTCGTCGATGGTAAGGGTTTCATTGTAAACATCGATGGCTTCCTCATTCCTACCGGCCACCTGGTAGAGTAAAGCCAGCCTTTTAAGGTTTCGCATGGCATCCTGAGTTCGTCCCAGTTCCTCGTACACACGAACCGCCGTAAGCAGATAATCATCGGCCTCCTCCGAATCCTCCACTACCAAACCGCAGTGCCCCATCCTCTCGTAGAAGACCGCTTTTTCCAGCGGCTGTGTGAATGTGGTGTCCAGTGACAAACGCATCTGATAATACTGATAGGCATTCCTGAATCCAAATTCGCCCAATTTATAGAAGTTGTTGGCCAGGTTTTGGGCCAGAACGGCCTCCATCTGGGGATTCAGCCCCTCATCGTTCAATTCCATCGCCGTCGTCAGCGCCTCGATCGCCTGCTCGTAGTACCCCTTCTTTTTCTCATCCCCACCCAGGGGCAGCAGTCCGACCAGCCATCGCAGAGGAGCAATCATCGTCCGGCCAACCCTTTGGAGCAGACCGTGCTTTTGGGTCGCCTCCTCCTCCGCCAATCGCTCCAACTGTTCGTAATTATAACTCAGCGTTCGATAGGGATAGATGAGCCGATAATCCTCGGCCAGCGCTCTTTTCAGGAAGACATTCGACCGCTCCAGTTGTTCGGGACGGTCTTCGCCGTAATAGGAAAAAGCCAGTCCCAATCCGTACAGGAGGATTGGATCCCGGGGATTGTCCCGGAGTTTCTCTTCATACTCCCGAATCAATGCTTCGGCCTTGTCGGTCTGTCTCTGCTGAAAAACAGACTCCACCAGTCCCCGATGAACCCGAACATCCTCTGGCCGGAGTTGAAGGGCCCGACGGTAACGGGCCTCTGCCAAGCGGAAATCCCGCATCGTCTTCAAACGCTCTGCCGACTCGAACAACAGATGGAACAGGCTTTCTTCGGCTTCAGAAATATACCGTCCACCTTCCACCAAACCGAATGAGCCGATCACATCCTCCAGCAACAGAATACCCTTGAGCTCATCGCCCATACTGCCATATATCTTGGCCTGCATTATTTTGGATTCGGCATGAGCCCAGAGGAGAGTGGGCACCAACTCCGGAATACGTTCCAATTCTCTGATGGCCTGTTCGACCTGACCTTCCTCCGTAAGGATTCGACCGATGGAGAGCTGTGCCTCTGCCACCAGAGAGGGGACATCCGGGACATCCTGGATGATCTGTTGCAGTCCGCGGATTCGTTCGCTGCCAGAGCCTTGTATCTGATCCAGCAGTCTCTCACCGATTCGTTTTCGCCAGAGGGGTACTTCGCCAAACTCCCTCAGGGCCGACAGATAGCTCTGCCTGGCCACCTCCCTCTGGCCCTCTTCATTCAGTAAATCCCCAATCTTGATATGCGCCTGTGCCCTGAAATTCGGAAGCCGAGGAAATGATTGGATGACCCGGCTGTATGCGGAGAGGCTTCTCTCTCTCTGGCCTGCTTCGCGGTACAGGTCTCCCAGGATCAGCCACGCCTCGGCTACAGTGGAGGGTTCCTCCGGGAATGTGGCGATGATCCTCCGGCACTGCTCGATACGGGATTCCATGGACTGTTTGGCAAAAACAGCCAGTTTGATTTCGGCCAGGGCGACTTCCTTCTTCTGGCTGGAAAAATTGTTTTTCAGTTGATAGAAAACGTTTTCGGCCCTGTCGTCCTCGTTCAGGATATGGTACGTCTCTCCCATCTGTATCAGTGACCGGGCTACCCATGTGGAATCACCGGGAAAATAATCGCCCACACGGCGGTATCCCAAGATGGACTGGAAAAGCGCCTCTCGCGTCGTGGCTTCTCCCAGAAAATCCAAAGCCAGCATGTACTGATCCAGAGCGTTGTCGGCTCTGTGAAAAAGACCGCCCGCCGGAATCGTCCATACGTCCGTCCCCCCTCGCCTCTGAGACGTGAATAAAACCTCACCACGGGGCGACCAGCACGGTTCCGTATCGTGATAGATATCCGTCGTTATCTGGATTTCGCCTCGACCGATGGATATTCTCTCAGGAGCAACGGGACCCTCCTTTACGAGTGCTTTCTGCCAGATGTTCCCGTTGTCTTCGGGTGTTACTCTGCCGTCTCCGTCTGTGTCACGGTCGTACCGCAGGAAGACGATAGCCGTTCCGTCGGGAGACCAGGCGCCCTGTCCATCCAATGCATTCCCCCATGTCACGGGATAAGCCACGCGTCGGCTGGCCCCCAAAACCTCTGGATGTTGGGTATGTATCAAGAACAGGTCCCCTTCCAGGTGCGATCGAGAAGAGGTAAACAAAATCCAATCGTCGGAGGCAGTAGCAGCGGGATCGTACCCTCCCATCACCGTCAACGGCGTGATTTGCCGGGAACCCAGCTCCACCATCCAGAGGTTGAACATGCCATCGCGATCCGAGTCGAAGACGATACGGCTTCCTCGGGATATGAATGCCGGGTATCGGTCTGTACCCAGATGATGGGTGAGCTGAATGGGATCGCCCTTGGGAATTCCCCCTTTGCCCATATCGAGGTCTACCAGCCAGATATCCCCTTGCGCGTCTCGCCGTTTGGAGACGAAGGCCAACTGTCTCCCATTGGGAGACCAGGCGGGATGACTGTCCTCTGCCCTGTGTGTCGTGGCCTGGACGGCATGCCCCCGGGGAAGCTCCTTGATCCAGATATCCAAATTTCCCGATCGTGTCGAGGCAAACGCCAGCCATCGGCCATCGGGTGAGACGGCCGGAGAAAAATCCAAATCGGGATGCGTCGTGATCTGCCGGATCTCAGGTTTTATATCCTGAGCCTGCAGACCATGAGGCACCAGGGATACAAACGCTGTAAAAACGATGATACAGAGGGCAACAGGATACCCTCGCTTGGATTTTCTAACGAGGCCTCTTTTCATTCCCTGGATACGAGATTCGAACGCTTTGTTAAGATTTTGGATGATTTCCATGACTCGCCAAGATGAAGGCACCTATTTTCTCACCCATCGTCCATCGGGCATTTGAATCCAGGTGCCGTCGGGTGAATTTTCCTGATTCATCTTCGCAAAGATGGAGTGAATATCGTTCTCGTTCTCCTTCTTCAACGAATCGTTGAGTTCGATGACTCGCCCCATGATGATCTCACGATCGTCGTTCTCTTCCTGAACGATCTCTTGCACCATATTCATCTGTTCCGTATCGCCGGACAACGCATCCGACGGTCGTATCTCCAGCAAGCCTTCGTTGTTCTCGCCCACGTATCCTTTTCTCTTGAATTCATCGATGTCGTCTTTATTGAACTTCTGCCCCTGGAGGGCATCCAGCACTTTCCGTTTCTCCGGCGAAATTTTAACCTCTCCCTCCCCCTTCATAGACCTCGACGAAGCGATCATCCAGGTGTCTTCTTCCATCTGATGATACGTCCCCAGCACTTCTCTTTCCAGGGCTGTCTTTTCTCCCGTGACCCTGACTTCCGGGGCCTTAATGCTACAGCTTAGCCCGGCCAGGGCAATCAGCAGGCCCTGGGTGATAAGAATGGTCCTTGATCGCATGTTCTTATCCTCCATGTATTTTGATTTCGTATCGGAATACTTGCATCCAATTATATACTTCATCTCCTCTGGGTATTCTACTCTGACTGTTTCTTCGGTTTCAGAAAAAATTCCAGTGGAATCCGGCCGTACTCCAGCCTCTCCGGTATTCGTATGGGTGAAAACCACGGTTGGTCGAGTAACAGGGATGGATACACATGACTATGCCGGAGTTCAAACGAGAAAAGCGTTGGCTTCCAGCCTGAATTCAAGAATCGCCGGGTCAGTCGGATCGAGCGGTCTTCTCCCCGGGGATCCATTCCCTGAAGAAGCGTACTGGCAAATTTCGGACCGATTTTTGTGATGTGAAAAAATCCTTGCAGGTCTATACCTTGAACGAGATCAATGCCTCGGCCCTGAAAGGCCATGGAAGCGTTAAGCTCCGTCTCTTCTTCATCCTCAATATCCACGTTCGCCAGAGCCGCCGAGTTGATTCGAGACGCCTGAGCGCGAATCTCATAGGCAATGTCCCGCTTGTCGCCCTCTTTGAGATTGATGAAGATGGACCCGCCGAAATTTCCTTCGAGGACGTTCATGTTGAACCACGGTACCTGGACGTATCCGTCGTGAACATTCACGTCGAAAGTCAGATCGCTCAACCGGTACCCGGCAACTTCGATAGCATCGGCCCTTACATGCCCGATTTCCGGGGAAAGACTCCTGATAATCGCTCTCTGACTCTCGTATTCCACCCAGGAAGGGGGACGTCGCTCCGGATGGAGGACAAGCCGCATGTTCTTCTGATCGGCATCGATCTGAAAGGGCATTCTTCCCCTCAGCTTGTTCAACGAGAAAAGGCCTTTCACCCCGGCATCCAACGTTTCGATTCTCAATTCCCCACCCAATCGAAAGTATTGTTTCTCGAGATCCAGTGTTTCTCCATGTAACAGACAGGTCATGCTACCCGCGATCCACGTATCTTGAGCGACTCTCAACGAATCAAAGGCCCGGAAGCGAATTTCGGCGTCACCGGCTATTCTCGGCTCCTGGGCCATCTGCCCGAGTCCAAGAAAAAAATCTCCTTCCAGACCAAACGGCTTCAATTCGATCTTGCCGGAATCGATCCACAGGCTATCCTGGGGAATCATGTGCCAGTCGAATGTCAGGCGACTGTCCAAAAAAGGCTGGGGACGCAGCGTTTCAAGGAACGCCCGTCGAACAACCATCTGCACGTTTCCGCTTATGCTTGCAGGGTCTCCTGCAAAACGGATATCCCCTTCCAGTCCCTCCACCTTCAGCCGTTGGAAAGGATGGTCAAGACCCACGTCATCAAATTGGACTCGACCTTCGACGGAAACGGCAACAGAATCACCGACCGTCTCTCCAGCGATCCTTCCGGTAAATACTTCCCGACCCCATAACGTGATACCCTCCAACTCTTCCTTGAGGATCGGGGGAAAATAGGTCGGAATCTCTTTGTTATCGAACGAACCCTGCTCAAGGTTCAACCGGAACCTTCCCTGGGTAGCACTGAAGTATCCCGAGAATCGGCCGGACAGAATATCATCCATCCGAACCGAGGCACTATCTATGACCCACTCTTGCAGCAGGCTGTCCCCGTGAAGGGCAATATCCGATTCCAGACGCAGCGGCGGAGTTGTTTCGGCCCCTTCGCCGTATGGGTAGGTGACTCCCGGCGACCGACCCAAGAGATGAAGCCGAATGTCCTTTATCCCGTTTCCCTTCAAATCGCCGGACAGGTCGATCTTCCCTGTCAGTTCCGGGCTTCCCCCAGGGAAGGATTCGATGCGGAGGGAGTCCGCCCGCAGCCGGCCGTCAACGATCATGTTCTCCGTCCAATCCCCCGATCCTTGGGATGGATGCCATGCGAAATGCATTCCCAGGGAGCCATCCAGCAAATCTGCGACACCGCCATCCAGCGAGCCCTGAACAGGAATGAACGCATGATCCAATTCCGAATCGAGACGGAGGAAAAATCCTTCGGCAGACACGGTCACGGAATCGTTCACGTCGTAGTCGAACGAGTTCGCTTCCGCCTGCCCCAGAACCTGTCCACCGACAAGCCGGTTCTCGAACCACGATCCGCTGACTTCGACAGCTACACTGCCATCTTTTAAAACCCATCCCTCATCGGGATTTTTGAATCTCCCCTGTCGTATTTCTGAGCGCACGCGAAACCGGATTCGTGAGGTATCTCCCGACACGTTCCCCTTTACAGGATGGATTATTCCATATACCCTCATCGGCACGAGGGCTGCCGTCAAGGTATCGGGAAGCACGTCCTTCAACGTCTTTACCAGGTCTTGGACATGCAACGAGTCACTGCCGAGCGTAAGGTGAAACGGTGCGCCCTCCATCAACCGATCCACGTGTCCCGTCATCTTAAGAATCCGGCGATCTCCGAGACGAACATCCGCCTTCCCAATATCAATTTTATTGCCGAATCCTTCTCCCGACATCTCAATGTCCAGCCCGGCCCCGGAGTCGGCTGGATCGCCAAGCCGTCGAAGCGTAAGCTTTCCATCGAGGTTCCATCGGCTATCTTCTCCCCATTGGATGTTCAATTCCATTTCAACGGCCGTGCGCAGGGACATCGCCGGGTCCTTGAATCGAACCTCACTGTCTCGTGTAAAAAGACCGATCCGCCCTCTTATTCTTTCCGGCTCTGTGAGATAATCCCTGGGAACGCGAACGTCCGACACCTCGAGATGCACGCCGGAAATCGCCAGCTCGCGCTCTCCCGACGTATCGGGCAAGGTCATGGCAAAATCAAAATCCTTCAGGTCGAGTCCTTTCAACACCAGTGAAACGGGCAGTGGCCCGGCAGCCGCTTTCTCTTTTTCGTCCTTTTTCTGATCGATCCGTTCCCGACCTTCGAGAGGCAGAGCAATGACATGCAGCTTCGGGCCTTCTACGGAGACGCCGGTGATATCCAGTCGTCTTCTTAATAACGAAAAAATCCGGTATCGTATCGTCAAACGATCCAGCGATAGAAGGGTCCCCTTATCGATCCCTTCTTCTTCGGTAAATCCCAACGTCACGTTTTGAATATCCAATCTCCCCCAGGGTCTCAAAACGACGGACTCTATACGAACCGTTCTCCCCATTGAATCCGAGAGCTGTTTTGAAACGAACCGGCCGAGTTTGTCAGCTGGAAAAAACAGTGAAAGCAGGACAATTCCCATCGACAGCACTAGAATGAGGATGAAAAAAATCCGGAATAGGACCTTCAGAAATTTTTTCCACCGTGAGGGACGAGGGTCTTTTTTTTCACTCTTTCGAATCATGGATTGTCGACCATGAATGACCAAACCTCGGGGGATAGAAATCGGATGATGGATAGTACAAGACCTGTCGAATTATCAGGGGCTGGGATAGATAAGATTCTTCTTCCGTGGCGACTGGGTCAGAATTGATAGAACCGACAGGATTTCCGAAACGACATACCATGGATGTTTTCCTGGCCTTTAAAAGCGGACAAGATTATCACTGTCCGTGGAAGAGACGATAGCATCCGACTATGACTGCTCCTCCCCCCTCTTGTAGATTCGATAGGTCGGATAGGCAAATTCGATATCCTTGGCCGCTTCGATGGCCGTCAGTATCTTACGACTGATGCTATCGATGCCAGTCCGTCGCTTTTTTGCTTCGGTCAGGTATCGCAGGGTCAGCTTGACGCCGCTTTCCTCGATCTTGGTGTACACGATGGGCGTGAATTTACGGTAATAGATGAGGAATTCCCGGGCCATCCGGGCGATCTTTTTCTGAACCTGCTCCTGAATCTCATGACTCTCTTCCTCGCCGCAATTCAGAAGAATCTCCTTGGCCTTCTCCCAATTGCTCTCAAACGTGACAAGAATCGATATCTCATGCCATATGTATTCAAAACCCTTGGTATAGTTGAACAGAGGATTCCGGAAAATTTGACCGTGGGGAAGGTGGATAACCCGTCCCGTACTCTGATCCCCGTCCACCCAATTACCGATCTCCAGAAGCGTGGTCTGGAAGACTTGAATGTCGATGACATCCCCCCGGATATTGCCCATTTCGATGCGATCACCGGTTCGGTACGGCCTACGGATCATGATATAAACCCATCCTGCTAAATTGAGCAGGACTTCATGCAGGGCTAAAGCCACACCTGCACCCATAACAGAGAGCACCGTGGCCCACTGGCGTGTACTGCCCGCCCAGATAGGAATCAGGATAATCACATAGATGAGGGCTGCCGCATATCCGGCCCGTTTTCGGTACTGATGCTTCTGGGCGATCTCGATTTTCATCGCGTTGATGTAACGCCTCACAAAAAACAGTGCGAAGTAGACGATACCCAGGACGAGGCCGGACTTCAGGAGCTTATCGATGATGGGATTCTCAAAGAAACGAAACAGTTCCGTGTAAGCCCATATACGAATCAAGACCAGTCCGTAGAGCAGGATAAAAATGTACGTAGCCCAATGATTGTATTGCTGCTTTTTTTCTTCCGTGACCTTTTGGGCATCGATGATGCGATGTACAGAATAGAGGGCCAGTCCAGCGACGAGCAAACCGATGGTCGTCGTCAGGATTTTCTCGACGATATCGGGTCGAAACAATTGCATTAGATAGGTATAGGCCCAAA
>CAZTKR010000051.1:0-17483 GCA_964614115.1 uncultured bacterium | reverse complement strand
GATCGGGCGGCCGCACAGAACAAGGTAAAGGCAACCATCTACCTTATCGAAACCAGTACGGATGTGGGGAAGAGGATTCGCGAATTGAGGGAAAATAGTATCCTGGTGATCTTTGATTCGAGTGTCTTATTGAAAAAATCCACCCAGCTCTACATCCTGAAGAATTGTAAAGAAAAACAGATATCCGTTTTTACTTCTTCGAGAGAATACTCTGATTTGGGTGCGCTTTTGGGGATCATCAAAAGTAGCGACAGTACGGTGAGCTTGGTATTAAACCTGAAACAAAACGAGTATTTAAAACCGAAATTCACGGACGTGTTTATAAAAAATGCCGGTATCGTGGAAGTCATTCAGTAGAGCCGTCGTAGGAAAATTCGGATACACTTTTGGTGTAGAAAGGAGATTGATAGCCATGCGTATTTCGACTCTTCAGACGTCTTTACGGACCAAGATCGTCGGCGGCGTTGTGTTGCTGGTTCTCTTGGTAGCGGGATTTGTTTATTTTTATTTTCCGTCCCGCCAAGCGTCGCAAGCCTTTAAAGCCAGGCAGGAAGAAGCAAGACGACTGGCCTTGGTATTAAGCCAGAGTGTTTCTACAGGTTTGGAGTTCGAGGACCAAGAATCTGTAGAGGCATCTCTTTCCGGGGCTAAAACCAGGGAAGACTTGGTGAGTATCTCGGTCCTGAATTCGAGAGGGGAGACCTTTTACACACACAGTGTAAAGAATAAAGGTCATGGATGGGACGAAGATGATATACTCACCACAGAGCTGCCCATTGTAACGGGGGATCAGACCATCGGAGCCTTGGGGTTGAGTCTGGCTCTGGACGATCTCAGAAAGCAGGAAACGGATAATCGTCGTGCTGTGCTCCTAGTGAGTGGATTGATTGTCGGTGTGGGCATTCTCTTCGGATTCTATGTGAGTCGGATGGTTCTCATTCCACTCTTTCGTGTCAACAGCATCATCAAGAGGATCGCAGAGGGCGAAGGCGATCTTACAAAACGGCTCGATATCGAGGCACGTGATGAGATTGGCGAATTCTCTCAAGGATTCAACCGGTTCCTGGATAAATTGGCCAATCTGGTAGGGCAAGCGCGAATGTCCACAGAAAAAGTGGCCGCTGCAGCGAATCAGATTACGACAATTTCCTCAGAATCGGCTGCCGGGGCGGAAGAGCAGGCCGTCCAGGCCAGTGAGGTATTTACCAGTGTTCAGCAGATGGCTGCGTCTATCGTCCAAAACTCTCAGAACGCAAACCAGAGTGCAGAGATTGCTGAGCAGGCCAACGTCAAGGCGAAAGAGGGCACGGAAACCATGCATGACACGCAACAGGAGATGGATGAGATCGTCACAGCCACAACCAAAACGGGCACGATTGTCGATTCTCTGTCCAATCGGGCCAAACAGATCGGTGAGATCATACTCGTTATCGATGATATCGCCGATCAGACCAACCTCTTAGCCTTGAATGCAGCCATCGAGGCGGCCCGAGCAGGCGAGCAAGGTCGAGGATTTGCCGTTGTGGCCGATGAAGTGCGCAAATTGGCCGAGAGGACGACAAAAGCCACGAAAGAGATTGCTGAAACGATTAAGGCTATTCAGAATGACACGCAAGAAGCCTCGGAGTCTATGGACGAGGCGCATAAAGTAGTCAATAAAGGAAAACAAGCAACAGCAAAAACAGAGACCGTTTTAAAAGATATCATTCAATCGGTCACTCAGGCCATGGATATGGTGGGGCAGATTGCGGCTGCATCCGAGGAAATGAGCGCCGGGGCAGAGGAGATCTCTAAAAATGTGGAAGCCATCAGTGCAGTTACAAAAGAGTCGGCCAGTGGTGCTGAGAAAATGTCCTCCGTAGCGGAGCAACTGGACCGTGAGACGGAAAGTCTGCGAAACCTGATGGGCAGATTCACGTTGGTGGGAGATAAGGAAAACGCCACAGCAGAATACAAAAGCGATCGAACCGGTTTGGCAAAGGCACGCCATAACGGGGGGGTCAGTAAAGTGGTGGTTGGAGAAAGAGGCCGAATGAAATCAGCGCCCATTGGACATAAGTTGCAAACCAGCCGAGAAGTGGATGGGCGCGCTTAAAAAATGGCGTCATTTGGACGGGTATTGTGAAATAACCCGTCATCAGGAACTCGCGCAGCTGCTGTTCTTCAGGAGTTGTCAGAAGCTTGTCTCAGGGTGTGCGTCCCAATGTGCATGTTCCATCCGCATTTAAGGATTGATTCTAAGATGAGCTTCATCATGTTTTTTGGATACGATAAAAAATGGATACATCGGGAATGTGATTATTACAGAAATTTTAATCCGTATATAAAACCACGAGGACCATGAATTCTCTTACCATGGATCCGACCAAGGATGGCAGAGCTAAGATATTGTGAATTCCGGAAAGTGGCCTCAGAAGTCCAAAGGATCGGCGAACAAAGAAAGGGAACGATGATGCGGTTAACAGATTTGGGAAAGACGAGAAATATGCTGAAGAATTTCAGTATGCGGAAGAGAATGATCATTTTTATTCTTGGTATCAACGGTATCATGTTATTGGGTATTTTTTTTTCATACTACAATTTCTCCAAGAAGGCCCTGGCGAAAGAAACACAACGAATGGCATTGGAAAAAGTAATGGGTGTTGCCAGCAGGTTGGATGGGTATATCAGTGAAAAATCAAAAATCGCATGGACGTTTTGTCAGAGTCCACAACTGCTGTATTGGCTGGAGACGCACACGGAAATGACAAACGATCATTCCGTAGATTCCGTTTATCAGGTACTTATCGGGTATATGAAAGATATTGTCGCAAGAGATAACGGTATTAAAGCGGTCTTCTTTGCCAGTGAGAAGACACAACAGTACTATGCCAATAATTTCGAAGATGGGACGGGGCCGAACTATACGGTAAGCAGTCGTGATTGGTATCGTGAGCTCTGGGATCGGGATGAACCCATATATCGGGCAGCCGTCGATGCCGGTACGGATAGCGGCATTGTGGTCGCTTACAGCCGCCTGATTCGTAACGATGTAGGAGAGCGTCTGGGTGCAGGTGGTATCGATATCGGCATCAACGATATCGATCGGGTGATGTCCAACTTGGATGTGTTCAACACAGGAACCGCCTTCATCGTGAACAGTGATACGACGATCGTCTACCACTCAGATATCGATACCCTGATGATGAGACAGATGGCCGATTTGGCGAACGATCCCGTTAACTTTCGCGATGTTGATCTAGCGATAACAAATTTGATGAGCAAAGAAAGCGGGATAAACCGGGCATTTTTTCATGGGAAGGATTCTTATTTACTCCATGCGCGCATTCCATGTTTGGATTGGTCGTTGGTGTTGAGTGTATCTGCAGCGGAAATGCACGGTTCACTGCGTACGTTAGCACAAAACTCTGTGCTTATCATCGTCATAACCTTTGGGCTTCTCCTGGTGGGTATCGCGTTTATCACGGGTACTATTTCCAAACCCATAAAACAGATTGTCGGCATGATGCGAGATGTTGCAGAAGGTGAGGGCGATCTGACACAGCGCCTAGAGATAGATCGGTCTGACGAGATAGGCGAATTGGTGGGCTGGTTCAACCATTTTGTGGATAAATTGCACGATCTGATTACTCAGATACGGATGAACATCGAGGAAGTGGCATCAGCGTCCAATGAGATTGGTGCCACATCCGCCCAGATGGCAACGGGTGCAGAAGAGCAGATGTCACAAACCGGGGATGTGGCCGCTGCGGTTCAGGAGATGACGGCGGCCATCGTGGAGAATTCCCAGAATGCGATGCGAAGTGCTGATATTGCCAGCGAGGCAAGCTCCAAGGCTTCCGAAGGATCGGATGCCATGCAGGCAACCCTGGAAGGGATGGAAGAGATCGTGACATCGACAGGGAAGGCCGGGGAGATCGTGGAGTCGCTCTCGAGTCGAGCCGATCAGATCGGAGATATCATACAAGTGATTAACGATATCGCAGATCAAACAAATTTGTTGGCATTGAATGCGGCCATCGAAGCCGCTAGAGCGGGTGAGCAGGGTCGGGGTTTTGCTGTGGTAGCCGATGAAGTGCGAAAATTGGCCGAACGAACCACAAAAGCAACGGGCGAAATCTCGGAGACAATCGAGGCGATCCAGAGCGATACGCGTGAGGCGTCCAAGTCGATGGAAGCGGCTTGTTCTGTTGTGAATCGTGGCAAAGAAATGGCCATCAAGACCGAAGAGGTACTCAAGAAGATCATCGAGTCGGTATCGAAGGCGATGGATATGATCCGTGAGATCGCTGTGGCATCGGAACAGATGAGCAGTGGAGCAGAGGAGATCTCCAAGAACGTCGAAGCCATCAGTCGAGTAACTCAGGAATCGACGGCTGGGTCTGAACAGATGGCAGGGACGGTAGATCGACTGACACAACAGACGGAAAGATTGCGGGATCTGGTCAATCGGTTCAAATTGCGGGACCATGCTTTCGTGTCGGATGCTGAAGGCGCACCTTCGGCTACAACAGCGTATGCGCCGAAAAGCAATGCTGTAATGAAGGAAAAAGCCTACGCAGAAAACACGTCGATTTAAACATCAGCAAGAGGTATCAAAAAAGGGGTGCCTTTGATGATTACCATAAACGACATCAAGATGAAACCGAAACTCATGGGTGGATTCCTCGTGGTGGGAATCGTTCCCCTGCTCATCATTGCCATCGTGAGTATTGGTAAGATGAAACAGGCCATGATGGAAGATGCGTTTGCCAAGTTGGAAGCCGTTCAGAAAACCAAGAAAATCCAAATCAATCAGTTTTTCAGAGAGCGTAGCAGCGATGTGGAAGTGGTAGCTCATGGCAGCGACGCCATCGGCATGTTTTATGAGATGAAATCGTACTCTGATTCGATGCGAACAGGGTCTGACGAAGCTCTCAATATTTCCACAGCCGAGCATATGGAAATCTGTAACGGGCTATACGGGATACGCCTGGAAGATTTTACGGCAACCAAGGGTTATGCCAATCTATTTATCATCGACTGGTCGCAAGGGCATGTGCTGTATACCGTGGGCAGGAGAGCTGACCTTGGCACAAACCTCTCATCCGGACCTCTGAGGAACAGCGGTTTGGCAGACCTCTGGCGTCAGGTGGTGCAATCGGAAGCTTTGGCTTTTATGGATTTCCAGCCGTATGCTCCACTGAACAATAGGCCGGCATGTTTTTTAGGGGCACCCATTCTGGATGAGATCGGTGAACCCGTAGCCGTTCTGGGACTGCAGCTTTCACTGGATACCATCAACGATATCATGCAAGAACGGGATGGCATGGGTCAGACGGGAGAGACATATTTAGTGGGTCCGGATAAAAGAATGCGGTCCGATTCGTATTTCGACTCTCTAGGCCATTCGGTGATCGCTTCCTTTACCGGACCGATAGAGAATAACGGAGTCGATACGGAAGCCTCTCGTGAAGCTTTATCCGAGAAATCCGGGCAAAAAATCATCACAAGCTACCAGGGCCGCTCCGTCCTATCGGTGTACAGTCCGCTGGATATTCTGGGAACGCGATGGGCTGTTATAGCAGAGATTGACGAAGCCGAAGTCGAGTCACCCATCAACGCAACGGTGGGGGTTGTTTTAGGCATCGGTATCGTGATGGCTGTGGCCGTCGGTTCGTTGGGACTTTGGATGAGCGTTCGTATGGCCGATCCTATCAAGAAAGCAGCAGCCGTTGCACAGCAGATTTCGGAGAACGACCTGTCGGTCCACCGGTTGGATTTTATCGCCAGCGATGAAATTGGAGAACTTGGACAATCCCTGGATACGATGAGTGAGAACTTAAGCCGGTTGATAGGTCAGGTCAGAAAGACCACGGAGATGGTGGCCCAAGCGGCGGTCGAAATACACGCGACCACGACTCAAATGGCCACGGGCGTGGAGGAACAAACAACGCAGACCAGTGAAGTAGCCACCAGCATACAGCAGATGGCGGCATCCATTCTGGAAAACTCTCAGAATGCAAATCAGACGGTAAAAATTACGGAACAGGCCAATGCCAAAGCCCAGGAAGGATCTCAGGTTATGCAGACGACCCAGGAGGGGATGGATGAAATCGCCCTGTCTACCGGCAAGACGGAAGAAATCGTTCAGTCGCTCTCGGGCCGTGCCGATCAGATTGGTGACATCATCCAGGTCATCGATGATATCGCCGATCAGACGAATCTGCTGGCCCTTAATGCGGCCATCGAGGCTGCACGCGCCGGCGAACAGGGGCGCGGATTTGCGGTTGTAGCCGACGAAGTTCGGAAACTGGCGGAACGAACGACCAAGGCTACCCAGGAAATCGTAGAGATGATTCAGGCCATTCAGGACGATACAAAAGAGGCAGCGAGTTCGACGGAAACGGTTCGATCAGTCGTTAATCAGGGAAAAGACAGAATGCTCAAGACGCAGTCGGTCTTGAATGAAATTATACAGCAGGTCACCCAGGCCATGGATATGATCCATCAGATGGCCGCCGCAACGGAGCAGATGAGTTCTGGGGCTGAGGAGATATCCAAGAATGTCGAAGCCATCAACACGGTCACCAGACAGTCGGCCAATGGCGCAGAAGCCATATCGGACACGGCCGAGCAGCTCAACCGGCAGACAGAGGCACTGAAAAATCTGGTCTTGCAGTTCAGGCTCCGGGAGGATGTCCAGCCAGTACAGACAAAGAATAGAAGAGATGGATGTGACACGGCGCATGAGGTTGTTCCTGAGATTCATCGGATCGACGAGACGGTCGTTTGTCTGAGTCAGGAATAATGAATACAGTTTTTATTGACGTGGGAAAAATACGTATGACTCGAGGATATCCTCTTTTTCTTCCTTTTCAAAAGAGAGTGGGTCGGAATGTCGATTTTCCGACCCACTACCTACCCTAAAAGTGGAGGGTATGGAAGGCGTGATATACGGGAGAGTGACTGTCACGGTACGATAAAAAGGATATAGACGAACGATGGATGAAGCCAAAAAAAAGTATCTCGAAGAGTTAAAAAAGCAGGTCGATCCTCAAATGCTCTCGAAGATGGCCGATTATCTCGGAGCAGGGAACCAGGGCGCCGCCGGTGGTATCGACGTGGGACCAGGGCCATCCAGCGGATCGCCAGCCGATTTGATTCGAGAGAGGCGGGCCATGCAGTTTCAAGAGAGAGTGGCTCGCAGAAAGCGAGAAAGCCAAGTTGAGGACGTACCTCAGCAGATCAAGGAACAGCTCCTTGCCCAAAAGTATACCGTATTGATTTTTAGCAGTACAGAGATTTGGACTCGTATCGTCGAGAGCCAGTTCAAGGTGCTGGGCTTTGGTGGTTCCATGATATTTACCGAATTCGACGGGCTGATAAGGCATATCATGGAAGGTCTAAGGGACGGGACATTAAAAGATTTTGTCGTTGCGGTGGCCATGAAGGAAATTCGGTATTTTCTGTTATCGTGGAGTAAGATCAGGGAAGGTTTGGAAGACCACACGAAAAAAACGGTCTTGGACAATTTGGATAATATCATCTATTTCCTGGTCGTGGAATCACCTCGGCAAGTCCAAGACCAGCTTGCCAAGATCATCGGAGAAGATCGTATCCTCTGCTTAACGGATGATTTGGCGGTGAACAAGGAAAAGACAGAAGATGTGTTGGCCTCGGTAGAGCGCAAGGATGAGGTGAAGGAGCCAGATAATGAAGAACGTACTCGTAGTTGATGATGAACACATCGTTTTAGAAGTACTCCAGAGAATTTTATCGCGCTTGGGGTATACGGTCACCGTATCCGATTCGGGTGACGTCGCCCTGAAGCAGTTTGCCGAAGATGTTTTTGATTTGGTTCTCATGGATGTATTGATGCCTGAAAGAAATGGATTCGAGATAGCCAGAGAGATGAAACAAATAAAACCGGATCAAAAAATCGTCCTTGTTACGGGCATCGGAGCCGATGCTGCCGCCGCTCAGGCTCATTCCGAACATATCGGTATCGATTATGTGTTATCTAAGCCGTTCTCATACGATAAAGTACGTACCGTGGTTGCCAGTGCCTTGAAGGGGAAAAATCAACTCGTAGACAACGGTTTATTGTACTCATGATGCATCTATTTGGAGTCATGACTTTTATAGAGAAAGGAAGCACACGATGCAGACCATGGTTGCTGACCCTGAGTTGATAAAAGAATTTCTTGACGAAACCCGCGACCTTCTGGAAAACCTGGATAATGATCTGGTCCGTCTGGAATCGGATCCACAAAATCAGGATTTATTAAACCGCATATTTCGTGCTGTTCATACGATTAAAGGAACGTCAAGCTTCCTCGGATTCGATCAGCTTGTAGAGCTGGGGCATGCCGCAGAGGATGTACTCCACATGCTACGGAACGGAGAAAGAATCGTAACGCCTGTTGTGATGGACATTCTCCTGGAGGCCACAGACAAGTTAAAGGTTCTCGTACGGCAGATTAAAGATAAGAATGTTCACACCATCGATCTCACATACATACTGGCCAACCTGGGAAAGATTAAATCGGGCAAACTCATGGATGCAGAGCAGGAAGAAACCGCTCCGCCCTCTCTACCATCACAGGAAGACGATGGTGCAGAACAGAAGGCCGCGAAAAAGTCCGAACCATCCCCACGGGAGAAGGCCGATACCAAAGACGCTTTCCATGATATGGAATCTTCGACGATCCGTGTGGGTACGGACCGGCTGGATGACTTGATGAATCTGGTGGGAGAGCTTGTCCTAGAACGGAATCGGCTGCTGCAGATTAACCGTGAGTTCAGGGTGAGCCAGAACGTGGGCGATTACTCGGAGAAGATCGTGGACACCACGGAAAAGATTCATTTTATTACGAGTGAGCTTCAACTGTCGGTGCTTAAAACGCGTATGGTACCTATTGACCGGCTCTTCCGAAAATTCCCCCGATTGGTGAGGAAAATCGCCCGGGAAATGCACAAAGAAGTGGAACTGGTCATGTCGGGTGGTGAGACTGAACTGGACAAGACGGTGATCGACCAACTGGGCGATCCGCTGGTTCATCTGCTTCGAAATGCCATTGACCACGGCATCGAATCCCAGGAAGTTCGGGAAAAAATGGGTAAAGGCAAGGTCGGAACCGTTCACCTATCTGCTATTCAGGAAGGGAATCATATCGTTGTCTCGATCAAGGATGACGGGCATGGAGTCGATATAGAAAAGGTGAAGCAGCGTGCCCTGGAACGCAAGATGATCACATCCGCTCAGTTGCAAACCATGGGAAAGCAGGACATTATTCAGCTGATTTTCGAGCCCGGGTTCAGCACGGCCGAAACGGTCAGTAACATCTCGGGACGTGGTGTGGGCATGGACGTTGTGAAGATGAATATCCGGAATCTGAGCGGAATCATCGATGTTCAGAGCCAGGTGAATGTAGGAACCGAATTGATACTAAAGCTTCCCCTGACTCTGGCTGTAATACAGGCTCTGATGGTTCAGGTGTCCGACGACATCTATGCCATTCCCCTGGCTTCGGTCATCGAGACTCTGCGCATTTCCCTGAAAGAGATCAAAATGGTGGACCGACGCGAAGTCATTTGCCATCGGGACTCTGTCATACCTCTTTTCTACTTAAGCAGGTTGTACAAAATCGATGATGGCAAAAACGAAAAACGTCAAAAGACGGGCTACGGATATGTGGTGTTGATCGGTGTAGCTGAAAAAAGGTTCGGATTGGTTGTGGATAAACTCTTGGGGCAGGAGGAGGTTGTGATTAAATCATTGGGAGAGTATTTGGGGAATGTATCGGGTATTGCTGGAGGTACGATAACGGGAGATGGACGCGTGCGTCTCATCGTGGATTGCGGTACGGTTGCTGATTTGGTGTAGTACAAACGAAAGAGTGGGTATATGAACGATATTCTTGAGCTGAGAGACTTGGTCTATCAGGAGACGGGGATGTATTTCCCGGATGAGAAAAGGTACTATTTTGAGAGTCGATTCCTGCGGCGTATGGATGCTCTGGGAATCCCTTCGTTTTCTGAATACATCCAATACTTGAAGAATGGGAAATGCCGGATTGATGAGTTTCATAATCTCATGAATGAACTTACCATCAATGAAACCAGCTTTTTCCGGAATAAGCCGCAATTCAGTGCTCTGAAGAAAATGGTATTGCCGGAGATCATCAAAGCCAAGTCCAACAATGCCGTGAAAAACCTTAAAATTTGGAGTGCCGGCTGTTCTTCGGGCGAAGAGGTATACAGCATTGCCATGGTTATCGATGAGTTGAGTTCGGATATTTTAGCCGGCTGGGATATTGAGGTAAGAGGAACGGATATCAGCAAGCGTGTACTGGAGATTGCAAAAAAGGGCATTTATAGTGATTACTCTGTGCGTAACATGCCAGAAGACTATAAAAGCAAGTATATCGAAGCGGTCGACGGGTACTTTAAAGTTAAGGATTGTCTCAAACGGTTTGTCAAGTTTTCCCATCTTAACCTGAACGATGATATGGCCATGTTATTCATGAAGGGATATGATATTGTTTTCTGCAAGAATGTACTGATCTATTTTGACCTGGAATCAAAGAAAAGAGTGATTCAACACTTCTTTAACAGCCTTGTTCTGGGAGGCCACTTGTTTATTGGTTTCTCTGAATCACTTTTTGGAATCAACGACCGTTTTAAGTTGATTCATTTTCCAGGTGGAATCGTGTACTGTAAGGTCGCTCATATATAGAGGGTGATGATGGATTCGAAACAGAAGTTGGATATTATCGAAACGTACATTGCCAAGGCCAGGCCCATGCCGACACTGCCTGAGGCCGTGGTACGTATCCTCAATATGTCTGATAATCCCGATGCCGAGATGGAGGATATTGCCGATGCGATCATGATGGACAAAGTACTGACCGCTCGGATGATCCGACTGGTGAATTCTGCCTTCTGGGGAATTCGACGCCACATTACTTCTGTGCGTGAAGCCATCGTATACCTGGGGCTTCATCAGATACGTAGTATCGTGCTGACCACGTCTCTATTCAACACGTTCCAATCTCGCAATCCGTCTTTCCGGACTGCGGCCATTTGGGAACATGGTCTGGGCTGTGCCATGATCAGCCGAGACATTGCCAAGAAGATTGGTTATAAGGATCTAGAAAATGCTTATCTGGCCGGACTCATGCATGATATCGGAGAAGTGGTATTGAGCCAATTTGATGTGAAAACATTCGATGATGTCATCAACCTGGTCCAGAACGAAAATATTCCTTTTTACGAGGCGGAGAGCCGGATCATCGGCATTAACCATACTGATTTTAGCGGTTGGTTCAAAGAGCAGTGGGGATTCTCGGAAGAACTGGCAGAGGTGATATCACGCCACCATTC
Source organism: uncultured bacterium (assembly GCA_964614115.1). Taxonomy (GTDB): domain Bacteria; phylum Zhuqueibacterota; class QNDG01; order QNDG01; family DSAB01; genus CAZTKR01. Next base: position 6,116 of record CAZTKR010000051.1, on the reverse strand, counting down.
ATTGGAAAAGGCGGAAATCAATCCTCAGCTTGTTTCCATCGTTGTCCTGGCAAACCTCTTCTGCAAAGTACGTGGGTTGGACTACGGTTATGAACAAGCAATGCAGATCTCGTTCAAGGACGAGCCTGCTTGGAAAAGGCTGTCGGAAATGAACCCCGATTTAAATAACATCGATTTAGAGCGGTTTACTCTGGACCTGGATGGGATGGTCGATGAGGTAAAAAGAGTGGTCAGTCAGGTCTATCAAGATCAGAATCAGGATGTTGTCGAACCTCAAACTGCCGTAAGATAAGGAACGTGTATGATCGTTGAGAAAAACGGAAAAATTCGTGTGCTGGTTGTGGATGATTCGGCCTTCATGCGTGTTGCACTGCGAAAGATGATGGAAGAGGACTCTACAATAGAGGTCGCTGGTGTGGCCAGGAACGGCGAGGAGGCGCTGTATAAAATCCAAGACCTTAAACCCGATATCGTTACTATGGATATCGAGATGCCGGTAATGGATGGTCTGACGGCTCTCCAAAGAATCATGAAAGAAAAGCCGTTGCCGGTAATCATGATTAGCGCTCTTACAGAAGAAGGTGCCGATGCAACATTCAAAGCTTTGGAATTAGGAGCCATCGATTTCATTCCCAAGGGCGGTAAGTCTTATGTAAATCTGGATATCGTGAAAGTGGCAGAGCAACTAAGGCAAAAGATTCGGGCTATCGTGCGGAAGCATCGTTGGGAACGATTGAAGGGGGGATCGCTTTTTTCACTGAGAGAAAATCTCTCTGAGGAACAAAGGGGTCCGCAAAAACCAAAGGACAGGACATGCAAGAAGAAATGCCGTATTGTTGCCCTGGGGGTTTCCACTGGAGGTCCTCTGGCGCTTCACCATATGCTGCCGAAGATTCCTGCCGATTTTCAATCGAGCATGCTTATCGTACAGCATATGCCTCCAACATTTACAGGGCCATTTGCCCGACGGCTCGATGCTATTTCTTTGATTTCGGTGAAGGAGGCTGCCGAGGGGGATGTGCTGGAACCTGGCTGTGCTTACATGGCGCCTGGAGGTATTCATATGAAGGTGAAGGAGGAGAAGCCGGGTCGCCTACGAATCCTGTTGAATTCGGAGCCTCAGGAGTTACTTTTCGTACCGTCGGTGGATGTGATGATGGAGTCGGTGGCCGAAAATTATTACGGGAGAACATTGGGTGTGATCATGACGGGGATGGGTTCCGATGGATTGAAGGGCATGACACGAATCAAAGAAAAGGGAGGCACGACGCTGGCTCAAGAAGAGTCCTCATGCGTGGTCTATGGGATGCCCAAGGTGTGTGTGGATAAAGGTATCATCGACCAAATCGTTCTCCTGGACGATTTGGCCGATGAGATCGCCTTTTATGCAGGATAATCAGGCATTTTTATCTTAAAGAAAGGGTAATATTATGGACGAAAATCAAATCATCGGGGACGTGATGAAGACCACAGAAACGGTTTTCAAGAGTATGGTGTTCATGGATGTTAAAGGGCAGAAATATGAAGAAGAAATACGAATTCCCAATAGGCATTTAACCGCCATGGTCGGTTTCGCAGGTGCCTACATGGGTCTTACTGCCATCCATTGTTCCGAAACGTTTGCACGCTGCGTGGGTGGGTCCATGCTCAGCATGGATTTTGACAAGCTTTCACAAGAGGATGTACGAGATGCCTTGGGCGAGATTGCCAACATGATTGCAGGTCATTACAAGGCACGCTTGGCCGAGAGCGTCCATACCGAAGAACAGGTATTCGAGCAATCGGTGCCCTCTGTTATTTGCGGGGAGGATTACGTTACCCATGCCGTCACGGATGCGCCCAGATATTGTGTGCTGTTCGATACTGACCATGGTAATTTTTACATTGAATTGGCGTTGAAAAAGGCCTGACATGTCGTCAATGTCGAATAGAGGGAAATAATCAGATAGGGATGTATGAACGATGACATATTGAAAACACTCGTAGTCCATTCGACGACAGAAGTCTTCGAAAAAATGATCACATTGCATGTGAGACAAGAGGCAGCACAAGAGGAAGCACTTTTCAACGGAGAGATGCATGTGTGTGCCACCATAGGCTTTGCCGGCGAATGGCATGGTTTTTTATCCTTGCAATGCGGAGAAGACCTCGCCTACCAGGTGACGTCCAAGTTACTCGTCACGGATATGGCCGATCTCGAAAAGGCCGATGTATGGGATGCGATGGGAGAGGTGGTGAATATGATTGGAGGTCGGTTCAAGGCGATCTTTGCCGAGAGTTATAATGATGGCCACGAGGCTTTCAAGATGTCATTACCGACGGTTATCATGGGCAGTAACTACAGTTTGGTTGTCGTCGGGAGCGATCGAATTCCCGAGACAATCTTGCAGGCCGACGGTAAGAAGTTTTTGATAAAGCTGGCTCTGAAGAAAGTTGAGGCGTAGGATGACATAGTAACGCTGTCACTCACGTTCGACAGAGTGTGGATGAAAGGGTGTATAAACGAAACGAATTCTGAAGAGGAGTCTTGTTCATGTCACGCGCTCAGGTTTTGGTTGTTGAAGACGAAAAAATCGTCGCATTAGAAATTGTTGATCGGCTAAAAAACATTGGCTACCAGGTTCCCGAGTCGGCTTCAACAGGAAAAGAGGCTATTCAAAAAGCCTGTGAGATCCGTCCCGATCTGGTTTTGATGGATATTAAGCTCAAGGGCGAAATGGACGGCATCGAAGCAGCCGAGCAGATTCGGACTCGCTATGGCATTCCCGTCGTTTATCTAACGGCTTACGCCGATAACGACACGCTTCAGCGTGCCAAAATCGCTGAACCATTCGGGTATCTCCTCAAGCCGTTCGAGGAGAGGGAACTCCATACCAACATCGAAATGGCCCTCTACAGGTCGAAGATGGAAAAGAGGTTGAGGGAGAGCGAAGAATGGCTCTCTACGACTTTGAAGAGCATTGGGGATGGTGTGATTGCCACAGACGAACAGAGCTCCATCACATTCATGAACGCCGTGGCCGAGTCGGTGACAGGATGGAAACAGGAGGAAGCTGTACAACAGCCACTTTCGAATGTATATCACGTGATTGACGAAAAGACAAAAAAGAAAGATAAGGATCCGGCTGGCGATATTATACGTAAGGGTGTGAGTGTAGAGCAAATGAACCATACTGTACTCATCACAAAAGATGGGAAAAAGGTTCAGATTGAAAGCAGTGGCGCGCCTATTCGAGATGATTGCGGGAATGTGACGGGAGCCGTGTTTGTATTTCGAGACGTGACTGAACGCAAACGTACAGAAGCCGTCATCAAACGGAGGAACTCACAACTCGAATTGGTCGATCGCATTCAGAGTAAGATACCCATGAACGAGGATCTTGAAACCATATTGGATGCGGCCGCAGAGAGTATCGGCAATACGTTTGGATATGCTAAAGTTTCTATAAATTTGTTAGAAGAAGAGACGATGGATATCGTCCATCTTGTAGGCTGGAATGATATGGGAACACCTACTCCCAGGGGCCATCGTCAGAATCTCGGAGAGGGCATTATCGGTAAAGCAGCGGAATTAAAGCAGATCGTCGTGGCCAATGATGTGACGAGAGAGCCAGCCTATGTCGTTCATTTTCAGAAAAAAACAAAAGCCGAAATGGCCATTCCTCTGCTTGTTCAAAACCAGGTCATAGGTGTGCTGGATATTCAGGATAATCATCAGGATGTATTTACCGATGAGGACGTATCCGTTCTTCAATCCATCGCCAGTTACCTTGCCTATGTGATCGATGAGAAACAGAAAGGAGAAGCGCTGAGGAAGAGTGAAGAGCGATACCGTGCCGTGGCCGAGATGGCCATTGTTGGTATAGCTATTGTCGATTCTGAAGAAAATTTGACGTTTGTGAACGCCGCCTACGCGGACATGCTGGGTTTTACTCAGGATGAACTCGTGGGAATGAATCTTTCCAAGCTCACCGATCCCGAGGGATTCACCTTATTAAAGAAGAATACCGAAGCTCGTAAAAAAGGCCTTTCAGGACATTACGAAACACGGTTGCGTCGGCGTGATGGTTGTATTATCGACGTACTGGTTTCCGCATCACCCCTGACGTCCAAGGATGGGAGTTATATCGAGACCATGGCCGTGGTCATGGACATCACGGAGCGCAAACGAGCGGAAGAGGCCGTGAGAGAGAGTGAGGAACGGTTTCGAAACGTGTTTGAATCGGCTCCCATCGGCATGGTTTTAACAGATTTGGACGGCAAGTCCATCATGGTAAACCGTTCCTTTCTCGACATGCTGGGATACTCACAGGACGAATTTCTCAACAAGAAAATCACCGATATCATCCATCGTGAAGATCGAAAGGAAATCCGGCAGATGATCGATCGATGGATTCAAGGCGATGTTGAGAATGACAATCCCCATATGGAAGAGAGGTACCTGCACACAGATGGTCATGTGGTTTGGGGTGAGACGAGTGTGGCGTTGCTCAGGGATACACAAGGGAAACCTCTCCACATGATCGTAGAGGTGCAAGACGTCACCGAACAGAAACGTGTAGGCGAGGAGATTAGGCGTCTTAAAGAGTTCAACGAGGGCATTGTCCAGAACATGAGTGAGGGAATAATCGTCCAAGATGAGAAAGGAATCATTACATTCGTCAATCCAGCAACTGAACGTCTGCTAGGCTATCCCCCCAAGGCATTGATCGGTCAGGGTTGGGATAAGATTATTGCCCCGGATAAACATGCCCTCATTGAAGAGGCCGAAGGACTCTGGAGAGAAGGGAAGACGAGCCGATACGAGGTGGAATTGTTGAGCAAGGAGGGTCGACACATCCCGGTTCTGGTCAGCGGCAGATCGATGTTCGAGGGTGAACGTTATGCAGGCATCATGGCCGTGTTCACCGACATTACCGAGTTTAAACAGGCAGAGAGGGAAATCGAGAAACGGCAGAAGTATCTGGAATCGGTGTTGTACAATGCACCGGATGCGATCGTGACCCTCGATCCCAAGAATCTGATACAGGAGTGGAATCCGGGTGCTCAATCAGTATTCGGGTACAAGCGTGAGGAGGTATTAGGGAAGAACATAGATGATGTGATTACAGACCAGAATACGGTGGAGGAGGCCAGAGCCCTGACAGAATATATGGAAAAAAGGAATAAAGTTCCTCCCAGAGAGACGGTACGCGTAAGGAATGACGGGAAACCCGTTAATGTCATCGTTGCCGCTTCGCCCATCATCATCAATGATGAAGAGCAGGGGGTTGTTGCCGTCTATACGGATATCACGGAACAGAAGCAGTCCGAAGCCGAACTGAAAAGGGCAAAAGACGTGGCCGAGAACATGAATAACGAACTGAAGATGGCCATCGAGAGGGCCAATATTCTGGCTGTTGAGGCTGAGATTGCCAATGCCACCAAGAGTGAGTTCCTGGCCAACATGAGTCATGAGATCCGCACACCCTTGAATGGGATCATCGGTATGACGGAACTCGCCCTGGATACGGCGTTAACGACCGTTCAGCAGGAATACCTGGATGCCGTTAAATCGTCGGCGGAACTACTCCTTGCTGTGATCAACGACATTCTCGATTTCTCCAAAATCGAAGCAGGAAAGCTGGAGATTGAATCCATCGATTTCAGCCTCCGGGATACCGTTGACGACAGCATTCAAACGTTGGGTTTTCGTGCCGTCGAAAAAGGGCTCGAGCTGGTATCCCATGTGCTTCCGGAAGTGCCCGATAGCCTGATCGGTGATCCCAGAAGACTCAGTCAAATCATGATCAATCTACTGAGTAATGCCATCAAATTCACAGAAAAGGGAGAAGTCGTCCTTCAGGCGGGAATCGACACCCAGACCGACGATCACGTCGTTGTACATGTTACTGTGAGTGATACGGGCATCGGCATTCCGGCCGATAAACAAGAGGCTATTTTTAAGGCGTTTACGCAAGCCGACGGCTCTACAACACGCAAATACGGGGGCACCGGCTTGGGTTTAGCCATCTCACAGAAATTGGTTAAAATGCTGGGTGGTAACATCTGGGTAGAAAGTCCTTGGGAGAGAGATGGGGACAGAGAAGGAGGATCCGGGAGTGTCTTCCATTTTA
>CAZTKR010000050.1:0-17817 GCA_964614115.1 uncultured bacterium | reverse complement strand
CCTCCTGAAAACATCTTTTTCTTACTCCCGATTTTAACCCTGAAGTTTTATACGACATTAGGGAATCATCGGGAAATGCAATATAAAAAATTGCACGAAAATGTCAACCGAAAAATAAACAAGTTGACTCTCCAGCCTTATTGTATTACATTAAAACGTTTCAAAATGGACATTTTGAAGACATTATATTTTATAAGGAGCCTTATTTGGATAAAATTCGAGTCGGTGTCATCGGTGTCGGCCACCTGGGCCGGTTTCATGCGCTCAACTATGCCCAGATACCCGAGGTCGAACTCGTCGGTGTCACTGATATGGACGCAGAAAAGGCAGCGCATGTGGCTGCAGAAGGTCGCTGCCAAGCACTCAAGGACATCGATGCATTGCTGGATGCTGTCGATGCCGTGAGCGTTGCCGTACCCACGGATCACCACTTCTCCGTGGGGAAACACGTGCTGGAACGGGGAATTCACTGTCTCATCGAGAAACCCATCACCGAAACGGTAGACCAGGCCCAAGAGCTGATCCGCATGGCCGAAGAACGGAGCGTCGTTCTTCAAGTGGGTCATGTGGAACGGTTCAATCCCGCTGTTCGGGGACTCCAAGGTATAGAGCTCAAACCCAAGTTCATCGAATCGCATCGGTTGGCCCCCTTCAATCCCCGGGGCACCGAAGTGGCCGTGGTCTTGGATTTGATGATTCATGACATCGACATCATCCTCAGCCTGGTCAAAAGCCCGATACAGAGCGTGGATGCCAGCGGTGTCGCCGTGGTATCGGAATCCGTGGACATCGCCAACGCGCGCATTCGATTCGAGAACGGATGTGTGGCCAACCTGACGGCCAGCCGCATCTCCCAGAAGAAAATGCGAAAAATGCGCTTGTTCCAAAAAGATACATACATCTCCGTGGACTTCCTCCAGAAATTCTCGGAGATTTATAAGCTCACGGAACGCAAGGCAGACCGGGACATGGTCATGGGAGAGATCGGTGTGGGCAACAGGAAAAAACAGATCGTCTACCTCCGTCCCGATGTTCCCGAAGAGGGCGGATTGCGTGTCGAGCTGGAGGCTTTTGTCCGCACAGTGGCCGGCCAGAAACCAGCCGCTGTAACCGGTCGGGAAGGCAAGGAGGCCCTTGCCGTAGCCATTCAGGTTATGGATCAAATGCGAACATAATCAGACATCCTTTTTCATTCATCGAACAAAAGCCATGACTGGAAATAGAGACGGGGAGATGCATCGGAAATCCATCATGATCATCGCCGGAGAGACGTCGGGCGACATACACGCAGCCGGTCTTGTCCGCCGGTTGAAAAAAAAACGGCCCGATTTACATTTCTTCGGCATCGGCGGCGATGGAATGACCGAACAGCGGGTCGAAACCATCTATCATATACGGGACATGGCTTTCCTGGGCTTCTTCGAGGTGTTGAAGCATCTGCCCTTTGTCTGGAGAGTCTTCCGTAGGATGGTTGCACTAATGGAAGAGCGACGTCCTCGCCTCGTGATTCTCGTCGATTATCCCGGTTTCAACCTGAGATTCGCCAAGGCTGCGAAAAAACGGGGCTTCCATGTACTCTACTACATCAGTCCCCAGGTATGGGCGTGGGGTCAAAAACGGGTCAAGAAAATCGCTCGGCGCGTGGATCGGATGCTCGTCTTCTTCCCGTTTGAAACGGACCTGTATCAAAAAGAAGGTCTGGATGTCCGGTTTGTCGGCCATCCCCTGAAGGATGTCGTCCGGGTGCGGCAGAACAAGACCTCATTTTTTCAGGAATTAGGACTGGATCCGAACCGTCCCACTGTTGGCCTTTTGCCTGGCTCGCGGGAACAGGAAATCCGGAGACTATTACCCGAGATGATCAAAGCCGTAAAAATTCTGCAGAAGACGATGCCCGACCTTCAGGCCGTCGTCGGCCTGGCTCCTGCCTTGACCGATGCTGTTTACGCTCCTTTCTTGAAACGAGGAGCTTCGGTTCGTCCGGTGCGAAATCATACGTATCACGTCATGAGTCACTGCGATGCTGTGATGGTCGCATCGGGAACGGCCACACTGGAAACGGCCATTCTCGGCACCCCGATGGTCATACTCTACCGGATGTCCCGTATCTCGTATCTCATCGGACGAGCCCTGGTCCGCCTGAAACACATCGGACTCGTCAACATCGTTGCCGGCCGTGACGTCGTTCCCGAACTCATTCAGAAGGAAGCGAGAGCGGAAAAAATCGCAGAAGTTATATCGGTCTTTCTGTTGGATAGCGTTAAACTTAAAATCGTGATACAAGAACTAAAGAAGGTCTCGGATATATTGGGAGACAAGGGGGCCACGGAAAGAGCCGCCGAGGCCGTGATGGAGTTTATCGACGCAAACACACAATAACCTCCTGGGTTCTCGAATGATGAATCTCTGGAACAGCCCTCTCTGGGGCACATTGATGTGGCCGTTCTCGTTTTTGTACGGCTGCGGAGAATCCTTACGCATGATGCTGTATAGACGGCGGATTCTCCCGTCGGTGCGCCTGCGGGCCAGAGTCATCAGTGTGGGCAACATCACGGTCGGGGGTACGGGAAAAACACCCGTGGTAGCCACCCTGGCAAGACTCCTAGTGAAAAAAGGATTTCGCGTGGGGATTCTGAGCCGTGGCTATGGCAGACACGAAAAAGAAATCCTCGTCGTTTCCGACGGCAGGAACATCTTGGAGACCCCACGGAAAGCCGGCGACGAGCCGATCCTTTTAGCCCGCAGTTTGGACGGGATTTCTGTCGTGGTGGGAAAGAACAGGGCCAAAGCCGGACAAAAGGCCATCGAATCGTTCGGTTGTAACGTTCTCATTCTCGACGACGCATTCCAGCATCATCGACTGAAAAGAGATCTGGACCTGGTCATCATCGATTCGACAAATCCCTGGGGAAACGGCCGGTTGATTCCCGCCGGCCCACTTCGGGAACCATTGTCCCGCTTGAGCAGGGCGGACGCCGTCCTATTCTCCCGCGTGGATCAGGGTAAAAATTTGACCACTGTCATGACTCAAATCCGGCGCTGGTCTCAGGCACCCATGCTGACGGCCATCCACCGGTCCGTTGAATGGGTTTCCATGAGCGATGGGCAGAAACAACCGAAAAATGAATTTCGTGGAAAAGCCGTCCTGGCCTTTGCGGGCATCGGGAATCCAACATCCTTTCGGAATACGCTGGAGACGTTGGGAGTCGATATCCGAGAATTCTTGACATTCAGGGATCACCACTGGTACACGGACAAGGATCTGTCCGAAATCTTCATGCGGGCCGACAGGCTTAAGGCAGAAGCCGTCGTTACGACGGAAAAAGACAGCATCCGTGTATCCCTCCAAGAAGCGTGGAAAATCCCGATGTATTTTCTGAGAATCGAATGCGAACTCAAGGAAAACAGTGGAACGCTGGAAAGCATTTTAAAACCCGTTTTGCGCTCCTGAGGGGAAAGGAGACGAACGCATGCAGAAGAAAAAAATCATGGTTGTCGATGACGATAAAAACACCCGGCGACTGATCGAGGACATTCTGACCAAGACCAAACAGTACAAGGTCATTCAGGCCCAGAATGGTGAGGCCTGTCTCAGGAAACTGGACGAGGAAAACGTGGATTTGGTGCTCCTGGACCTCCAGATGCCGGGCATCGACGGCATGGAAACACTGAAGAAGATCAAGGAGCGGGTTCGTCATCTACCCGTCGTCATCATGACGGCCCACGGCACTATCGAGAAGGCCGTTTTCTCTATGAAGCTGGGATCGTACGATTTCTTGACAAAGCCATTTCCCGGCGAGCGGTTGAAGGTGACTGTTAAAAACGCCTTGGAGGCCAACGCCCTGGAAACAGAGCTCCAGAGCCTGCGGTCGGAACTGAATCATAGATACCGGTTCGAAAACATCGTGGGGCAGAGCGGCTCCATGCAGGAAGTCTTCCAGGCCGTGGAAAAAATCTTGGACAGCGATGTCACGGTGCTCATCCAGGGGGAAAGCGGTACCGGTAAAGAGCTCTTTGCCAGAGCCATACACAACCATTCCGGGGTCAGGCGTAGCAAACCCTTCGTGGCTGTTAATTGTACGGCCCTGCCCGAATCATTGCTGGAGAGCGAACTCTTCGGCCACGAGAAGGGCGCCTTCACGGGTGCGGCGTCCAGAAGGATCGGTAAATTTGAGCTGGCCGACGGAGGAACCGTATTCCTGGATGAAATCGGGGAAATGAGCCTCTCCACGCAGGCGAAAATTCTCCGGGTGCTCCAAGAGAGGGAATTCGAGCGCGTTGGGGGAAACGAGCTGGTGAGAGTCAGCATTCGTCTGATCTCGGCCACCAACAAGAACCCTGAGGAAGAAGTCCGGCAAGGCAATTTTCGCGAGGACCTGTTCTACCGAATCAGCGTCTTTCCCATCAAACTTCCACCTCTGCGGGAGAGGAAAGAGGATATTCCCCTGCTGGCAGCTCATTTCTGCCAGAGGTACAGTGAACGGGAAAAAAAGACGGTCAACAGCATTCATCCCGAAGCCCTGAAGATCCTCATGGGGTATCACTGGCCTGGCAATGTCCGGGAACTGGAGAATGCTATCGAGAGGGCCGTGGTTATTACGGGCACGACAGAAATCGCCGAGAACGACCTGCCTCCCCATATCGTGACCATCGGCAAAGAGGACATCACCGATATCAACGAGACATTGCCCCGTTGGATCGAAAAACTCGAAATTGAGGTCTTGCGTAAAACCCTCCTGGAATTCGAGGGCAACATCTCCCAGGTCGCCAAAAAATTGGGCATCGGTCGGGCAACGATTTACCGCAAGGCAAAAAAATACAATCTGCCCATATCCAGGTAAGGAGATCACGAACATTGGCACATATGTCCGACTTTCTTGTCATTGGAAGCGGTGTGGCCGGGCTTTCTTTCGCTCTGCGGGCCGCTGAGAAAGGAACGGTGGTTCTGTTAACCAAGAAGGAACGTGTCGAATCCAACACGAACTACGCTCAGGGAGGCATCGCCGCTGTGTTCAGTCCCGATGATTCCTTCGACCTCCATGTCCAGGATACGCTGAAAGCAGGCGTTGGATTATGCCATGCCGACGCCGTCGATCTCATCGTCCGGGAAGGCCCGGAGCGCATCCGGGACCTGGAACAGTGGGGTGTCCATTTTTCGCATCGGGATGAAAAAGGACATCCTTTCGATCTGGGACGCGAAGGAGGCCATTCCAAGAACCGCATCATTCATGCTAAAGACCGGACAGGGCAAGTCCTGGAACTGGGACTCCTGGAAAAAGTGCGTGATCACAGGAATATTAAAGTCTCCGAAAATCATGTGGCCGTGGAATTGATTACCGAGCATCACCTGATGGGCGGGGGAAAAACACAGGCCAACACGATTCACTGCTGGGGTGCGTATGCCCTGAATGTCAAAACCGGAGAAGTCGAAGTATACCTTTCCAAGGTCACACTTCTAGCTTCGGGCGGCACGGGACGTGTCTACCTCCACACCACCAATCCCTCCATCGCCACGGGTGACGGCACCGCCATGGCCTATCGCGCGGGCGCGGCTGTGGCCAATCTGGAATTCATGCAATTTCACCCGACAAGCCTCTACCATCCCCAGGGCGATTCGTTCTTGATCTCCGAAGCCGTAAGAGGATTTGGGGGTATTCTCAGGATAAGGGACGGCGAAGCCTTCATGAAGAAATACCATACCATGGCCGACCTCGCCCCCAGGGATATCGTGGCCCGGGCCATTGATGCCGAGATGAAGAAGCGGGGCGACATGTGCATCTACTTGGACGTCACCCACCTCGATGCCGACAAGGTAAGAGAACGCTTTCCCCAGATCAACGAAAGGCTCCTGTCGCTGAAAATAGACATGGCCCGGGAACCCATCCCCGTCGTTCCTGCGGCGCATTACATGTGCGGGGGTGTGCTCACCGACCTGGAAGGACGCAGCACGATACAGGGACTCTTTGTCACGGGAGAGGCGGCGTGTACGGGTGTTCATGGCGCCAATCGGCTGGCCTCCAATTCCCTTCTCGAAGCCCTTGTTTTTTCATACAACGCCAGCCGGATTGCGTTCGAGTATGTGAAGGACTCTAAAATTAAGTTGCCCGCCATCCCGCCTTGGGATGACAGGGGTACCTACGATCATGAGGAATGGGTGCTCATCTCCCACGATCAGAGAGAGATCCAGCGTTTGATGTGGGACTACGTGGGCATCGTGCGTTCTGACGAACGCCTCCACCGCGCCGGTAGACGCATCAACCTCATCACCGAAGAGATCGAGAACTTTTATAAGAAAACAAGGGTGACCGCTCCGCTACTCGAGCTCCGAAACCTGTCCTGTGTCGCCAGCCTCATCATTCGTTCGGCTCTTTTCCGAAAAGAGAGCCGGGGCCTGCATTATACTACCGACTACCCGGACACGGACGATTACCGCTGGCTGGGTGATACAGTCGTCCAGGGCAAAGAGATGCTCCTCAAACCCCTCTCCGAATCACAAAAAACCGCCAAACGGTGATGAGAAACCATGAACATCGGCTTGACCGCAGACCGGTATCAAAATATCCCCGCCCATATCATTCACTGGATTGTGAGATATGTGGGCATCCGCTTCTCCGAGGTGACGGTCAGCGTTTTTCAACAACCCGCTAAGACCGCAAAAAACACGCGCGGTATGACGCTGGGTCTTCATATGCCCAACATGGGTAACTGCGGGTATGACCTGTCCTCCCTGGATCAGGAGGAAACAGTGGCGTCGGTGCTGGATGACATTGAAAAGAACAGGATGCGATTTGACTTTCAGTACGTCGTGTTCCATCCGCCAGAAGCCCGCTCCGATGCGGCGGCTTTTGATTTCTACGTTCAAAACCTTCGGAAAGTGAATTACCCTCTGGTGCTGGAGAACACAAGGGGATGGCCTCTCCATCGGTTTCAGGATTTCCATAAGCGGATAAAAGATGTCCTGGGGATCCGCCTCGCAGGCGTCTGCCTGGATATTCCCCATGCCTATCTCTCGGGAGAGGATTGGACCGCGTTCTACAGAGCCTTTGGGGACGAGGTAAAAGTTGTTCACCTTTCCGATTGTTATCCGGAAGAAGATTCACACCTTCCTTTCGGGCTTGGTGGAATTCTAAATTTACAGACGATCCTGCAGACCCTGCGATCGTTCGGTTTTGACGGCACCTTGAACTTCGAGATTAACCCTCCTTCCTTGAAAGACCTGGATGCCCTATTCAACAATTTCCTGCAAAGCAGTATCCTATTCCAACACGAAATAACCCGAAAGGTCCGTCGACGAATGAAGCGCATCGCCTGGCTCGGCAGGACCATCGAGCGGATCGTAGGCACATAAAACCGGGGAGGACATATGACTCAAATCTTGTTTTTGTACTATTCTAAAACGGGCAACACAAAAAAACTGGCAGAAGCCATCGCTCAAGGAGCCCAGGAGGGCGGCGATGTCCGTGCCGTCCTTAAAACGGCTGCCGATGTGACCAAAGAGGATTTTCTTCAGTCTGCCGGTATCATCGCAGGCTCACCCGTCTATTTCGGCAGTATGGCTGCCGAACTCAAAGACGTCTTCGACAAGTTCATCGGTATCCGCAAGAAAATGGAGAATAAGGTCGGCGCGGCTTTCGCCACATCCGGCGACGAAACAGGAGGCAAGGAAACGACGATTTTTTCCATTCTGCAAGCCATGTTCATCTATGGGATGATCATCGTCGGAGATCCCGTGAGCGCAACGGGTCATTATGGAACGGCCTGTACCGGTGCACCCGATGCAAGAGCGCTTAAAAACGGGGCCGAACTGGGCAATAGAGTGGCAAAATTGGCCAAATATCTGTCTTCAGATAAATTAGCTTGAAGTAAAAAAACCCTTGCATTTCCAAAAATGACTATTTATATTTCACTGTCAGCGATAAGTACACCGCTCTTTTGGCTTTAGGAAGTGCCCTTTGCTGTTGAGGTTTTACGGCTGAACCAGCAAAGATCAAAACCGCCCAGGTTTTTCGAAACGCTTCACAAATTCGAAAGGGGAGATGCTGGCTGTACACGGTCGATCATCAACAGGAAGGGGTGAATCATGGAAACTGGAACGATCAAGTGGTTCAACAGAACCAAAGGATACGGATTTATCCAGCGGGAAGAGGGAGAGGACGTCTTTGTCCACTACAGTGCTATTACCATGGATGGTTTCAAGACCCTGAACGAAGGCGACAAGGTGGAGTTCGAGATTGCGGAGGGGGAAAAGGGACCGCAAGCAACAAACGTTCAAAGAGTCGATTAATCTCGACCATCCCGAATCCCCATCCTCTCCCGAGCGATGGGGATTTTTTTATCCAACGATTTGTGATGACAATCGACCAGAAATCCCAGGGATTGGGAATAGCCCCTGGGATTTTATTATTGCAGGAATCCATGCATGATTTTTATGTTGACAGGCCCCGTTCACTCGGGTAAGTCCACGTTCCTGGACGACGTTGTTTTTGAATTACGAGAGATCGGATGGACGGTGGGCGGATTCCTGAGCGAATCCATCTGGGAATCGGCTGAGTGCACGGGGTATGATCTCGTGGACCTGATTGAGAACAAAATCTATCCTTATATTCGCCGAACAGGAGAGGAAGACTGGCAGCGAACCGGTCCCTTCTACTTCGTCCCCGATGGTTTAACGAAAGTTCTGTCGATCATCCGTCGCGACCGCCAGACCGACCTGCTTATCGTGGACGAAATCGGCCCGTTGGAACTGGCAGGAAAGGGACTGTGGCCGGCCTTGAAGGACATCCTGTCCCCGCCCCAGACGAACCTGCTCCTCGTGGTAAGGGACAGCCTGCAGGAGGCATGGTTAAAAAGGCTCGCCCCATCGGAAATCGACGTGTTCGATTTTACACGGAAGGATGTCTTCGACGGACTCATGGAAGCATTGACGAGAGTATAAATCCAACGGCAGTTCTTTTCATAAACATACGAGAAAACCCCGTACGATTCCGATCAGACCTCACTCCAACCCGCGTTCCATCAGGTCCACCTCCAAGACATCCCGTGTTTTCGGACTCAAGGAAAAGGTCTTTATCTCGTATGCTTGAAAGACGGTTGGAAATGCCACGTTCAGGAAGGGAACCTCGACATGTGTACGCCTTTCCTCGTCCGTGGGATTGTACAATCGGATAATGAGCCCGCCTCTACCCTCCGCCATTTTCAGCGCCGTCAGCTGGATCACATCATCGCTCAAGGCCACGCTGGGAAGCGGCTTTTTCCCCTGGCCCGACGGAAAGCATACCAGTGCCATCGGCCGCTCGTTCTTCACCGTGGCCTCACGATCGATCCGCTGGAACCGTTCCTGCGACAGTCCTCCGTTGATCCAGAACCGGAACACATGCTCTCCCTGATCGATGCGCGGCTCGAATCGATCCTGGGGAACGATGTTCGGTTCACCTTCAACCGGATGTCCCGAATACGCCGCCGACCGCACGAGAGAAAACCGAAGCTCGCCATCGGTAAAATCAAACCCGTACGTCCCGTCGTTGATGACAGTGAGCCCGTACGCCCCATCCTTCGATTCCACACCGATCCATTTCTGGGCCACCAATTCCTCGCCCGTTCGTTGGAACGTCTCCACGCCGTACACCACCTTCCCGCGGCAAGAGCCCTCCTTAAAAACCGTGGGAACTGAAAGTTTGAGCATCCTGTCTTTCTCGTTCCAGTACACACAGACCTCTACCTCGATCTCGCTTCCCCTCTTGGGGATTTTGATCCTGACGCAGGCCGAGGAATCGCCGTATCGGAACAGTGCTTCTACGACTGTTCGTATGGGGCCATCCTCGATAATGCGTACGGGCTCCAGCACGGAGGCCGATATACCGGCAAACAGGGCGCTCTCTTCCCGGGTCATCAGGGTAAAACGACCCGCGGTTTTTCGAAAAGTTCGGACTCTCATCCCCCAGGGATCGGGATCGTCCTCCATCACTATTAGACGTAAAGCGTTCTTTCTCAGATAATCGACACCGTCGATTCGGTACCGGTCCACCAAACCCGTCTCTGGATGGACGACGACCTCGCAGGACTCGGAACGGAACTTCCACGGTTCTCCCTTGGGGCATGCGATGCGGGGTTTTTCGCTGACCTCGTTTATCCGGCAGGAAAAGCGGTTCATTTGGCCGGGAAGCAGGGACGCCCGGAAAGCCACTCGTTTGCGATGGTCGTTGGCGATGTTGCTGCTCTCCTTCTCCAACTGACTGGGCAGGAGCGTCCCGTCGCCATCCCTCAGCTCGGGAAGCCAAAAAACCTCTGGGTTTGTGCTCGGCTCCGGCGGCTGAAACTCGAACACTACGGTCTCTTGGACGGGAAACGGATGGGGATTGTAGATGAACAGAGGATACGTGTCCGGCTCTGCCGGCTCCTGACCCCTCAATAGTGAGAAAAAGGCCCGGGCCCTCTGGCGCGAAAGCAGTTCCAGGCCATGATCCATCTTCCGGTGCACTTGGGCTTCCACTTCTGGAATGGACGTGCCCGGCAGGATGTCGTGAAACTCGCAGAACAGGAGATCATCCAACGCCTCCTGGAGCGCATCCCCCGGGTAATCCATCAGCCCCTGCATGGCGGCATGGGTCACCATTTTCTCCGTGGAATAATACACGTTCTCCAGCAGCCGGTGTTTCTGCTTCACCCGGATCATCGATGTGTAGCAGCCCACGGCCCAGGGATTCAAATCACCCGTGTGCTGGGGTAGTCGATGTGCTTGCCGATCCAGGCATTCAAAGTAGTCTTCCGGCCTGCCATGAAAAATATCCCGGTCAGCATTCGCTGCCATCAACTCCCGAAGCTGGACGACATCTTCACGAGATGGGCCCCCTCCATGATTCCCGATGCCCCACAGCACAAGCCCGCATTCCCGGTCTGCATTCGCTTCGATCCACTGTTCGGCTTTGGCTCGTGCCCCGCCCCTCTCCGAATTGTAATGCATGGCAGATCGATGGGCCACGATCCTGGAACCGTCATACCCGACCCAGATAAAATCGTCGTTGGGAAGGTCGAGGAATGAGGCATCGGGACGGCAGAAAAGATACGAAGTGTATCCCGACTTCTTCAGGATTTGAACGAGTCCCCGACTGTGTCCGAACGGATCGACGTTGACAGCCGTTCTCGGCTCCACACCAAATTTCTCGATGAAATACCGTTTTCCCCGGAGAATCTGCCGGACCATGGATTCTCCGCTGGGCATGTTGCAGTCGGACTGCACGACCCAACCTCCCATGATATGCCAGCGCCCTTCCTTTACAAGATGCTGAATCGTCCGGAACAGAGCAGGCTCGTAAGACTCCACCCAATGGTATAGGATAGATTCGTTGTGACAGAAGACGAATTCCTGGAATTCCTCGCAGAAACGGGCAGCGGTTCGGAACGTGGCAAGCGTTTCGGCCAATCCTTCTTCCCATTCCCACAGCCAAACAGGGTCTATATGGGCATTACATACGAGAATGAGTTTCTTCTTCTCCATATCCTCCTTCTATCTTCTTGATGAACCGTGTGCCCCGGTTGACACCTCCCATATTATCGGCCGATCCTTATCGATGACATTCTCTTCGTTGGAATACGGGAGGGTGATTGGTTGTACTTCGGATTCGTTATGCGGAACGTTGATCTTGAACGAAGGACGCCTTCAGACATTGACGAGGTCCGCTCTCGCCTGTCGGCTATTTCTCTCTCTCGACGAAGGCATAGGCACTGTGTTTGTGGATGGACTCGAAATTCTCCGATTCGACACTGTACCAGGTAATGCGGAGATCGTTGTTCAACTTCTTGGCCATCTCGCGCACCACGTCTTCTACGAACATTGGATTGTCGTAGGCATGTTCCGTGACGGCCTTTTCGTCCTTTCTTTTGAGAAGGGCGTATAAAGGACTGGATGCCGAACTCTCGGCCAATTCAATCAGCTCTTCGATCCAGATAAATCCCGTACAGCGAATCCGGCACCGGATGACAGAGCGCTGATTGTGGGCACCCCTGTCCGACAGTTCCTTGGAACAGGGACAGAGCGTAGTCACCGGTACATCGACACCCAGGATAAAATCCTCGTGCTCGCCCAGCGTTCCGACGTACGAGCATCGGTATTCCATCAGGCTGTTGGCTTTGGAGACGGGTGCCGCCTTCTGTATAAAATACGGAAAGCGGATCTCCATGTGGGCTTCTTCGGCGTGGAGCTTCTCCTTCATCTTCTTCAGGATTTCTCCCACTGTATCGATATGGATTTCTTGGTGGTATTCGTTCAGAATCTCGACAAAACGACTCATGTGAGTACCCCGGAAACGATGAGGTAGTTTCACGTACATGTTGATAGATGCCACGGTGTGCTGGGTTCCGTTGGCCCGGTCGAGAATGGTAATGGGATAGCTCAGGTTCTTCACGCCGACCCGGTCGATGGGTATCTTACGTGAATCACCCTGGCTCTGAACGTCCACCACGCCCTATGCCTCCTTCTTGTATTCTGCCCGTACGACCGTTTTCACGTTTCCCCTGGGATTAAAATCTCCTACAACTTCCATCCGCCGGGGTTGACAAGCCGCCACCAGGTCTTCCAGGATTTTATTGGTGGCCTCTTCGTGGAAGACCTCCCTATCCCGGAATTTGTTGATGTACAGTTTGACGGATTTAAGCTCCAACAGAAGCTTGTCGGGGACATACGTGACATGAATCGTGGCAAAGTCGGGATACCCCGTCATCGGGCAGAGGCAGGTAAATTCCGGCAGGGTGATGCTGACCTCGTAATCCCGGTGGGGATACTTGTTCTCAACGGCCGTGAGTGTGCTCTTGAGTATTTTTTTCTGGCCCTTTTTTAACTCGGCCATCTTTCCGTCCTTTACATTATGGATTATACCACCAAAAGCACGATGATGAAACGGACATGTATGGAAATCCGATTCATCTGTCTGGTGATGTATTAAAATTTACGCGTCATAAACAATCGGATCAGGTATGCCGGCCTGGTTAAAACCCCTCTTCCTCAGCACACAACTGTCACACACACCGCAGGCCGTCCCTCGGGGAGAGGGATCGTAACAGCTCTGGGTGAGTCCATAATCGACACCCAATGCAATGCCTTTTTGGATGATCTGAGCCTTGGTCATTCGAATCAGGGGCGTATGAATCGTGAACGGCCTGCCTTCCGCACCTGCTTTGGTGCCCATATTGGCCATCCGCTGGAACGCCTCGATGAACTCGGGACGGCAGTCTGGATAGCCTGAGTAGTCTACAGCGTTGACACCGATAAAAAGGTCCGATGCACCCAGGCTCTCGGCCCAGGACAGCGCATAAGAGAGGAAGACGATATTCCGGGCCGGGACATAGGTGCCGGGAATGTCTCCCAAGATGTCCTCATCTGTGCGCTCTCTGGGAACAGGGATGTCCGTCGTCAACGCGGAACCGCCGATGGCCGCCAGGTCGATGTCCAGAACCAGGTGATCTTTTACCTTCAGAGTTCGCGCTATTTTCTTCGCAGCCGGAACTTCCAGACGGTTCTTCTGTCCGTACCGAAAACTCAACGCGTAGAGATCGTAGTTTTCATTGCGGGCAATGGCCAGCGTCGTCGAAGAATCGATGCCCCCACTGAGGAGCACCACGGCCTTTGCAGACACCCTACTTTCCCCTCTGTGCATCGGGCCAAAGGATGTTGTGAATCTGAAGCTGGAGTCGAACCTTCAACCCATCGTCCAGGATCCACCGGGCGAGCTGGGCCGGATCCAGCCTGTCATGGGCCGGGGAAAAAAGGATCGTAGCCTTTTCCGTCAAGCCATACCGGCTGATCACGTCCTTCGCCCATGCGTAATCGGCCTCGTCTGTCAACACAAACTTGACCTCATCCCCAGGGCCGAGCCGGTCAACATTCTTCCAATCTGTTTGATGGTGTTCGCCGCTGCCCGGGCATTTGATATCCATGATGGAGATCGTTCCTTTTGGGAGTACATCGATGTTCTGTGTCCCGTTTGTCTCGATCAGGACGCGGTATCCTTTATCCAGAAGCTGTTTGGCCAGCATAGGCGTCTCCGACTGGAGAAGGGGTTCCCCCCCTGAGATCTCCACCCAGGGACAATCGTACCCGCCCACGGCAGCCAGGATATCAGGAATGCGGACATCCCGCCCTTCATCGTACGCGTACTCGGTATCGCAGTAGGAACAACGGAGATTGCACCCGGTCAAACGGATAAAGACGCAAGGAACGCCGGCATACGAGGATTCACCCTGGATAGAGTAAAAAATCTCGTTGACTTTCAGCACGTCAATCCTCTGAATACGAAACCGCGTAGTATGCCGACTCCCATACCGTGACTTGGTGGATACGCACGGAAGAAGGAAGAAGCGTTTTGATCTCCATGAATATATACCGGGCCAGATTCTCGGCCGTGGGGTTTTCCCTGTCAAAGGGTTCCACGTCGTTGATATGGTGATGATCGAGCCTCTGGATCACAGATTGAGTGATGGCCTTCAACTCTTTAAAATCAAAGCTTATCCCGATGTCGTTGGTTTCGTGGGTCTCGACCTCCACGCGAACCTTCCACGTGTGACCGTGCAGGTCCTTGCACAGTCCCTGATAACCGTGTAACTGATGAGACGCCGCGAAGTGTGTTTCAATGAATATTCTGTACAAAGATCTCTTCCTTACGCACCAAACAGTGTACGATCCAGCGCGATATGCTTGAGTTCGAGGGTGAACAAGGCTTTGTCACGCGCCTCCGACTCCAACTCCTTCTCATCCTGTCTTATTTTCCTGGCTTCCGCCTTCAAGATTTTCTGTGCGTGAAACTTGTCCGCCGCGGCCTTTTGCTCCTTCTCTGGAGTCTGTTTTTCTTTATCCGCCTCTGTCAATGTTTCTTTTATCTTTTGAAGCTCTTTGGCGTGCTTCTCCAGATCGGCCTGAAACGCCCTGATTTCATCCTCGGAGTAAACCATTTCTTCCTTGATACGCTTTTCCAAATCCTCGTTCATGCAGAGAAGCTCCTTCTTGAAATCATCGATTTCGACTTTATGTCGAGCGATGGTGCTTTCCAGTTTTTTCTTCCGCCTGCGATTCTTCGTACAGGCGATATCTTCGTTCCATCGACGGACTCTGACAAGCCGTTGCTCGAGCTCTCTGCGAAGTATGTTCTTCTCGGCAATATCACTCTTTAGTTGCTTTTCTTTTGTCGTATGGGTATCCATGCCAATCTCCCGATTGTTACCACCTAAAACTGTGTCGCTCAAAGCGTATTAGACGAAACTAAGTATAGCAAGAAAACGGGGGTTTGTCAAGAATTTTTATTGCTTGCTGTATGTGGACAATATCGATCCAAAACGATGGCTTGAATCGACTCTGTGGATGACTGCAGTACATCCCCAGATGTTCCCCCATCGCTGACCTACAAACAAACACGAACCCGCGTTCCCTCCCCCTTCTGGCTCGCCACAAAAATCTCCCCTCCGTGGTCCTCGACGATTTTCTGAACAATGGCCAATCCCAATCCTGTGCCCCTCCTCTTGGTCGTGTAATAGGGCCGGAATAGATTCTCCAGCGTCTCTTCGTCCATGCCTTCGCCCTTGTCCTTGACCTCGATCTCCACCGACCGCCCTTTTACATCGCATGCTCGTGTCGTCACCATGACGGTACCCTTGTGAGGGGACGCCTCCACGGCGTTCTTGATGATGTTGTTCAGGAGCCGTTTCATCTGCTCCCGGTCCGCCTCGACAAGGGGAAGCTCCTCCCCAAGATGCGTCGTGATCTTCACCGGACCGCAGGACGGCTTCATCAGATGAACCACCGATTGTACCACACGGTTAATATCCAGGCGGGCCTTCTCGGGACGGGGCATCCGGGCAAACTCGGAAAATTCCTTGGCCATGCCTTCCAGACTGCGAAGTTCCTCTTCTACAGCTTGGAGGCTGTCCGAAATACTCGGCGGCAGTTGTTTGTCCCGGAAATGATCCCGAAAACGACGCAGGGAAATCGAGATGGGCGTGAGGCTGTTTTTAATCTCATGAGAGATTTGTCGCGCCACACCCTGCCAGGCAGCCAGCCTCTCGGCCTGTAGGAGCTTTTGACGGCTGGTGTTCAGATCCTGGGTCATCGTATTGAATGATTCCACGAGAAACCGGAATTCGTCCTTTGCCTTTGTCTCCACCCGGACGGACAGGTCTCCATCGGCAACGCGTCTCATACCGCCCACCAGGGCCTGTATCGGCTCGCTGATCCCCTGGGATATCTTTCTGGACGTGGCGATGGATAGCAGGGCCAATCCCACCACCAGGAGTACGGCCAGAGCCCAGATGAGGTTTTTCTGAATGATAGATTCTTTGATGAGCGAAAGGGTGCTGTATATCCCGAAGGCTCTCTCGACTTCCTCTCGGGCATCCATGACATGCGCGGGTATGGTGTATGCGGTCAGGGTGACCGACGAATCGGCCAGAACGCGGTAGACGATCATCATGCTCTGGTTGCTCTCTTCACCGGCAGGAACGATGGTGCTGATGCGCCGTGTGGTCAGGACATCGTATATCGTTTCCGGCCGTGGAGTCCACCGGCGAAACCGGGAACTTGTCGGCAGGCAGATGCTGTGAAGACAAACCACGCCGTCACCTTCCAGGCGGTAATGACCGGCCGCGTGTATACCCTCCTGATCCAGGAGTTCCGTCGACCATTCCCTGTAGTCATCATGAGCCCGGAGAAACGCTTCCCCGCGTTCTTCAACCTGCGTTTTGATCGTCTCCAAGGAGGTGTTCAGGGCTTCCCCAATCCCAGGAACCAAGAGCAAGTCCGCACCCCGAGTGACAAGGTTGGCCACGATAAACGTCATGGGCACAGTAGGAATCAGGACGAACAGAAGAAACAATGCGGTCAGTTTCATCCGGAATCGGGTACGAATCCGGTTCCGCCTCCAGATGAAAAAATGGTACGTGCCCAGGAGAACCAGAGCCACGGCAATCCATATCAGGTACACGGTCATGTCATCCCCCGATCCTTTTCCTCATCACCAGGTAATTGAAAAGCGCCCTGTCGAACGGCTGAGAGATGTCCGTGGCCATATAATCGATCCGGTGCTGGCGGCATTCCCGCTTGTACCGATCCAGAAAACCAGCCACCCTTTTGGTGTATTCCGACCGGATATGCCAGGGTTGGGTCTGAACCTTCTCACCCGTCTCCATGTCGACAAACAACGCATCTCCGTCAAATGCGAACGCTTTCTCCATGGGATCGAGTATATGGAAAACGATGACTTCGTTCTTTCGATGTCGAAAGTGCTTCAAGGCGTTCAGCACCTCGTCAGGATCGTCGAACAGGTCGGAGAGCACAATAATCAATCCCCTGCGTTTGATGCGCTCGGCCAGGTCGTGGAATGTTGTGGATACGCGCGTCCTACCGCCACTGTTCAAGGCGTCCATTTCCTTGAGCAAGACGTGAAGATAGCTGAACACAGAACGGGGAGGTAGGTAGGACCGAATGTTCGTATCGAAGGTCACCAGGCCCACGGCATCCCTTTGGAGGAGCATCAGGTACGATAATGCAGCAGCCAGATACGTCGCGTACCGGAGCTTCGTGACTTTGCCCGAGGAATAACCCATCGACCCTGAAGCATCCAGGAGGATATACGCCCTGAGGTTGGTCTCCTCCTCGAACTGTTTGACATAGTATCGGTCCGTGCGTCCCCATACCTTCCAGTCGATATACCGCAATGGGTCTCCCGGTATATAGGGCCTGTATTCGGAAAACTCCACGGAAAATCCATGGTACGGACTCCGGTGCAAACCCGTGATGAATCCTTCCACAACGAGCCGGGCCACGAGATCGAGGCGGGA
>CAZTKR010000049.1:0-17926 GCA_964614115.1 uncultured bacterium | reverse complement strand
TACTTTATTTGAAATGAAGTTTATTTAGATTGTATTGAATGAAATGTAGTCGACGTCCATCGATTCATTCCAGGAATTCCAACGGTCCGACGGGCAAGGTAGAAGGATTCCGAGTGTCATGGCTAAAACGGTCAAGTTAAAATCCAATTGGGCCTTCATCGTCGTGGTATCCCTGGCAGCTCTTGGGAGCGTTGCCGTGTCTATACTATCGCGTTCCGGCATCGTGAGTGAAAAGACGCTTGCCCTACTCCTTTTTCTTATTTTTACCCAGGGTTTGGTCGAGCACCTCCTCTTATTTATCAGAACACGGAATCCTGGATTTGGTGTTTTCATACTCCTGTATCTTGATATAGCGCTGTTCTTTCTGCTCCGGGTTGTGAAGGAAGAGTTTTTATGGCTGCCCATGCTTTATGCCGTGATTCCCCTCGTTCTGCTGGGTGTTCTTGTGCTGGTCAGAGGCAAAATTAGGCCTCGTGGCCGGCGGATTCTGGAGCTGGCTGCCATGTCTGTGGACGAAACAGCCGACGGGTTTACCGCACGTCCTTTCCCAGCGGGCAAGATTATGTATACAAAAGAAGAGATCATGGGTTTTGCCGGGTTCCTGACGAGGCATCTGGTAGCGAGTCCCTGCATCCAGGAGGACAGAGTCTTTCTGGTCATCAACGCCAGCGAAATTTCTTACCTGACGTTTCGATGGGTGAATATCCAGCGGAGAACCTACGTGGCATTCGATTTTTCGGGTCACATTTCGGTCCACATCGCCAGAAGGGATTATCGTCGATACAAGGATGAGTTGACGTTCGACCGGCTCTGCCGCTCCCTGGGCGATTTGTTCAAACAATTCTTGAGCCTTTATCAGAGGGGCGAAAGTCAAACGGTCATCGCCATGATGGATCAAGAGGCGTGACGATGGATTTTCAAACTTTATCGAAATTAGCCAGTCTCCTATCCAAACCTTTTGCCCAGGAATTTTTTCGACTGCTTCTGATATACAGAACCATTTCCGCTTCGGAGGCGGCATCACGGCTGAATTTGCATATCAAGACGGCACAAGATTTTCTGGAAGGATTGGAAACACTGGGAATCGTTACCAAAGAAGAAGTGTTCGAGAAAAAAAGGCCGTATTTCCGCTATGCTCTGATGAACAAGAAAATCAAGGTTGAATTCGACCTGGAACAGCTGAAGATGGCACATGAGAACGAGCGTGCTCTGGATACCATCTTGATCAAAGAAAAGAAGAAGGCGAATTGTGTGTTCAAGTCATCTCCCCGGGGTGATGTGATCTCTTCCATTACGCTCTTCAGTGGGAAAAGCCGGGGAAAAGAAGAACGAAAAATCATCCTGACGGAAAGCCAGGGCCGATTCCTGTATTACCTTCCATTCCCGACGGAAGCGCCACAAAGCATACGCCACATATTAAAGAAGGCGTCCCTGGATGTATCCTATGCCGATGAAATCCTGGATATCGTGCGCTTTTTGTCGGATCGCCATGTCATCGAACGGACTCGAGGAGGATAGTGAATGACGGATGAAATCGCCAACACCGAAAAAAATCGGCCGCGACGGTGGTGGATAGCGGCCCTCCTCAGCTATCTGGCACCGGGCCTGGGACAGATCTACAACGGTCAGGCCACCCGCGGACTTTTGCTCTACGGGTTGTATTCCGTGTGGGGCTCTATCCTGTTCATCAGCACCCTGAATGCCATGAAGCATGACTTTCCGGTATTCACGGTACCCCTGATTTTCTTATTCGTGCTGATCCTGTTTTTTATACTGGTATTCATCATTTTTGATGCGTACCGATACGCGAAACGAACTCGCGGGCCGTACCATCTCAAAGCCTACAACAAGTGGGTCATTTACGTGGTCGCGGCATTCGTTGTCCAGGGGGTCCTTTACAGCGTCAAACAAACGATTCGGGACATGATCGTACGGCCGTATCGCATTACGTCCGTCAGCATGTATCCAACCATACTGGTGGGGGATTATCTGCTGAACAACAAACTGTTTTATTCCACGAGCAATATACGGCGGGGCGATGTCGTGTTCCTGAAGTATCCCAGAAACGAGACGGTGACGTACATCAAACGAGTCGTTGGATTGCCGGGAGACACGCTCCGGATTCGGGATAAGCTTGTTTACATCAACGGAAGCCGTCTGGATGAATCCTACGTTCATCGTGGGGATTCCCTGTTTTTTACCGAAAGATCCAGCCGGCGGGACAACCTCGGCCCTCTGACAGTGCCCTATGATCATTATTTTGTGATGGGGGACAATCGCGACAGGAGCTTTGACAGCCGTTTCTGGGGGGCCGTTGCCAGGGAGAAGATCAAAGGGAAAGCGGGACCCATCACATGGTCTTGGGAGGGATCGTTTCCCTTCATTCGATTCGGCCGTATCGGGAAGAGGATCATGTAATCTGTCCGTGTGTATAAAGTAAATCGTATCATAAGGGGATACAGCGATGCATTCACCATCGTACAAGACGCAACGAACCGGGTCGCATCATCCCAAGGGTGTTTTCCGCGAAACCGTCGAATCGCTCCTCATTGCCATCGGGATCGCTTTGGTTATCCGTGCCGGGGTCGTGTATCCGTTCAAAATCCCCACGGGATCGATGGAGGGTTCCCTTCTGGTGGGGGATCACATCCTGTGCAATAAATTCGTATACGGCATCCGTACACCCGATTGGATCGGTATTCCGTACACGAAGATT
This sequence comes from uncultured bacterium, assembly GCA_964614115.1. Taxonomy (GTDB): domain Bacteria; phylum Zhuqueibacterota; class QNDG01; order QNDG01; family DSAB01; genus CAZTKR01. Next base: position 15,210 of record CAZTKR010000049.1, on the reverse strand, counting down.
GGATTTTTCGTTCCCTTTACCCGCACCCCTGGATTCCGTCAACCTGCCCGGGGCGACGTAGTGGTTTTCAAGTATCCCCGGGATCTCAGCGAGTATTATGTGAAGCGATGTATCGCCGTCAGCGGCGACACGGTGGCCATCCGGAATAAAGTTACCTATGTAAACGGGCGACCGTTTCCTAATGCGCCCAATACGCAGTTTATCGACAGCCGTGTTTATCCCCCGGGCGCACAGCAGCGGGACATTTTTCCGCCAGGAGCCGGGAATGCTCACAATTACGGACCGGTACGCATCCCTTCGCCTGGGGACACCTTTCGTTTCACCGACACTAATCGGTCTCGCTGGGTCGAATGGTTTCAGCTCATCATGTACGAAGGCGGTCGGATTGATCTGTCGTATCGTGGTCAGGCGATACGTCTTTCAGCAGACAACATCGATCGATGGCAGACCGCCATACGGATGTATCCGATAATCAGTTTTCGGATCAACGACCGGCCTTTGAACGGTTTTGTGTATACCGTGAGGTACCGTCAGTATTTTATGATGGGGGATAACCGGGACAACAGCCTGGACAGCCGCTTCTGGGGATTCGTACCGGACAGGCTTGTCGTGGGGGAAGCACTGATGGTGTACTGGTCCTGGAACGACGATGTGCCCTTCTATCGTCTCCTGGAGAAAGTGCGATGGCGCCGGTTGCTGAATTTGATCCGTTGATCGGTCTTTGAAACGGCCCGACTTCTCAGCAACATCGCTTTTCCGCTGTTGGTCGTCTCGTAATTCCAGAACGTGCAAATCATCTATCCCCATAGGAGCATGGATTGATGCTAATCCTGTCCTTCCCCTCTGTATGAGAGAGGAAGGCCCGTTCGTCGTCCCCTCACGTTTCGATTTTTTAGGCTTGCTTACTGAAGAGGTGGGGATAGTCTTCTCTGAACCACGCTACGATTTCCTGAAAAGAGATATCGGAATACAGTCCGTACTCCTGGATGTAATCGATGTGTTTGGCGCCGTCTGCGGTTTCTGGCTTCATCAAGCAATCTTCATCGGGGGAGAATCCCACGGGAATACGATTCTTACGGCTGCACAGGGGGACATCCAGTGTGGCATCGTACCGGTGCCAGTGTCCTGCCAGATTTAGCGTGGCAACACCGTGATGAAACAGGGTGCGTGTTTTCAGAATGCCGACGATGTACGGGGGCAGGGTGTGGTCGATGATGTCAAAAAAGGTGATCCCGGCCGGAATGCCGATGCACCGAGCCAGCGCACAGAACAGGATGGCCTTCTGAGTACAGAATCCCCGACCCGCCTTTAATATCTCGGAAGCCACGTACTCTTTCTCTTCGAAGGTCGCCTTGAATTCGTACGGGATTTCGTCTCGAATGAAATAAAAAAGGTGTCTGGCCATCTCCTCTTTCTGGGAGGTGGAGGATGTCAATTCATCGGCCTTGCGTAAAATATCGGGGTGGCTCGAGTCGATGAGCTTGGTGGGTGTTAAAAATTCCTGTAGGGAGGTGTCGTTCATCTCCTTCATCGGTCGTCATCCCTTCAAAGCTTTCAGGCATTCTTCCCGGTACTTCTTCGTCTGATGCCGGCGTTCTTCGACCCGTTCTTCGATTTTCCAGTCGAGCTTTTTATCCAGGATGGCATCGCAGTGTTGCAGTGCTTTTTCATAATTCTTGCGACCCATATAGGAGCGGATGAGCTTGAAACGGCAGACGACTTCATTGTACCCGTTATTCAGCCGGTCGTTCATGATGGCTTTCAGGAGGTCCTCATAGATTTGTATGGCCCGATCAAAGCGGTCGAGACGGAAATAGGTATCGCCCACGCCCCAGAGGAAGAACCGACTTCCAGGGTATCGTTCCAGACCCTGCTGGAACAAGGCCAATGCCTCGTCATAGTTTTTCCGATCGTACTCGATCCACGCCAGGCTGTTGACGCTGACCCAGTATGAAAATGTGCTTTTCTCCATGGCGAGCTTCACCCGATAAACGCCCCTCTCCCGTTCATCCTCGATCCACGGCAGCCACTTGAGATACTTGTAGAACCGGGCCGACCAGTAGTCGAAACTCCCCAGTCCCACGTAAGCATCGTACAGGGAAGAATCCGCTTCCAGCGCCTCTTTCAAGTGCCTTAAGCCTTTCTGGGATTCGATGAATCCGGACACAAGCCCTCCGGTCTTCACCTTGAACAGTCCCTTGTACGTGGCACTGCTTCCCATGAAAAAATGAATCCACGGATCGTCGCTTCCCTCTTCGAGGCGTTTTTTTGCCGCATTCATTGCCTCTTCGATGAGCCGATAGAACGATCCTCCCCAACGGTCGGTCTCGTAATGCATCATCATAGATTGCAGCGTGGCCGCCCTGTAGAAATAGCCGACGGGATGGCCGGGCCACCGGTCGACGATTTCCTGGAACGTGTCCATGGCCGAGTCGAACTGGCACGAGAAGGTCTGGTCTATACCGCGGGCGACAAGGGAATCGATGACCGGCGAGAATGTGCTCTGGGCAGCCATCCTACCCGTCAGCATCATCAATCCGAGTATACAAACAATCGAGCGTTTCATCGATATAGGACTTTCTTCTTCTACGTCATCGGATTGTAGAAAATATACGAAATCCCTTTCTGGCGTGCAAGGGGATTGATAAAAAAGAGCGGTTTTAGCGAATTAGTGCTCGTTGGTGTTACAGAAGGGATGTAACGGGCATGCGCGGCATCGCGCGATGTCGGGATGGTCGGAACATGAAAAGGTCATCCCCACGTGGCACAGGGCAAAATCGTACTTGGTGGGATCGTCAGGATCGAAGCGTCTCAGGCTTTCCGTGATCTCCACGGCCATTTTCCAGCCGGGGCTGGCCCTTCCGGTAAGTCCGGTTCTGCGGCTGATGCGGGCTATGTAGGTGTCCAGGGGGATGATGAGCTGGGAGGGCGAGATTTCCGGCCACAGACCCAGGTCCAATCCGTCGCGCCGGACCATCCATCGGAGGAAAAGGTTCAGCCGCTTGCAGCCGCTACCGCATGCGGGATCGGTCAGCCAGTGACGCGCACCCGATCCTTTGGGTGGCAACGATGGATAAGACGGTCTCGTCTCCAGATGCTGGATTCTCCGGACGAAGCGGGACAAGGAAGGCCCGATGTCCACCTCGGCGTCATCGTATCCCCGCAAGAAGAACGCCTTGATGCTGCCGTCCGTTTCGAGTATTTGCTTCAACCACCCGAATAACAGATTCACATCGTGGTGCCGATAGAAACGGTAAACGAAGCCGTGGAAGATGTCGCCATCCTTTGAGGGATCGAAATTCTGGATGAACAGGTAGGGCGAATTTCCCAGTCGTCCCAGTAGGTCTCGAACTGCCTTCCGGATAAGGGCGGCTCGCCCCAGGGCGAAGAGGGCCGATATGAATCCGACGATTTCCTGATCTTTCGGGTCTTCGTAGGATTGGACGATCCCCAGGGGATCGGACGAAAGGTGTTCCACATGAATTTCCTGATACAGATTTTCCAGCGTCTGTTTAAACTCTGCGTTCATTGGCTCCATCATACTCTGGTATGTGCATACCCTGCCCGATTATTTTCACATCAACAAACGTTTGTGTGTCGTCCCGGGAATTGAAATCTCAAAAAACAGACCCGATAAGCCAGTACCACTCCCCCCCGTTACCATCCAGGAGTTCGTGTCCGTATCCAGCGCTGACCACCACGGGCAGCTTGCCCCATAGATAGATACGGCAGCGGAGTTCCCCTCCGGCCGAGACGACCCAGTCGGTTTGTCCGAAACGCTGTCTCACGCCCGTCTCGTACGTCATCAAATGCCGACCCCAGGCTTTACCCCAATCCGACCAGAAGGCCCAAGCAAAACGTTCGAAGTAGAATATGGGTATTCGGAGACCCAAATCTCGAATGAGCGGGATGCGGTATTCGGCCGTACCGTAAAAGAAACGGTCGCCTTCCCGCGCATAGGACAGCCCCCGCATTCCGATGGATGAGTGTAAATCCAGCTGATCCTGGATGGGCTGGTCGCCCCATTGGAAGAGGGTGCCCATCCTCACACCCAGCACATGCCGTTTCCACGGCAGTTCCTGGCGTACGGTCAGGTTGGCTACCAATCGAGTCCGGTCGATGTCACTTTTCAAAAACCTGTGGGAACGGAGCAGAGAAGCCGAGAAAGCACATCCCGTGGAAGGATGGATGTCGTACCCCACGTCGGGCCGTTCCCAGAACCAGGTGTATCCCAGGATGAAGGAATTGACCCATCCTGAGAACGGGCGAAAAGGGGGCTGGAAATCATCAAACGAGTCGCTGGAAACAACACGCACACGCTCGGCGTTCGCACCCAGGTAAATCATATGATTGGAGAGCAGGGTTCTACCAAAGTTCATGGGCAGGGAAAGCCGTAGCTGGCCTCCCTCTCGCCTTTCCCACAGTCGGAGGCCCTCCTCGACGAGATATTCGCCCCTGTCGTAGGTTCGTCCCCAGAGCGAGACGTCGATGAGGGGGTGTAGCTGGGCATTGGTGTAATTCAGCGTCCAATCGACGCGGCGGCGTGCCGTTAGCGTGCCCAAAAGCTGATGTTTGTACAGCGGATCAGCGGAATAGTGAATCAGGCCGATCTGGTATCCGCCATCGTCTTGACCGGCCCAGGGCAGGGCAATCAACGGCTTCACGTGGCATAACGACCGGTAAGGCCTGGGGTGGAATGTTAGAGTATCGCTTTCGGATCTTGATAAATCGTCGTCTTGATCAGGCCCGACATCGGTCCAGGACGGACGCGACGATGGGGATGTCGGATGAACGCTCCTCTGAGAAGGAATGATAACCACGCCGATGCTGTCCCTTCTCTCGAAAAAAACGCCCGCTATGCCCGTGCCGTCGGGTGTCCATGCCGGGTTGAAAACGGCGCCGGCCGCGTCGGTCATCCGCCGAATCTCCGATCCGTCCTTTCGCATTCGGAAGAGGTTGGGCGTGCCGTTCTCGTATCGGGCAAAGGCGATCCATTCTCCGTCGGGAGACCAGGCCGGTGTCCGATCATCGACGGCATCGTCGGTCAATCGATGAAACGCACTGCCGCTGCGGTGGACAAGGCTGATGTCGCGCCGGCACTTTTCGTCGATAAAGGAAAAGGCGACGTATTCTCCGTCGGGTGACCAGGAGGGAGAGAAAACATCCATGGCGGCTTCCAACACGAGGGATTGCCTTTTACCACTCTCCAAGTTTAGGAACCCCAGGGTCGATCCTCCGGCATGGCGCTCCACAAAACAGATTTCCTCACGCACCGGAGACCAGGCCGGGTCGGTGGCTCTTGCGTCCCGGGTGATCCTTCTCTCTTTGCCCCGGTCAACATCGACGATGAACAAGTCGTGTACGATGGAGCCGTGCTTTCCGCGGCGTTTCCGGCTGATGACGAGCCGATGTCCATCGGGCGCCCACGAAAAATAGGAGCCGACATGGGGGCCGCCCAGACGATGCCACCGGGAATTGTCTGGATTCTTGATATACAGCCGCTGAATGCCCTCGTCCCAGCGTTCCATGCCCACCGCGGCCATGCTGATTCCGTCCCGGCTCCACCGGACACCCGTGACTGTCTGGAGCGGGATGGGTACGGATGGCCCGATGTGTTCTTCCGTCTCTTTTTCCTGGAAAACGCGGCTGTAGGTACGATGCACGTCCTCTTTCCATTCCTGGAACAGGCTTCCCGTCGTTTTTCCCAGAGTTCGCTTCATCGTCCAGGTGAAGGACAACGGGAACTTCCGGTGGTTCTGAATCAGATCTCGAATTTTTTCTCTTCCGTATTGGTGGGCGATATGCCGAACCAGACCGTGGCCTTCCTCGTAGACCAGCCTGCTGTCGATGATGTCGGCTCCCACGTAGCCATCCAGTTTGCGTGGAGGCAGAAGGGCGCTGTCGCGTACGGCCGATCGTAGAAGGAGGTCCCGGTGATCGTCCCAGGACTCGGCTTCGTACTGAGCCACACCCTCGAGAAACCAGGTGGGCGTCAGACCCAGGGTCAGAAGCTCCCACGGTTTTCCCAGGATATTCCGGCATCCCCAGAAATTCACCATATGGGCCAGCTCATGCCCGATGACCCTCCTCAGCCAGTGGAGCGATCCCGTGGCCACTTTCTTGTCGTTTTGAGTCCAGATGAAAAGGGTATGATCCAGGGGATTGGCGATACCGTTGGAGATGTCATCGACATCGGTGAGGATCAGCGGGATTTTTCCATTGGGCCGGACGGCCAGGTCCTTGGTGATGGGTTCGTAGAGTTCTTCCGCGATTCGAGAGGCCAGGGCGGCCAGGGAATCGAGTTCCTGGTGGAAGATGACTTTGAAATGGGGTGTTTCCCAGGTGCGCCAGTGAAGCTCCGGGTGGTTTCGTCCGTTGGGAAGCTGGCCCCAGGAGGTCCCTGCGATGAGAATGAAAAGAAGACAAACACGCGTTTTCATCCTTCTCATTCCATAGTCATCTCGGAGACCTTTACCAGCTTGTAGCCCATTTCTCTGAGCCCGTCGATGATCTGAGGCAGCTTCTTGTGGGGGAAATCGTCTTGGCGGTGGGTACCCAGGTGCATCAGAATGATCACACCGTTGGAACCGTTTGTACGCCCGTTTCCGTAATTCAGGATTTTATCCGTGATCTCGTCTGCGGAGTAGTAGGCGTTGGAATTCTTATCGGCCACCCAATCCAGGGTGTCCATCGTTTCGTCCCAGCCGCGTCCCACCGTCCAGCCGACGTGTTTGTACCCTGCCCTGGCGGCCATGCGAAGAATCTCCGGGTTGTATTCCCCGTAGGGTGCTCGCCAGAAGGGCACCATTTTCGTTGAAGTAACCAGCCCATAAAGCGAAGCCGTCTTCTCGAACTCCGATGCCATCGTCTGATCTGTGATGCCCGGGAGTGTGGCCTGCCTTCGGTTTTGCGCAAAGCTCGTAAGATGAGGGTGGCTCCACGTATGGTTGCCTACTTCGTGTCCTTCACTGGCTATGCGCTTGACAGTCTGGGGATACTGACGGATAAACTCTCCGGTAAGAAAGAACGTACTCTGAACCTCCCTGTCCTTCAATACATCCAGGATTTCGTCGGCAGCGTTGTTGATGGATCCGCCGTCGAAGGTGATGGCGACTTCCTTTTTCGTCAACGATCCCCGCCTGAAGTCCCTGGCCAGGTAGGTCAGGGAGGGTGGTCCGTGGGTGACGGTCAGTGTCTGGAGGGGCGATGTTCTCCCGTCCTTGCCGATGGCCTGGATTTCGATTCGGTTCACACTGCGACGAAGGCGAACATCGTTGAAGGCGAATGTGCCTTCCTTGGGGACCAGCGCCTGTATCAGTTTGCCGTCTATGGATAGCGACACGATTCGATCTCCTTCAGCTTCACCGACGATATCCAGCGTTGTGGAAGTCACCATGCCGCTGTCCGTGGGTTTCAGGATTGTGGGAGGCGCGATCTGTGTCGTGTCGATCACACCCTCCAGCAGCATTTTATCCCGGAGGTTTTGCTCCAGTGACTGGACGTCCTCGGTGAGCTTCCAGATGAAGAAGAAGGAGGTGAGAAGGCCCAAGCCGAGTATGGCCACGGCCCAGCCTCGTGCCGTCCCCTTGGTGACGGCACGAAAAGGCCAGGTGAGTCCCATGATGAGGCCCCGGAGCAGAGTGAATACGATTCGGGTAAGCCCCATGGCGCTGTATACTGCCAAGCACTGGGCGCTGCAGAAGATAAGGCCAAACGCATTGATCTTGCAATTGTAACAAATGCGTTTTTTACACTGATAGCATGTATCGGTGGCCACGATGTCAGGATGATTGGCGCAGTAGTAAATTTTTTTAACCATGCCCTGCTTCCGATGATTTTGTACATCGGAGAAAAAGTTAAGAGAAAAGAACTTCAATGTCAAGACCAAAGCGATCAATCCCTTGACTTTCCCGTTTTTTCTCGTATATTGATTTAAAAGTCTTTACATTTTATAAAATTCATGGAGGAACCAATGTCGTCTGTTCTCACCGATCTGAAGCCAGATCTGCTCTGGAAGCATTTCGACGAAATCCGTAAATATCCCCACTGTTCGAAGAATGAAAAACCGCTGGGAGATTACGTGCTTCAAGTGGCCGAAAGAAACGGGTGCGAGGCCGACCGTGATGATGCGGGTAACATTGTCATTCGCAAACCCGCTACAACGGGCCATGAAAAGTCGCCCATCGTGGTCCTGCAGGGCCATATGGACATGGTTTGCGAGAAGAATTCCGATGTGGAGCATGATTTTACCAAAGATCCCATTGAAGTCCAAATCGAAGGCGAATGGGTGACGGCAAAAGGAACGACACTGGGTGCAGACAACGGCATCGGTGTGGCAACTGCACTGGCCATTCTCGAGGACGAATCGGTCGAACACGGACCGTTGGAGTTGTTATTCACGACGGACGAAGAGACGGGATTGAACGGTGCGAGGGAACTGGGCCCGGATTTTATCGAGGGTAAGATTCTTCTCAACCTGGACAGCGAGGAAGAAGGCGCCTTCACCATAAGTTGTGCGGGTGGTGCGGATTCAGAGATCACGCTTCCCATCCAGAGAACATCCTCGGCAGACGGCACGGCCCTGAAGATAGCGCTTAAGGGATTTCGCGGAGGCCATTCCGGTATCGACATTCATACGGGCCGGGGGAATGCCATACAACTGTTGGCGCGCCTGTTGTACGACGCCGATGTGAATTTTGATCTCATCAGCTTGGAAGGAGGGAGCAAGCATAACGCGATTCCCAGGGAGTCTTTTGCTCTGGTGATGGTCAAACAAGGAGACATGGACAACCTGAAGAAACAACTCCAGGACGGATTTAAGAACATCCAGTTCGAATACAAGGCCGTAGAAAAGGATTGCCAATTAGCCATAGAAACCGTTTCGGAGAAGACACAGAACCCGATGGAAGAGGCGTCCAAGCAGGCATTCCTGAGCCTACTGGTTGCCCTGCCCCACGGTGTGATGGCCATGAGTCAGGAAATACCTGGTTTGACGGAGACATCCAACAATCTGGCCATCGTAAAGACCAAGGATAAGGAGGCAACGGCTTATACGAGTACGCGCAGTTCCATTCTCTCCGCCCTGGAGGCCACACGGAAGAAGATTGAAGCCATCGGTGTGATGTCCGGCGGGCGCATCGAACATTTAGAGGGTTACCCGGCCTGGTCTCCCAATCTCGAGTCCCCCCTCCTGGCCAAGATGAAGAAGGTATACAAGGACATGACGGGCAAGGAGGCAGAAATCATGGCCATTCACGCCGGGTTGGAATGCGGCATCATCGGCGATAAATACCCGGGCATGGACATGATCTCCTTCGGGCCGGAACTGAAGAACCCCCATTCGCCCGATGAAAAAGTCAACATCGGTTCTGTGGAACGGTTCTGGGATTTTGTGGTAACCACGCTGAAGGCGCTTCTGTAAATCCATATCAGGTATCGTGTGACACGATCCCATACTGAAGCGATGCTCGTCTATCCTGATTTTTTTCGAAACTCGAAGGCGTTCCCTCCGTACCAAGGATAAAAAAAGGATCGATCGATGGCACCCGAAAAAGCCGTAAAAACGACAAAACCCAAGCCCAAGGCCAAGCCCAAAGCCAAGCCCAAAGCCAATGATAATCACCAGTTGGCTGCCCTGGCACATCTGTCCATATTAACTGCGCTTTTTATGGGACCACTTTCCATGGCCATTCCTCTCGTCATCTGGCTTCTAGAGCGCAACAAGCCCGATAAATCCGCATACGTGGAGTTTCAGGCCAAGCAGGCGTTCTTCTTTCAAGTCGCTGTTCTAATCATCTTTGCTGCTGTTGGCCTCGTTGTACTCGTACTCTCTTTTATTCTCATCGGGCTGCTGCTCATTCCGGTGCTTGTCTTGGTACCCCTGGCCGGCGTAGCCTACGGTGTGTATGCGGGCGTGAAGGTCTGGAACGGAGAAGAATTTTGTTATATCTATCTGGCGGATTTCATCGACGCTTGATGATGGTCACGAAGGATCACCTGGATCAGGCCAAGGCGTATCTCTGCTGGGACGTGTTTCCCGATCTTTCCATTCAGCTCGTTGAGATGAAGGCGGCGGTATCGTACTACTACCCGCCGTCGGACAGGAGCACCATCGTCGTTTACTACGAGAGGGGGAGTGATGATTTTTCCCTCCCTCTCATTTTATTATTCCATGAGGCGGGACATCATCTTCAGTACCTGGAACGCAAGAAAGCCGGCGAGGAATCGACATTCTGGGAGCGCAACGATATTCCCACTGGGCCAGTAAAAATGGAGTTCGAGCAGGAGAGTTGGAACCGAGGACGCGTGCTTTTCCAGACGTTCGTGCAGACCTGCGGTCTTGGGGAGTCTCTGTTGAAACGATACGATTCCGTGGCCAATCAGAGCGTCGAGAGCTATCGCTGAGGCCGCGATACCATCCTTGGAGTTATACGATACATGAAACAAATCCTGGTCTTCGATTTCGACGGTGTCATCTGCAATTCGATTCACGATTCCCTGATGACGGCTGTAAACTCGTATATTCAATTCGTCCCGGAACATCGGCTTCCGCTGGACGGCCCGCTGAAGGCCGATGCGGTCTTCGGCTTCGAGAAAGCACATCCTGAATTTTTCGAACGATTTTCCAGGCTGATGCCCATGGGCAATTTTGCCCAGGACTATTTTGTTTTTCTCTCCATCATCGAGAACGACACATCCGGAAAGGTGATGGATCAAGCGGGCTTCGATGCGTTCAAACGGGCCATCCCGGAGGAAACACTCTCGTCCTACCAAGACCTTTTCTATCGAGTCCGGCAGTCGATGCAGGAGAATGAACCGGAAGCCTGGGCCAGCCGGCTTCCAACGTTTCCGGGAATCCCGGAGAGCATCCGGTCTTTGTCCCAACGATATCTGTGCGCCATCGCCACGTCCAAGGATTATCGATCCGTCGATATGCTCCTCCGCCATTACGGTCTGAGAGACTATTTTCAGACGGAAAATATCCTGGATAAGGACTTTGCCGCGTCAAAACGCGACCACCTGATTCGATTTCATCAGGAGCATCACATTCCATTCCCTGCCATCCATTTTATCGACGATAAAGTGCTCCACCTCGTTAAAGTCAAGGACCTGGGTGTTCATGCCTATCTGTCGACCTGGGGATTCAACACAGAGCAGGAACATGAGATGGCAAGAAAGGAAGGAATCGCGCTCTTGAAGCTGGACGATCTACCCCTTTTAGGGCGATGATGCGCATGCTCCGATCCATCGTGTCGAATGCGTTCCAATAAAATAGGCAAGTGCTTACAACATTTCACGTCCACACCTGTCAACGGAATCGTATGATTTAATCCCATATCTGTTGAATACACCATGGCGTATCCATCCCTTATATCCCGTCCAGACGCACGCCGTATCGGACTCGTGGCCGACACCCACGTGCCCGACCGTGCGCCGTCGTTGAATCCAAGACTCTTCGAATCCTTGCAGGGTGTCCATCTGATCCTCCATGCCGGCGATATTTCGTCGCCCGCTGTCCTGGAAGCGTTGAGTCGAATCGCTGAGCCCGTTGCCGTACGGGGCAACAACCGGGGTGATGGACGATGTTTCAACCCGTCCCTCCCTGAAAAGCGTCTCATCGAGATCGCCCATGGATTTCGCATCGGCCTATTCCACGGTGTGGAAACTTTCTATCAACGAATCACCGATGTGATCATCGGCAGGTCGGGATTCACGGCACGGTGCGCCTGTCGCATCCTGAAAAGAATGATGCCCCTCTTCCCGGATGCCGACTGCACGGTCTATGGACACGGCCATTGGCCTGTGGTGCATTTTCAGGAAGGGAAGCTGTTTGTCAACCCGGGCAAGGCATTCGGGCAAAAGGAGAGTACATGCGGGATTCTGGAAATTCAAGACGATTGTGTGAGAGTGATGTTTTTACCGTTGGGCACGCCCGGCCGTCTGGAATCCCTGGTTTCAAAATGGTATTCCTTCCCACCTACTTGATATATCCCACCCAATTGTATCAAAATCTCAGAATATAAAATTCAGTCTCAGATCCATCCGTCGATTATTTTTAAGATAAAAGAATCGGAACAATAAATCCGACGGATGCACGTTTTATTCTCTGGAAGGCGTTATTGGAGTTTTCGAGCCGTATCGGGAGTCAAGACATGAAAAAGATGGCATTTCTGCTATGCATGGCAGCCCTCTTCCTGATTATCACGGGTCTGGGCGCCAGGGGGGAGGTGAAGCGGCATAAACTTCACCAGCTTCATCACGAGATCGTTCTGCTGAATTTGGTCAACGGCCTCTACCTGACGCAGGAGCAGATGGAATCCCTGATGGAAAAGATCGAAGAGGCCGTGGCGGCGCGGCAAGATTTTACGGAGGAGATAGAGCGGAGGAAAGCCGAGGTCGAGGACGTGTTGAAGGAAGTCCGCGACGTCCTGATGAAGGGTGAGGAAATCCCCGACGAACTGAAGAGACGCGTTCACCGGATGAAAGAGATCCAGCATCGTCTGGAGGATGAACGAGGCCAAAAATTAAGCCGGCTGGAATCGGAGGTCGAGGCCCTACTGACGGAAAACCAGCGCATCGTTATCAACGATTACAAACCGTGTACCATACCGCCGGCCCAGGGCAAGATCGGTCAGTCGGCGGAGGCAGCTGCCGAGGGTATCGCCCGAGCACTCACGCGTATACGCCGTATGCCAAGAGATCGCTACGAGATGATGAAGGACGTGTTTGCCGATATCCACATCGACAAGGTGGAAAGGCATCTGGGTTTTCAGACACCCGAAGAGAAAGAGGCATACCGCAACGAGTTGTTGGACACGTTTGAGAAGGCACGAACGTTGTCGGATCAGGACTTTCTCGTGCAGAAGGGCGAGCTGGCTCAGAGTCTTTTGCCCGAGGACGCGAGAGTTTTGAGCCGGCGGAAAAATCAACTCAGCAAGTTGGGCTTTTTCCTGCTGGACCCGGACCTGTTACCCATCCTGAAAAAACGTTTAAAGGGATGAAATCCTAAAAGAGTCACCATTGAAATACATGCACGGCCCTCTCTTCCCTGTCGGATTCCTCTTTATTGTCAACAGCGCCGAGGAATCCGATTTTTTTAGGACAAAGGGTATCGGTTATAAAAGGTAAGTAAAACCAGCAGAGTCTAGTGGAACACAAAAACGGTCGCTTAGCATAAAAACACCCGGTACGCCGTGTCATCCGAGGTTGGAGATCATCCTCTGAAAAGATTGGAGGAATGCGTCTGGTTTTTCCACACTCAACAGCAGTGCGTATCCTTCTCGCGTGGGCAGGTAAACGACGCAGGATGGGTCTGTGACGAACACGAGGGCCTTATCGCCGTTTTTCATTCGAAACCAGCCTGCCTGGTATCCGGGCAGGCCAACGCCGTTATTTCTCCTTCGCAAACGAAGCATCGAATCGGATCGCAGGTTCACCTGTCTGGCTTCCTCCGGTATGAACGCACGTGCGGGAAGCGTGCGTCCGTACATCGTTCTTTGTATGCGCAATCCCTGCTCCGAGATTTCGAACGTCGTATACTTTGAAGAATAGAGGATATACGAAAACAGACCGAGTATGAAGAGCATCAGCATTCCGAAAATGCTTATGAAGATCAGCGGTTTGGTGGATACCGGCGCGATGTCGTAGATTTCGTTCATACGATTCTCCTTCGGATCATTTTTTCTCGTTTTCCACCAGCACGGCAGTTCCGTAAGCCAGGAGTTCGGCAGCAGCGCCCATGATTTCCGAAGTCGTAAAACGTAAGCCAACGATGGCATTGGCTCCCATCCGTTTGGCCTCATCGGTCATGCGGTCGATAGCCTGTTCCCGCGACTCGGCCATGAGCTTGGTGTATTCGGCGATCTCCCCGCCGACGAGATTTTTTAATGCGGCCAGGATGTCTTTACCCGCATGACGTGCACGGATCGTGTTACCGCGAACCAACCCGAAGACGTTTACGATCCTCTTGCCCGGAATACGCTCCGTCGTTGTGATGATCATCGCCTCACCTCTTTGTATGGGTCCGACTTATAGGTGTGAATACGTTCTCGAATCAGGGAAAGCAGTAGTATGATAAAGCCGAATATGATGGCAGCGATGGTGATCTTTGGGAAAACGGGTTCGTCACCCCTGCGAAGGATCTCAACCAGACCGTAGAAGACCAGGGCCAGCCATCCTGCGAAGACGAGGAACAGAGCCGAATGACGGGTCCATCGGCTGTAGGGACTTTTCCAGAGTTTTTTAAGGACCGCATCCGATGGCTCTTCGAAAGAGATGGTTTCGATTTTGACTGCCGTTTCCCGGAGCTGCTCGTATTCCTCCCGGCACTCGGCGCATTTGATGAGATGGGCGTTGATCTCGCTCGTTTCCTCGGGCGTCAATTCTCCGTCGATAAGCCCCATGAGCAGGCCCTTGTATTTTTCACAATCCCTCATATCGCCACCTCCCTTCGTGATCCATCGTCTAATATGTCCGTATATGAATACATCTCCTTGAACGCCTTTCTGGCGTAATATAGTCGACTCATCACCGTGCCCCGCGGTATGCGGAGCAAAGTCGAAATTTCGGCGTAACGAAGCCCCTGGATGTACTTCATGATGAGGATTTCGCGGAATTCAGGTTGAAGCTTCTGGAGGACTCGCCAGACCGTCTGCTGTTCTTCCCGTTTTTCCAATTCGTGGGATAAGAGGGCTTCGTCTGTTGTTTCCTTGGCGTTGCGCTGTTTCTCGGTTCTGTACTTGCGGGCCGATTTTTTCTTCCGAATCATGTTCAAGCAGCAATTTCGCAAGATTCGGTAAAACCATGGATAGAAAGCATCCAGATGCGACAGTCTGGGAATGGCCAGAAACGCCTGGGTGAATGATTCCTGGCAGGCATCGGCAGCATCCTCCGTGTTTCCCAACAGAGCCCTGGCATGGAAGAGGGCCTCCCTTCGGTATTTTTTAACGAGAAACTCGAAACCCACGGGATCTTGATGCTTCAAGCACAGCTTGATGGCATAGCCCTCATCCACGGCGATCCTCTTGTCATCCAGTTCGGTTTCGTAATCCTATGATTAAACAGATAGTGCTCTAAAATATTCAAAATATATTGAAAGTGCAAGAAATCAATCATCGTCGTTTTGCAAAATGATCGATTCCATAGGATGGATTTTAAGAAAGAAAAGACTAGGCGTCTTCATGAGGTTCGTTTACTTATCGTATAAAATGT
>CAZTKR010000048.1:0-18087 GCA_964614115.1 uncultured bacterium | reverse complement strand
GGTCAAGGGGACGGTCCTAGGAGCTGCCTCCAATGCGGATGGCGGATTTGTCATCACCAATCTGCCGGCGGGCACGTATGACATTATGGCTTCGATGATGGGGTATAAAAAACAGGAAAAGCGGGACATCCGAGTAAACGCCGACCGGGAGTCCACGATGACTTTCCGTCTGCAACCCACCGTCGTCCAGGGGCCGGCCCTGGTGGTCACAGCCTCGAAACGCCAGCAGAACATCGAGGATGCACCCACATCCGTGGACGTGATGAGCGGCACGGAGATCCGAGCCCGGAACGTCATCAGCCTGGACGAAGTCCTACAGAACACGGCCGGGCTGGGTATCATCAAGGGACAGATCGACCTCCGGGGCTCCACAGGATTCAACTGGGCCGCGGGCAGTCGTGTCCTCCTGATGGTGGACGGGCATCCTTACATCAGCGGCGATACCGGCGGTATCAACTGGGACGGCATTCCCGTGGAGGAGGTGGAACGTGTGGAAGTCGTCAAGGGAGCAGGCTCGGCCCTCTACGGGTCCAACGCCATGGCCGGCATGGTGAACATCATCACCCGCGACCCGACGGATCGTCCCGAGACCCAGTTCAAGTTCTCCTGGGGTTTCTACGATGAGCCCGCCTATCCCCAATGGCGATGGACCGACCGGTTCCTGACCTACAGGTTGTTTAATCAAAAAAAAATGGATTTCAAGGATATCCTCTCCACCAGAGGTGTCGATCTCTCCCACAGCCGGCGTATCGGCAGGGTGGGCATCCTGGTGACTGCCGGACGCAAAAAATCCTCGGGATACCAAGAAAACGGCGATTATTCCCGCTGGAACCTCATGGGAAAGATGAAAATTCAATGCTCTCCGTTGACATCCCTGACGATTACAGGCAATTGGGCCCTGAATAAACGGGGAGATTTTCTCCAATGGGCCAGCCAGGATCGTGCCCTGGAGATACCCCCGGAAGCTCTGGGCGATTGGGTACGCTCGGAGAAAACCAACATCTATGCCACTTTCCAGAGTGCTCCCAGCCAGAAACTGATCTATACACTCAAGGCCAATGCCTACCGCTACGACTGGGAAAACCATTTTCACGATAACCAGGACTATGCCATCACCGACCGTATTGGATTCGAGGCCCAGAGCGTGTACCTCTGGAAAACCCATTCCCTGACCTTCGGAAGCGAGGTGACCACCCATCACGCCAACTCCCTGATTTATGGAGACCAGGACACATGGGATTATGCCGTCTACGCGGAAAACGAATTTAAGTTTTCACCCTTGTGGACATTGACCCTGGGTACACGTTACGATTATCATCGTATCGTGGGCATCTCCCAGGATCAGCAGATCAGTCCCCGCATGGGGCTGGTCTATCGACCCTGGGAGGGAACGTCCCTTCGTTTTTCAGCAGGACACGGCTTTCGGGCACCGTCCATCGCCGAAGTTTTTGCCAGCATCAGCATTTCCGGATTCCGGGTCGTACCCAACCTGGACCTCAAGGAAGCGGAGAGGGCCTGGAGCTTGGAACTGGGCATGCGCCAGACGTTTGACTTCCGTTTCGGCCGGGAGACATCCGGCACTTTCCTTGGAAACCCGATTAAGTGGGTATTCGAGCATGCCAATCCCAGCCTCATCATCGACATCGCAGGCTTCTGGAGTCGGTACAGGAGCATGATCGACGTGGATATCAACCCTGAACTCCTGGCGTTTCAGTTCGTCAACCTAGGTAAAGCCAGGAATCAAGGACTGGAAATACGCCTGATGGGAAGTGCCTTCGACCAGCATTTATCGACGACTGTAGGATTTACACTCATCGATCCCGAAGACCTGGACACCGGAGAAACCCTGAACTACCGTTCCAGGCATCGTTTCAACGCCGGCATTCAGTTCAAATTCTGGCGATTACGCCTGGGATGGGATTATCGGTATGCCAGCCGGATGGAAAACATCGTGAATGTATACGGTTCCGACGAACGCGTTCCCATGCACGTCATGGACGGACGCATCATATTTGACTGGAGCAGAATACAAATCAGCCTCGAGGGAAAGAACCTGAGGAATTACCATTACACGCTTCGGCAACGATTCGTCGAACCCATCAGACAGTATATCGTCACACTGAGAGGAACCATTTAACCCGTTACCCTTACTATCCGCCTGAAACCAAGAGGAGGCACCACGTGTCTGAAAAATTAACGGACTTCCGCCAGTTGAACGTTTGGCAGAAAGCCCATGATTTGGTCATGGATGTGTATGAAATCACGAAAAAATTCCCCAAGGAGGAACGACCCGAGCTGGTCTCCAAAATGCGTACAGCGGCCATGACCATTCCCATCAAGATTGCCGAGGGTTTCATGCGCCGCAATCCCCGCGAGAAAGAGACTGCGTACAAAGCCTGCCAAGTCGCCTTGGAGGAATTAAAATACTATGTCATCCTGTCCAGAGACCTGGAGTATTATAAAAACCATGAAGAGCTGCTCTTGGCCACGGAAGAAGTGGGCCGTATGCTGACGGGTCTGGTGCGGTCGGCACGAGGATAACGGAGTCACAGGCCCGAATCTCACATCAGGCCGTTACGATTCACAAAAAATACATTTGTATGTATTCTGTAAAGACAATATTTTCTGATGGAATACATGACGATTTTTCCCCATTTGAGAATCGGATGATATCGTATAATTCTCTTGTCAAGGAATCACACCTGATGAGACGAGGGGAACTATGTTCAATGTGATTAAAAATGATTCATTAAGGTACTAACTCAACATCAGGAACACATGGACTAAATGGGAGATAAGGTCATGAAACGTTCCGTACTTACTGGTGTGATTGTAATATGGGTGTTCTCCTCGGCCGTGTACGGTCAATCGCAGAACGGAAGATTTGGCGTGTACGGTACTCTGTCCGTACCATCCGGTGATTTCGGCGACGACCAAGGTTTCGATGCCGGACTCGCCAAGACTGGTTTTGGGGCTGGTATCGAATTCAACTATCCCCTGGGAACTCCCGGCCTTTTCTGGACTTCGAATGTGTGGTTATTGTACAACGGTTACGACGTAGATAAAGATGACGCCGAGGAAGCACGCGAAGATGAATTCGACGATTATAATTTGCACCTTGAGGATTTTGATCTTGATATCGGCTCATACATGAACATACCGATTATGTCGGGCTTGAAATGGGTGTTGACTCTGTCGCCGACTGCTGAACTTTATGGAGTCGGGCAAGCGGGTATCAACTTTGCCAAATTTCCCGGCTTCGAGGAAAACTTGACAATTTCCGACGAGTTTGGCAATGAGTACGATTATACGAGACAGGTAAAATACAGCCTGACTTCCTCCTTCGGGTTCTGTTTCGGAATAGGATTAATCCTCAACGATAAAATCAACATCGGTTTGAGATACTTGGGTATGCGCGAGCCCGAAGCCGAGGGAACCGTTGAAGTAGAGTTCTATGGCGAATCCGAGGAAGACGAATTCGATGAAGACCAACCCATCTCGATTATCCTGCTGACCGCCGGCATCTCTTTGTAGCTTGCTGTCTGCGCAATACCCGGAAGGCCATTAATCATAACCTATTTTAACTTTTTGCGACCGAACGATTCGCGAAAATGATAGCCAGTGGACGAGAGATCGCATAGCTCGGCGTGTTCGATTTTATAGAATAGGACGACGATTTTTCTGTTTTTCTTGTTTTCATTTTTGTATCTTTAAAACAGCCTTCTGTCGAACGATTCAATCCAAGGAGGTGAGGCATGTCATTCCTGACTCAGCCAGTCGGGCAACTTCCTTTGGGCATCTGGTTATCCTCCATCATTCTTGGTCTCATCGCAGGATTGAACATGATTTTTCAAACCATCTCTATCATCGACTGGAAACTCGCCATGAAACTTCGCGTGCAGGAGCATGCACCCGATGATCCCGATACGGTGAATCGAACCCATATGGTCATGGAGTGGGGATTCTCCGTGGCCGACGTCGTATCCCATATCATCATCGTTCCCTTGGCCATCTTTTTCGTTTTGAAAGCCCGTCCATGGGGATTCGTCCTGTGCTCATACCTGTATCTCTTTTATTTCTACGTTGCCATCATGGCCACGGCCCAACGGTGGGGGTTGGTCAAGTTCGGCCTGAAAGAAAGTTTCCGGGAATATGCCGGTGTATTGAAAATCATCTGGATTCAGATTATCATCGCCCTTATCGGCGCGGTGTCACTATGGTCGAATCCGGGATATTTCGGACTGTAAAGGAAACGGTAAATGACATCTAATTCGTATTCTTATTCGCGTGGACAAAGAAACGTAACGGAGGTATTCTCATGAAATCACCAAGACGCAGCCTGATTGTTTTAGGATTGGTTTCGGTACTTCTTGTCTCTGCTGAAACGAATGCGCAAAAAGGGAAATTGAAAGGTTTCGATGCCTTTGCGACCCGTGTGATGAAGGAATGGAAAGTTCCCGGTATGGCTGTAGCCGTGATCGAGGACGGCCAGGTGACTCTTGCCAAGGGATATGGATACAGGGACGTGGAAAACAAACAGCCCGTGACTTCCAAGACACTGTTTGCCATCGGCTCGGTTACCAAATCCATGACCGCGACGGTTCTCGGTATGCTCAGCGACGAAGGGAAAATCGACTGGGACAAGCCCGTGCAGGAAATTCTCCCCGAATTCCGGCTTCACGACGAGGTAGCGACCCGGCAAATGACGCCCCGAGACTTGGTCACGCATCGCTCCGGTCTTCCCCGTCACGATCTGATGTGGTACGGTGCTGCTTTTACACGCGAGGAATTATTCAACCGGCTTCGATATATTGAGCCCAGCCATCCGTTCCGAACCACCTTCCAGTACCAGAACCTGATGTTCATGACCGCCGGTTATCTGGCATGCCATGTGGCCGGAACCACGTGGGAGGATCTGGTACGAGAAAAAATCTTCCAGCCCCTGGACATGATAAGATCGAACTTTTCCGTGGACGACATGCAAAAGTCCGACGATTTTGCGTTGCCCTATGCAGTCTTGGAGGACGACGTGATAAAAATACCGTACCGGAATATCGACGAAATCGGGCCGGCCGGGTCCGTTAACTCCTGTGTGGAAGAGATGATTCGCTACGTCGATTTCCATATAAACAAGGGTAAACACGGCGACGAGCAACTCCTCTCTGAAACCATGGCCCAACAGATGCAGATGCCCCAGATGCCCATGACCGGCACCATCCGTTACGAGGAACTCGGCCACAACAGCTACGGCATGGGTCTCTTCATCACGACGTACCGCGGTCATGTACTGATTCATCACGGCGGAGGCATCGATGGCTTCATATCGCTCTTGTCGTTCATGCCTCAGAAAAAAATCGGCGCGATGATCCTCACCAACATGTCGGGCAACAATCCCGTACCTACCATCATCAGCAGAAACCTGTACGACCGTCTGCTGGGTCTGGATCCCATCGATTGGGTGGGCCGCATCAAAGAACAGGAAGAGGAGAACGAAACCGCCGAAGCAGACGCCGAGGATGACGAATACAGCGATCGAAAAGAGGGCACGACACCATCCCATGACCTGACCGATTACGCCGGCCAATACGAACATCCCGGATATGGAATCGTGACCGTCAAACTCGCGGATGAGGCGTTAACCCTCTCGTTCAATAGTTTTCATTCGCCCCTCCAGCATTATCATTACGATATTTACGAGATCCCCGAATCCCCCATGGATCCACTGGAGGAATTGAAAGTCACATTTTTCTATAATAAAAAAGGAGACATCGACCGACTGGCCATTCCCCTGGAATCCAATGTCAACGATATCGTGTTTCAGCGCGTGGTGGATGAATCGTTGTCGCAGAAAGACGTCCTGGTACAATTCGTCGGTCAGTATGAGCTCGGTTCAACCACCATCACGGTTGCCCTGCGCGGTGAGGACACCCTGACCCTGACCGTACCGGGGCAGCCCACGTATACTCTGGTTCCAACACGAGAGATGAATTTTGATCTCAAAGGAATGAACGGATTCAGCGTTGAGTTCAAAAAAGACACGCATGGAGAGATTGTTGAGGTCGTCTTTTACCAGCCCAACGGTACGTTTGTAGCCAAAAAAACGTAAACAGGAGGCCATGTTACATCCGACGTTGCGAGCCTGGCTATTAAAACAATGGCGCCTTCCCATCTTGGCGAAACTCCTCAAAGACAGGCGCCATGCCGGGATACTGGTAAGCATCGTTGCTGTTCATCTGGCTATGACCGTTACCCTGCACGTCGGCTGGCCATGTCCTGTCCGTGAATTACTTGGAATTCGATGTCCTGGCTGCGGGCTGACCGCAGCCACGGTACATTTTTTAAGCGG
The DNA here is from genome assembly GCA_964614115.1 of uncultured bacterium. Lineage (GTDB taxonomy): Bacteria > Zhuqueibacterota > QNDG01 > QNDG01 > DSAB01 > CAZTKR01. Next base: position 11,741 of record CAZTKR010000048.1, on the reverse strand, counting down.
CCACTGGCACGCCGCTTTTCTTGAACATGCAATGGCTCCGGTTTTTATACTGGGATTTTTTCTCACACTCATCATCTCACTCCTACCCACACAGTCACATAAACGTGCCATCCAAACCATCGAACACATCGAGAGGCATACAGGAATCGTGACGGTTGTCATGATCATCCTGGTCGTCTACTGGATCATTCGTGTGGCGTTCATGACTTCGTAGTGAAGCCGCCACTATCCTAACCATTACTTACATATGGGAGGTGCCATATGATAGCATTAATGTATCTTGTCGGCCTTGGATCCTTGGTGTGTGCCATCCTCGTCCTCATCAAACTGTTCCAGAAGGAGGGCGTCGGACTGGGGATACTGGGTATCCTCTGTTTCCTCTACACGTTTATCTGGGGATGGATCAACCACAAAGCCCAAAAAATCACCAACATCATGCTGATCTGGACAGCCCTGATCATCATCGGCATGATCCTTAACTTCGCACTGGGTATCAAACTTTATCCAACCCAGTAGCAGCAATTTTATCGAGTCATCGCCACGGATACGCGTGGTGATGGCTCGACCCTTCACTCAAAGTCTATCAGAACCAGAAGACCTGCCCCGAATAATAATCCTTGCAATATGCACCCGATTATTTTTATATTTACAAGATTATAGAGCCGATGTGCGACCTCTTCCCTCACACAATGCCCATGATACCACGGAGGTGATGATATCCATCGTTTAATACATCTTTTATTATATAGAAGGGACGCGACTATGTCAGGCCCATCGCTGGGGCGACGAAATTTTTCGAAGATGCCGGGAATCGGAACAGCCATCGGTGGCATGTATGCCGTACCCAAAGTCATTTCCAAAACACCCCATGGCGTATTGGTAGAATCACCCCAGGAATACGGCGGCTTCGCGGTGGAAAGAATGACCGATCGTGAATATCCTTATCGAATAAAACCGGACTCCCTGCAAACCATCGAAAGCCGTGATCGGGGCTAGAGACATGAACATACTGCGAAAAACCATGTCCACTTGTCCGATCTGTTTGGACAAAATACCCGCCGACATCATCGACGAGGACGGCAAAGTCTATCTCGTAAAAAAATGCAAAAACCATGGCGAATTCAAGGACGTTTACTTTGGCAGTACCCAATTGTACGCCAAGCTTATGGAATACTTCGACGGAGATGATTCAGACGTGGCCGATGACGACTGCCCCAATGCTTGTGGCATCTGCGACAGCCACAAGAGCAGCACCGTCCTGGCCAACATCGACCTGACCAGTGCCTGCAATTTTCGTTGCCCCGTCTGTTTTGCGCATTCTGAGGACGATGCATGCCTGTATCAGCCCTCCATCGACGACGTCGCTCGGATGATGGATATCCTCCGACACGGCGACCCGCCATGCCATGTACTCCAGCTCTCCGGCGGCGAGCCCACACTCCATGAGGACTTCTTCGAGATCGCCCGGCTAGCCAGGGAAAAGGGGTTCGTCCAGCTACAGGTGGCCACCAACGGAAAAATCCTGGCTGAAAACCCGGACTTCGCAAAACGCCTCGCCCAGGCCGATTTCGACACGGTCTATCTTCAGTTCGACGGTGTAACGCCAGAACCTTATATCGCTCTCAGGGGATTCAATGCATTGCCCTTAAAGGTTCGGGCCATCGAAAATATACGCAAATACGGGCCCAGGCCGAATATCGTGCTCGTTCCCACCCTCGTCAAGGGCATCAACGACGGTCAAATAGGGGACATCATCCGTTTCGCCGCCGAGAATATCGACGTCGTACGGGGAATCGTGTTCCAGCCTGTCTCGTATACTGGTAGGATTCAGAACGAAGAATTGCTCAACCGCCGGTATACCATTCCCGACCTGATGCACGCTGTACAGGAACAGACGGAGAATGAGGTAGGCATCGATGACTTCTTGCCCGTCTCCGCCGCGTCGCCCCTGCTGGAATTCCTGGAGCGATTCAGCCACGGCAGCCGGTATCCCGTCCTGTCCACACATCCGGCATGCGGTGTATGGACGTTTGCTTTTAAGGATAGGGGGAAATTGATACCTCTGACGAGAATCATCCGCATCGACGAACTGCTGACCTTCCTGGACACTGTCCAGACGACTTCAAAATCCTCACTGGTAGTGAAAATAACAGCAAAATTGCACCGTCTCATCAGGCCGCAAAGTATTCGGTATGCCAAGAGGATCAAAAACTGGATATCCGACCTGCTCACCGAGCAGAGCGTAGATTCAGCCTCCGCCTTCACCAACAACCCGACCGTCCTTTTCATCGGCGCCATGCACTTCATGGACGCTTACAATTTCGACTTCCAGCGCGTGAAGCGATGCTGCATCCACTACGCCACGCCCGACGGCAGAGTGATCCCGTTCTGTTCGTATAATGTGTTTTATCGAGAAAAAGTGGAAAGCGCTTTCCGAGTCAAATCGTAAACGATATCTATGACGGCCCGCCTGACCTGACATCTCGATTTATTTATCTGAATCGGAAAAAGCAGAATCGAGTCGTTGTTTCATATTCTTTAAAACGGTTGCTGCATCCGTCCCTTGCTTTCCGAGATAGATGAGTATGGCATTCCGGTACGTCGTTACATAAATCCTCTGATTTTGTGCATCCGTGATTACAAAGCCATCCCTAACCTTATGGTAATCTTGAAACCGCGGATTCTTTTTCAACGCATTCCCGGCACGATGGAACCATTCCTGGCATGTGCCTTCATCTTCGTACTGAAAGATGAAAATACGGTGATCGTCATAATTCCCGATGACGCCCATCCTCAGAGCAAAAATATTCTGGGTATCAAACTCATACTTATTGTACAGGCCCAGGTTGCCTTCCAGATACGTCACATGACGGGCATCATTCATATAGGATGCGAGGACAGGCCTCTGTCCGACGTCAGCGATTTTTGACTCGATTGCTCTGGCCATCATCATCAGCCCGGCTTTGGTGTCTTCATCCGTGTCAAAACCGATGAGGGTGACCAGAAAACGTCCCTTCCAGAAGTTCAAATAATAATCTTCCTGCAGGGCTTCCTGACCGATAGACACGGGTCTGCCGCGATCACTCGTCTTGAAGGTATACACCCCGTATGCCGCAGCCGGGTCTTCCATCTCGTACATCTCGATGTTGACGGATTTGTCTTTCCCCAACGTGTAGGATTGAATGACAGCCCGCCTGAACCCGTATTCATAATATATTTCCGCGCCTCCGTTGATGAGGAGGAACAGGTCTTCCCCTTCCGCCGTCTGGGGATCGCCCATGGGTTTCCAGTCTCCCAGTTCGTTCTTTTCCGGCAGATAAGCGAGAATACCTTCGCGGCTGGGTACGCCAGAACAATGCAATAGGATAAGAGCGATCAATCCCGTCCAACTTAGCATATACGGAAAACGACCTTTCATACAATCCCTCCTTCTACCTGCGCATACAAATCAGGAAGAGTCCCGTAGGTATTCCTGACTCGAGATGTGACTCTTTTTTTTCTGTTAAAAACGACGAGGGAACCGAATATTGATGAAAAAAATCCCATCTCTATACATCGACTTCTTTCACCGTGAGCTTGCCAACATCCATCTCTCCAAGTCCGTGCTCGTAGGCCATGGTGATCATCAGGACATCCTGGCTCTTCAGCCCGCGTACTTCCGCACAGTACGCATCCACGGCCACGCCATCCGTGCCTGCCACGATCTTCTGAGGTTTTTTCATCTCGCCCGGACCTCCAGGACCGTGGGTCGTCACGAACTCCGTGGCATCCACGACAAAGAGATCGGGCTTCCGTACAAGATTCAGGTCGGCAATGCACTGAGACAGATGCGGAACGTCATCGTAACCCCCCTTTGCACCCGATCCGTAATGGAAAAACCGGTTCGTAGAATACGGAGAGGCACCCATCATGTTCTTCAGCGTACACGTAAAACGCGTACCCTCGTGATCCTTGGCAATCGGAACGTTGATGACAACGTCGCATTCCATGAGCGCCCGGGAAACATCGGCCTGCTTCAATTTTTTCCCCTTCGGAATATCGACTCTCAAATCCTTGCCGCCCGAGGGTTTCAGGCTGTCGATTTCCTCGGCAAACCGGCCTGCCAGGGAACTCCTCCTCCAGTACGCTCCTGACACGCCCTCCACACTGTATATTTCCTTTGCGCCCGCATCGTAGCACATCTTGACCACGGCCAAAGCCACATCGGGATTCGTGTATGTCCCCGGGTTTCTCCACGGCGAGTTGATGAGCAGGCCCACACGGCTCCCCTTTGTGACAAACATCTGCATTCCACCCAAGAGCTCCACGGCTTTGATGGTATTGCTGAAATAATCCGCACCCTTGAAAACGGCCAAATCAGGCATCCCCTCCTGAAGGACGGGAATCCGTGTTTTTCCGGAAATTCGAGAAAGAGCAGTACTCCCCACGAACGAGGAAGCGCCTACCACGAGACTCTTCTTGATGAAATCGCGACGTTCCATGGTATCCCTCACGCTTTGTGTGATTCCATATCTATCGGTGATGTATTCTCGACGTGTGAAACTCAGCTTTGGATACGGAGATCGTTTCCCTCGAGATGACTATCCTTCGTATTCGATATAAAAATAAAGAATTGTCCCGTAGGAGCCTGATTCCTACGGGACAAGGCCATGCGTTTATACAACCCGGCGTTTAGACGCTGATCTCCTTGACCTTCTTCTTGGTCAGGTCGATCTCTCCCAGGCCATGGGCGTGCGCCTTGGTGATCTGGAGGATATTCTGAGCTTCCAGATCCCACAACGTGCAGCAGTAAGCATCGACGGCCACACGATCCGTGCCGGCCACGACCTTCTGGGGTGTGATGATTTCTCCGGGACCGAACGGCCCGTTGGTCGTGATGAATTCCGTGGCATCGACGATGCAGAGATCGGGCGTGAGCACCGTATTCAGATCGGCAATGCACTGCTCCAGATGAGCGATGGCATCGACATCCGTCGTCCAGTTCTCCTTGTGAAACGACCGGTTGGTATTCCGCGAAGAAAGGCCCATGTGATTCTTCATCGTACCCGTAAACTTGTTCCCCGCATGATCCTTGGTGATGGGCATGTCGATGAAGACATCGTGGTTGTAGAACTCGTTCATGATCTGTGCTTCGGTCACGGCGATACCCTTGGGAACCGGCACCGTCTTAAACTGGGTTTCATCGTTCCGGTCAACGATGACCAATGCGGCCCCTTCTTCCTGGATAACTTTCTTCAAGCCGGTCGCTTCCCAGTTCTGATCCGGAAGTTGACTGAGACAAGTTACCTGGCCGGCCCCTGCCTCCTTGCACATCTTGATGGCGGCTCGGAGGATGTCCGGCTTGGTAAAAGCCCCGGGATTGTTCCGCTGCGGATTGGCCAGGATGGCCACCTTCGATCCCTTGGGAACGAATGCACCCATGCCTCCCAATTCCTGAACGGCCTTCATCGTGTTGGCATAGTAATCCACCCCTTGTGCCACAGCGATGTCGATATCCGTCCTTTTTACGGTGGATGCGCCCTTCTTGCCACATCCGGCCATGAATCCGCTGCCCACTAAGGAAGCAGCGCCAATGGCGGCGCTCTGTTTGATGAATGCACGACGGTCGATGTTCTTACTCATGGTGATCCTCCCTTCATCGTATTTATGACATTCGATAAATAGATGAGTTCCCTCTGGTATAAATCGACTTCGACATATCTGGAAGATAAAAAATTTACCATATATGTTCAACTACTATTTTAAACGTGACACACGTTTAAAGGTGTGTTAGTGCGGCAATGATAGGAATCGTTTTAGGGAGCGAGACGATTCAAAGAACGTCCTTGCAACTCATCGGGAATACGAACACCCATACAGTCTAGAATCGTAGGAGCGATGTCCATCAGTTGGGCCCCATCGACCGTTTGCCCGTTCCTCTTATTCTTCGGATCGTAAAAGATGAACATCCCATACTCGGCATGATTGCAGGAATCGGGCCCTGTATCGTTCTCGAAGGTGTACCAGCTCTCATACCCCAGCGTACCCACCGAGCGCCAGTATAGGTCGCCGAAATACACGAATAGATCGGGCGGGATTCCGTTTACACGGCTGTAGATCTCATGGGATTTAAAGATGCGGGTGGGAATGGATTTCCCGTCCGGGTCGGGCAGTGCGGTGAGTTTTTCGATGATTTCATCGCAGAGTTTATTGTATTCCGATGGATCGACCGTACCCTCCGGCTCTCTCCCCTTGACGTTCAGGCACAAACGGCCGTAGTACCCTCCACTGCCCCACGCCTTCGTCCGTCCCCAGTCCACTTCCATGTCCTCAAACTTGACGATATGGCCCGGTTTCGGATCGCGTTTGAAACGCAGATACCCGTTGCGCCACAGCCATTCGTTGATACAGATGCCTCCTTCCATCCGCTTGGCGCCATGATCCGATACAACCAGGACGACCGTATCCTCATCCAGATGGGACAGCCATTCGCCGATTTTTGTATCGAGGGTTTTGTAATAATCGAGAATGACGTTCTCATAGGGATTCCCGGGCTCGTACCGGAAATGTTCCTTGTCCATGAAATGCCAGAACCCGTGGTGAATCCGGTCTACACCGATCTCCATAGCCATGAAAAAATCCCACGGCTTTTCCGTCAGGGCATAATCGACGACTTTAAAATGGGATTCCGTCATTCGATAAATCTGTTCAAGCAGAAAGTCTTTGTCGTCGGTCCTGAATTCCTTGACATCAAAATCAAACTCGGGCGCCACGGAAAGAACTTCGTTCCGGAATGCATGAGGGTATGTAAAGTCACTCTTGGTGTTCGGCGTCAAAAAACCGGAAATCAGATGCCCCTTCAGGGGTCTCACAGGGTAGGTTTGAGGCACGCCGATGACCACACTCATCAAACCTGCATCCGTAAGGTAGTTCCATACGCGCTTCTCTCTGACCGCATTGCCCATGGCTATCGTCATCTTATCGTATGTATAGTTCGCCCGGTTCCGGAATCCATAGAATCCGAGCGTACCGGGATCTTTGGAGGAAAGCATTGAACTCCAGGCGGGAACCGTAATGGCGGGGATGCTCGACTGGAGATTCCCGTACAGTCCCGATGCTGCCAGACCGTTCAGGTTGGGAAGGTCGTCCCGCCACTTGCTGAACACGAGTTCCGGGTCTGCACAGTCCAGACCGATGACGAATACCCTCTGTTTACGACGACTTCTCTTGAACGGGAATAATCTCATACTTGCCCTATTTTATATTTCTACCTTGAAAACAGGCTTAAAAATAAAACCTGTCAGGATGGAGGCGATAAAAAAGAAAATAAACCAGTGGATCCCTACGCCGGCGACAACAAGGTCTCTTTGCGGATACTGCACATGAATGTCTTTTAGAAAATCACTCCCCGGTATGGCGGATTCCGCCGGAAACATCATAGCGCGTACCGAATTCCCACGCACGCGGTGAGCAGCCATCTTCATCCAATCTTCACCTATGACCAATTGCTTGGAAACCGTCCGATCTTCATGCCGAAACAGCAACGTCCAGATGCCCTCCTCCACGGCTCGAATTCGCCAGGAGATCCGATGCTCACCCAAAACCCGCAACGGCGATGTCTCGATGTCGATGGCCGGAAGGCTGTCGAGATGAACGTCGGTGAGGGGGATATCCTGCGCGACTGTCACTTCCACGATGGCTCTTTCTCCGATTTTTAACGGACGGAATTCGTAGCGTGAAGCCAGTTGGAAGATGACCAGGAGCACGGGAATCATCAGGATGAGCAGCGGCTTGATGGCCAACGTGAGATACTTGCCGTTGTTGGCGAACATGCTTAGCACTGCTTTTATGGAGAGTGCCGCATCGTTCCGGTAGAGCCGGAGTCCCAGAAAGTGAGCCCATATCCGGCTCTTCACGCGTTTGATCTCGGATTGATCCGACACGCTCTTGAAGATCAGGATCATCAAAAAACCGGTTAACGCGGAGACAACGAAAAGAGCCCAGCCCGGGGGCAGAAGATAGGCCGGATAGAAGATCACATCGAATACACCGTTCACTATTTTATTGATGGCATTCAAGATCATGTACACCGTTTAAGAAATGTATCCCAGACCGCGCAATCGCTTTTCGACTTCTTCGATGGAATCACCGCCCTCTTCGATATCCGACAGGGCTTTCTCCAGCATGTGGGTGATGAACTCGTCCACAGAGGAATACCCGGCCGTTTCCGCGTATTGCTTGGCCTTATGGTAAAGTTCACCATCGATTTTTATTTTCTTACTCGCCATGAGGACCTCTCGTATTTATCGTTTACCGTTGGGATATCTAGGATCAACGTCTTATGGAACATCATCCCAGTATGGGCTTCCCGTCCATTTCCCGGGGCACTTCCAGGCCGTAACTCTTCAAAATACTCGGCGCCAAATCCCAAATCGCCGGCGCTGGGGATGTCACCGGCCGGTTTGTCAGAAGCACTCCCGGCACGACCTGGGGATCCATGCAGTGATCCGCCGACCACTTATCCCGCCGATCCCCCACGATGCCTCTGGGAAACTTTCCCAGCACGGATTCATCGGAGATCCGGTATCCGCTGGCGTACCCCAGGATGATATCGGGCGCGTTCTTGGCATAAGGCCCCGAGTATGCACGACTGGCATCGTGAGCCTTCAGGACGATGCGTCGGCCCGTTTTCGGATCGCGCAGGCGTTCCAGTTTATCTATAATCTCGGCCTTGATTTGAGGGATATGGGTCGGGTACACCGAGCCGAAAGGCTCCCTACCGTAGGCATTGATGTAGAGCCCGTTCAACCCGTAGGCAAAGGCCTTTGTTCTCGACCAATCCACGTGATCGAAATACGTGCTGTCGTGGATTTTGTCCCTGTCCGTGACCGCCGTGTACCCATTCTCTACGAGCCATGTGCTGAGATGAAGTTCTCGAGTAAACGGCGCAAAACCGTGATCGGAGAGCAGGATGAACGTACTGGATGCATCCATCCGGGAAAGCGTCTTCTTCAACACATCGTCCATGTCCCGATAGAAATGGTAGATGGCCTTCTTGACAGCAGGATTGGCCTGGGGTTCGTAAAGCGGATGGGACGGATCCATGTTTCGCAGCATCATATGGGAATTCTGGTCGATTGTCGAGAAGTAGAAAAAGAAGAGCCCCTCGTGGAATCCATCGATTTCATGATGAAACGCTTTCAGTCGTTCATCCAGCACCATGTTCGATTGATGTAGGAATTCATCATCGGTAAAAACATTATGAGAGAGTGCCTTGGTATCCTCGGGAAAACCCTGTGTATAGAATCGGCCCACGTCTTCGGCCAGGTTTCGAGAGTACGATTCAGGGTTCGAAATCGGCAGGTCGGCCTTCATCGGGTCCACGTTTATCGGAGAAATATACAACCGGATATGGGGATGCACCTGCTGCACATACATCCGGATCATGCCGTGGACGCGGCCGAGGAGAGGCATCAATTCGAACGTGATGGGAATCCATTCCGACCACTCTCCCTGACTCATCAGGAATTCACGATCCTGAAGGGCGATCTTCACGACGTTTTCCAACGGATCGCGATACAACGTCATATCGATCTTCGTATTCCGGCCGTCTGTGCGCATCTCGTTGGGAGGGCCTTCCAGGGCGAACCGGATGGTATCGTTCTCGGGCCTGACCCGGACGACACGCCCCCCTGTATATTGGTCGGCATCGGGGATATCCATATCCGTGACCAAGGTGAATGTACCGTACGTGCCCAGAAGGTCGGGCGTGCTCATACCGCTCAGAATGCTGGATTCGCCGGGTGCCACCGGGAAATTGGCAGGAATCTTATAGAACGTGGCCGGGATATGTTCCTTCTCCAGGTATGCCCAAAACGGCTGACCACCCCGCAACAATTCAATTTTTCCTCCCTGAACAGGGATGGCCCATTTCCCCAAGCGCACGGATTTCTGGATTCCCAGGCTGCGCGTCGTCGAAAGATGAGGGATAAATGTTTTGGGGTCTCGATGGATAAAATCGTAAATCCCGTTTCCTCCCGGATTCGTCCCCGTGATGAAGCTGGACCATGCCACAGGGCTCTGGGGGGGAAGTGTCGTTCGAAGCGGGCCAAAATGGTACGATTCGAGAAATTTTTTAAACGTGGGCATTTCCCCTCTGCCCACAAAAGCCTTGAGCAGATTGGGATCCATACCGTCTATGCCCAGGACGAATACGTTCCGTGATATCTTTGAATTTTTGATGTGGGGCGCGGCAAACAGTGACTTGCCCGAATGCAGAGCAACGGTCAAGCCGGCCAGCCCCTGGGCCGATTGTTTTATGAATTCTCGGCGGTTGATACCGGATGTCTTCATGTCCGAATCACTCATCCTTTATGTTTTTGTCTTCGAGTTCCGGTATCTTCCATGGCTTGCCCTCCATATAAGGCGGTACCGGAACACCGAATAATTTCAAGATCGTCGGTGCGATATCTTTGATCTTCGGATCGGACGCATCGATGGAATAATTGCTGAACAGCACACCGGGAACGAGCTTCGGATCGATGCCGTGGTCACCGCTCCAGCATTTCTCGTTTTTCTCGAACACGTCTTCCGTGGTCTTTCCAACGGCCGAATCCCAGGATACACGGAATCCCTCATTGTAACCGACAATCAGGTCCGGGGCCTCGTTCACATAGGGCCCCGAGTACACATGATGGCTATCGTAAACCTCCCGTATCGCCACGGTACCGGATACCGGATCGCGAAGGCCGGACAATTTCTTGCGGATTTCGTCTTTGAGTTTCGTTGCCTCGCCGTCCGGTTCCACGATGCCCGACTTTTCCCGTCCCCGCTGATTCAGATACATGCCCGCGAGTCCCAACGCATACGCTTTGGTCTTTTGCCAATCGACGTTGCTCAGATACATCCCGTCTCCATCGTCGGATTTCAGCGTCAGATATCCGTTTTGATGCAGCCATGTGTTGAGGTTGATTCCCCAGTTGAACGATTTGAATCCGTGATCCGACATGACCAGAAGGACGGTATCGTCCCGGATTCGATCCATCACCCGTCCCAGCAAATCGTCGGCTCGTCGATACACCTCTTGAATGGCTGCTTTGTAGCCCTGCGACGATGCATCCTCATCCGAATCCTGTGAATCCGTGAGAAACCGAAAGAACATGTGCTGGATGCGATCCGTGGCGTCGAACACACAGGCACAAACGCCCCTCTTGGTCTGTCCCAACGCATGAAAGAACTGTTTCTCGCGCTCGTCGTGCAATTGATACACCTGTTCCAAGAACGCCTTCTCATCCAGGACATGCTCGTTCAGCGCCCACGTATCTTCCATCAGACCCAGGGTGCCGTAATTCCCCAGGAGTTTGGCCAAATAGACGGAATAAAAATACGGATGGGATATGGGGAGTGCCGGTCTTTCAGGATCGATATGGATGGGAGAGACGTACAGCTCGACATCGGGAGACAGTCGTCTCATGTAAAACTGGCAAATGCCGCGAACCTTGACGCCCAATCCCGCCTTAAAATGAACGCGAATCCAGGGCGTGAATGTTTTTTTCTTCAGGTCGTATGTGCTTCTGTGTATGCGTAACCTGGCCTCTTCTTTTTCCTCGTCTATTTCGATGCGGAAGGGAAGCCGCATGGGGCCGAACGCGGGCTGCAGGATGTGCTCGGGACCCAGCAACTCGCCGGAGAAAAAACAGCCGTTTCGGGTTAAGGACAGCCGCGTTCCTCCCGTATATTCGGAATCGGGTGTTTCGTTTTCT
>CAZTKR010000047.1:0-18159 GCA_964614115.1 uncultured bacterium | reverse complement strand
GTGATCCTGTACGGCAGCGGCGTGTTCGGTGCCCTGGCCTTTGCCTTTACCGACAGTTTCTGGTTCAATGCGGTGGAAGCGGAGGTGTACGCGTTTTCGATGTTCTTCACGGCGTTGGTGGTATGGCTGGCCCTTTACTGGGGGGAGCGATCGGAGAAGGCGGGGAGTCTTCTTCTGATCCTTTTCATATTTTACCTTTTTGGTCTGGCGGCGGGCGTGCATCTTTTGAATGTGCTGGCGTTTCCGTTTGTGTTGATGATCGCCTTTTTTCATCACAACCGGACGGTTCGCCGTCTCTTGCTGTTGCTGACGGTACAGGCAGGCGTTCCGATATTTTTGTACGTCGTTTTTTATCAATTTGATGTGAACAAATTGGCGTATGCCAGCCAGATCATCGCGCATCAGGCGAAGGCGGGTCAGTTTTTGAAGTGGTTTGGCCTGATCTGGATACTGGTGACTCTGGTGTACATATACATGAAGGATCGGGCCGTATTTCGCGTGTGGTGGGCGATCCCGTTGTTGGTCATCCTGGCGTATTCGACCTATCTGGTGATATACATACGAGCGGGACTCGGTCCCCCGATCAACGAGAACGATCCGTCCACGGCGCAGGCAATGATGGATTATTTGGGGCGCAAGCAGTACGGTTCCGAGGATTTGCTGTTGACGTTCTTGCACCGGAAGGCGGATTTTTGGGGATACCAGGTACACACGATGTACACGCGTTATTTTGGATGGCAGTTCATCGGCAAGGGCATGACGCTGGACTATCGGGATCGCATCGTGGAGATCATCAGTTTTCGGGGGCTTTACGGTCTTCCATTTTTAGTAGGCTTATGGGGAGCGATCCATCATTTTAGTCGAGACTGGAAGCGGGCGGTGGCCGTGTTGGTGTTGTTTTTTCTGATGGGCTACGGTATCATCCTGTATTTGAACCAGCCGGACCCGCAGCCTCGGGAGCGGGATTATTCGTACGTGGGGTCGTTTTTTGCGTTTGCGCTGTGGATCGGTGTGGGCATGGCCGGCCTGTTGGAATGGCTTCAGGAGGCGTTGAAGGGCAGGGAGGTGATAAGGCGAGCGGCGTTTGGCGTGGTGGCGGTGTTGCTATTTTTAGCGGTACCCATCAACCTGTTGGGGACGAATTACGAGTCGCACGACCGTTCGGGCAATTACGTGGCTTGGGATTACTCGTACAACATCCTTCAGACGTGTGAGCCGGGCGGGATCGTGTTCACCAACGGAGACAACGACACGTTTCCGTTGTGGTACCTGCAGGAGGTGGAAGGGATACGGCGGGATGTGCGAGTGATCTGTCTGTCGCTGCTGAACACCCACTGGTACATCCGGCAGCTCCGGGACCAGGAACCCCGGGTGCCCATGAACCTGAGTGATCGGGCCGTGGACAATCTTTTTCCCATACCGTGGGAAACGAAGCAAGTGGGGATTCCCGTGCCCAAGGATGTTCAGGAACGAGAACGAAAAAAACTGGAAGATCAGTTCGGCCCCGACTATCAGCAGTCATACCCAGATACCATCACCTTCACGCTTGCTCAGACATTTCCCGAGAGGAATCCTGAGGGGTTGCGGGTTCAGGATCTCATGGTGCTTCGAATTTTGGAGGCCAGCCGATGGAAGAGGCCGATTTACTTTGCGGTAACGGTTTCGCATGAGAACCAGTTGAACTTGGATCGGTATCTCCGCATGGACGGCCTAGCCTACAAGGTGACACCCTATCCCGTCCAGGATATCGATGAGGAAGCGCTTAGGACGAATCTTCTGGAGAAATACCAGTACAGGGGTCTGAACGACCCGGATGTGTTCTTCAACACGGGTACTGTAAAGTTGCTGATCAACGTACGACAGGCTTTTATGCAATTAGCACGGCACTATATCAATCACGGCAAGAAGGATGAGGCCGCCTTTGTCTTGAACGAGATGTTGGCACGGATTCCTGAAGAGAATATCCCCTATGCCAACGAAAGGATCGCCATCTCCGTGGCCGAGCATTTTCGCCGGGCGGGACTGCCGGGCGATCACGAGAACCGCATGCAGCGTGTGATTCCGGGACGTCAGATGAGCCGGCAGGATCATTTGGAGCTGGCAGCCTATTTCGCTCAGATTATCCATAACTATGATAAGGCCGAAGAGATTTATCTCCGGCTCATACAGGAGGATGCCAACGATGTGCAGGCATACTCGGGTCTTATTCAAACATACCGGATAGCCCGTAGGTACGACCGGGCGGTTGCGCTGCTGGAGGATTGGCTGATGCGCCATCCCTCGGACCCCAACGCGCAGAAAGAGCTGGACGATCTCAGAAGGCTGGCCGCCATGGATACGACCCGGGCGCCCGTACAACAACCGTTTGAGTAAGGTGTTATCGGGTTATAAGCAGGAATCGCGGAGGTTTCAGTTACGATGGGTGATGACCCATCGACTCCGTATTGGGCGGACAGTATCGTAATAAAGATACGGCATTGCGTCATCGAACTCCCCTAACGTGAGATGGATGATGATTCGGACATTCCAAGACATAAATCGAAGGGTGCAGGCCATCGTCGGGGCGACGGTCTTTATCATCTCGTTTATCGTCTACTTGGCGACCGTGGCACCCACGACGTCGTACTGGGATTGCGGTGAGTTCATCAGTTGTTCGCTCACGCTGGGGGTGATGCATCCACCCGGTGCTCCGCTTTATCTCCTCATCGGACGGCTGCTCACGATGCTTCCCTTCTTCGGGGATGTCGGCCTCCGGGTAAACGTTTTCTCCGTTTTCATCAGCGCGGCTACGGTATTGTTGACCTTTTTGATCATCGTCCAGCTCATTCGAAAATGGCGGGGTACGCCCTCGTCGTGGGAGGACCGGCTGATCCTGTACGGCAGCGGCGTGTTGGGTGCGTTGGCCTTTGCTTTTACCGACAGTTTCTGGTTCAATGCCGTGGAAGCCGAGGTATACTCCTTCTCGATGTTCTTTACCGCCCTCGTCGTCTGGCTGGCCCTGGCATGGGGAGAGCGGTCAGAAAAAGCCGGGAGTCTTCTTTTCATTTTCTTCATATTTTACCTGTTTGGCCTGGCCGCAGGTGTCCATCTTCTGAATATTCTGGCATTTCCCTTCGTGCTCGCCATCGCCTACTTTCATGAAAACCAGGTGGTGAAACGTCTGCTTCTGCTCTTTTCCTTCCAGGCGCTGGTACCTCTGGGGCTGTACATCCTCCTGTACAGTTTCAACCCTGCGGGCATGTCGTATCAAGACCTCTTAGCTCATCAGAACAAGGCGTGGGCGTTCATGCGATGGTTCGGTGCGCTGTGGGTCGTGGGAAGTCTTGTCTATATCTTTTTCAAGGATCGCCGTGTTTTTAAGGTCTGGTGGATTATACCTTTATTGTTCCTCCTGGGATATTCGACGTACATTGCCATCTACATCCGGGCAGGGCTTTCGCCCACCATCAACATGAACGACCCTTCAACGCTGGACGGGATGAAATACTACTTGGGCCGCAAGCAGTACGGAGAACAAAGCCTGCTGCTCACTTTTTTACACCGCCAGGCCGATTTCTGGCGTTATCAGATACAGATGATGTACACGCGTTATTTTGGATGGCAGTTCATCGGAAAAGGCGTGCTCCTGGACAGTCGGAACCGCATCATGGAAACCATCAGTCTACGCGGGCTCTACGGCCTTCCGTTCATCGTCGGACTATGGGGTGCGGTTCATCATTTTTTCCGGGACTGGAAACGGGCCTTGGCCGTATTGATCATCTTTTTCCTGATGGGTTACGGGATCATCATCTACCTGAACCAGGCCGATCCCCAGCCTCGGGAGCGGGATTATTCGTACGTGGGGTCGTTCTTTGCGTTCGCCCTCTGGATCGGAACGGGCATGGCCGGGATAATGGAATTCATACGCGACGGTCTTCGCCGACGTCAGAAATTGAAACGCGTCGCATTGGTCGGAGCGATTGTTCTGCTCTGCATCGTCCCCTTGAAACTTTTGGCATTCAACTACCACTCCCACGACCGTTCGGGCAATTACGTAGCGTGGGATTATTCGTACAACATCCTACAGACATGCGAGCCCGACGCGATCATCTTTACCGGGGGCGACAACGACACGTATCCCCTCTGGTATCTCCAGGTCGTGGAGGGAATTCGAACCGACGTGCGCGTCGTTTGTCTTGCACTCATGAATTCGTACTGGTACCTTCGTCAACTGCGGGATCAAGAACCGAGGGTGCCCGTCAATCTCAGCGACGAGGCCATCGAGCGGATTCGTCCCATAATGTGGAAAAAAAGCAAAGTAAAGATTCCGGTGCCGGAGAATGTTAGGCGCCGAGAGATGGAGGAACTCCGGACTCGATTCGAATCGGGAGATGAGAGACTGGTGCCCGATTCAATCACGTTCACACTGGAGCCCACATGGCCTCCCGGAAATCCGCGAACCCTTCGTATGCAGGATTTGATGGTCGTACGGATTCTTCAGGTGAACCGGTGGCAGCGGCCCGTTTACTTTGCCCTGACGGTCATGGACAGAGACCAGATCGGTTTGAATCCGTATCTCCGGATGGACGGCCTGGCATTGAAAGTCATGCCCTATCCGGTGGAAGACATCGATGAGCAGCGGTTGCGGACAAACGTGTTGGAGAAATACCGATACAGGGGATTGACGGATCCGGACGTTTATTTTAATATCGATGCCGTACGACTTTTATCCAACGTCAGGCAGACGTACCTCAGTCTGGCAAGGCATTATCTGAATCGGGATCAGGAGGAGGACGCTCTTTTTATTCTGGACGAGATGTCCAAGCGAATCGTCCCCGAAGTCATTCCCTACGCCGACGAACGGCTCGCTCTATCCGTGGTGGATCATTACCGCAGGGCCGGCAGGCTGGACGGATACGAGGAGAACTTGAAGCATGTATTCCCGGGCAAGGAACCGGGCCGCCGGGATCGGCTGAATCTGGCCAGGGTCTATACGCAGATATACCGTGACTGGAGCCGGGCTGAAGAAAAGTATCGCAGCCTCATCCAGGAGAATCCAGAGGACATCGAAGCCTATTCAGGACTGCTGCAAGTGTTCGCCTGGTCTCAGCAGGTTCAGAAGGGCATCGGACTCCTGGAAGACTGGCTGGCGCGGCATCCCGGGGACAGACAGGCCCAGAGTGAACTGGAGCGATTCAGGAAAATGGCAGTATCGGATACATCCGCCGGCATCGCTCCTGAAACGCTAATCCGTTCTAGAGACGGGTCAGAAGATTGAGGAGCGCTGTGCCAAAGGTCACGGTGATTATCCCCCACTCTCGGGGGAAGGATATATTAGAGCACTGTCTCAAGGCATTGCAGAAGACAGTGTATTCGGATTACGAAGTCCTGCTCGTGGACAACGGTTCCACCGACGGAAGCCGGGAGATGGTACGTCGGCAGTTTCCCGAAGTGCGAATCGCCGAGAGTCGGACAAACCTGGGTTTTGCGGCGGGATGCAATTTGGGCATTCGGGCATGCCGGAGTCCGTATGTCGTCCTGTTGAACAACGACACCGAAGTCACGCCAGGATGGCTCGGTCCTGTGGTGCAGATGGCCGATGAAGACGCCTCGGTGGCGGCCGTTCAGCCCAAGATGCTCTCCTTTCAGGATCGCCACCGGTTCGATTACAGCGGTGCGGCAGGAGGAGAGCTGGACTTTTTTGGGTATCCCTTTGCCTGGGGTCGTCTGTTCGACGAGACAGAAACGGACACCGGCCAGTACGATCGGAGGAGGCGGGTGTTCTGGGCAACGGGTGCGGCCACGTTGCTTCGCCGTTCGGCCCTGCAGCGGGTCGGACTGTTGGATGAGACGTTCTTTGCCCACATGGAGGAGATCGATCTGAACTGGCGGCTCCATTGGGCCGGGTATCGGATTGTCTTCGTGCCAGAGGCCGTGGTGTATCACATGTCGGGCCATACGCTGAACCAGGCCCGGTTTCGAAAAATGGTGCTGAACCATCGCAACAGTCTGCTGATGATTCTACGGAACCACACGGCGGGCACGCTCTTATGGGTCTTTCCCCTCAGGCTCCTGCTGGAGGGCATCACGGTCGTCATCGCTCTTCTTAAAGGCCAGCCCAAGCGAGCGGGTGCTGCCATCGTCGGCAGTCTGGGCGTGTTGCCGCTATGGCGGACGGTAATGGAAGGGCGGAAGCAGGTGCGGAAGGTTCGGTCGATTCCCGAGGACGTGCTGCTTCACCGTATGTACCGGGGAAGCGTGGCCTTGGCCTATTACCTCATGCGCATTCGTAAAGCCGGGGAATTGATGAAGACGCATGTGCATGCCTGACGGGAGCGGGGAGAGTCTCCCTGTAACCTGTGACATATACGGTGGCGTATCTTCAACGTGTCGTCGAACAAACCAGTGATGAGGGCTGTTTGATTCGCAAGATATTCGTACAAGGTGTGAAGATTCTCATCAGCGGTTGTCTCGTCGCCTATCTGCTGAATCGTATCGGTATTCAAACGATCATCCATCAAATCGGTTCGATGAAGGTCGGATGGCTTGCGGGAGCCCTGATTCTCTTTTCCATGAGCCATTCGTTGGGGAGTTATCAATGGTGCATGCTGCTTCGCGCCGAAGGCATACAGATTTCCTGGCGGAGGACGCTTTCGTTTTACTTCGTCGGACTGTTCTTCAATAATTTTTTAGTCAGTAATCTGGGAGGCGACGTCTTCCGCATGATGGATATCCGTCGCTATTCGCGCAGCGCTGCGGCAGCCGTTTCCACTGTTTTTTTAGACCGTTTGGCCGGACTTTTCGTGTTGACGGGGATGGCATTCTTAACGATGCCCTGGATGCTGCTTCAAGGTCAAATCCGTACGTATCTCCGAATACCCTTGGCCTTTCTAACCGTGGGATGGGTATTCGCCCTGTTGTTGCTTTTCAACAAACGATTCGTCCGACCACTGGCATGGCTTCTGAGACGGCTCGTTCCTGGTACCGTCACGGCCAAGGTTCGGGAGGTGTATATCAAGATATACAACATCAGTCGAAAGAGGGGACTTCTCATCAGGGTTGTCGGAATCTCATGCATCGTTCAGAGTGCACGTATCTTGATGCATTATCTGATAGGACGGTCTATGGGGATCGCCATTTCACCCCTGTATTTTTTCCTGTTCATCCCCATCATCGCCATCATGGCAGGTCTTCCCATCAGTCTTGGGGGGATCGGCATCCGCGAGCAGACCGGAGTTCTACTATTCGGCCTGGTGGGTATGACGGCCTCCCAGGCATTTTCCGTGGAATTCACCGCGTATCTTGTTGCCGTGGCATCGAGTCTTCCCGGTGGCGTTATCTTTGCCGGACGCCAGAACGTGTCGTCCCACGGCACCGATATTTCAGATAATGATATATTAAAGGAGCAAGGTCATGAAATCGTTTAAATGGTTTCTCATCATACTCAGTATCTTATGCTTGGTCTCATGCAGCCTGAAGCCCAGAGGCTGGTGGAACGAGGGTGTCATCGCCGTGATGGCCGATTCCACCGACTGGGAAATGCTTCAGGGAACGTTGCGGAGCACGTTTGAACGTGTCGTTCGAACACCGCAGATCGAAAAAATGTATTCGGTGAAGTATGTGACGAAGCCGGAATTCTCCCGATACACCGAATATCGCCATCTCGTACTCGTGGCCACGCTTGAATCGCATGGAGAAATCGGTAAAATCGTCGAGAGGGTGGTTGCCGATCCAGAAATCCGAAAGGGAGTTGAAGAGGGGCGTTACTATTTTTTTACACAGCGCGGTCAATGGGCCAAAGATCAGCTTATGGTCATTCTGGTGGCCAAGGACATTCCTGCTCTACGGCAACAGTTGAACACCAACAGTCAATTTATCTATGATATCTTTGACACGGATTTTAAGGAACGTGTCAGGGAAGAAATGTTTGAGCGTGGTGAAAAGAAGGATTTGGAGAATACACTGATGACGAGCCACGGCTGGCGAGTGCGGCTCCAGCGCGACTACTATCTCGTGCAGAATCTCCCAGCTGAAGGTTTTTGCTGGTTCCGGCGTCTGCTGCCCGAACGTTGGCTTTTTGTACGCTGGATCGACGGTGGGGATACGACGATGCTCAATACCGAGTGGGTGGTGGGGGAGAGAAATCGCATCGGTGCCGAGTATTACGGGGCGGATCGTATCGCCAGTCAATATTTCTTTTCTCACAGGTCGACTTTCCTGGGACGCGAAGCACAGATCACCACAGGGCTCTGGGAGAACGAAACCAAGATCGCCGGAGGGCCGTTCAAGAATTATACGTTTTATGATCCTTTGCAGCGAAGAATTTATATGGTGGATATTGCTGTATTTGCACCGGGAAGGGATAAAGTGCCTTTCCTCCGTAGGCTCGATATCATCGCCAACACGTTTCGAACGGTGTTCGATTTGGAGAATGAGGAATGAGCGGTAAAAAGATGGATAAAGTGGCCGTACTGATGGGGAGTACATCAGATGAATCTGTGATGCAAAAATGTACGGACGTCCTGGATCATTTTGGGATTTCGTATGAAGTTCATGTGATGTCGGCACATCGTCACCCGGAAAAAGTCGATGCATTCGCATCACAAGCGGAGGCGAAAGGGATAGGCGTCATCATCGCCGGAGCCGGCATGGCGGCTCATCTGCCCGGCGTCGTGGCCTCACGCACGACGGTGCCGGTGATTGGAGTGCCGTTGGAAGGATCGGCTCTGTCCGGCCAGGATGCGCTTTACTCTATAGTACAGATGCCCTCGGGTATACCCGTAGCCACGGTATCCATCGGTGCGGCAGGGGCAAAAAACGCAGCGGTTCTGGCTGCGGAAATTCTGGCCCTGGGAAATCCTGAGCTCAAGAGCAAACTCCTGGAATTTCGTAAGAAGGGAAGCAAGTTGTGAGTAAGCAGGAAAGTCGTATCCTGGTCATCATTCCGACTTACAACGAGGTCGAGAACATCCAAAAACTCGTTCCTCAAGTCCTGGAACAAGATGCCCGCATCGAGGTTCTCGTCATCGATGATAATTCGCCGGATGGCACGGCGTCTGCCGTGGAAGAGATGATGAAAAAAAACCGAAGATTGGATCTGATAAAGCGTCCTGAAAAATTGGGACTGGGAACAGCGTATGTGGCCGGTTTTCGGTATGCGCTGGCCAGGGATTACGATCTCGTATTCGAGATGGACGCCGATTTCTCTCACGATCCGTCGGTGATTCCTGATTTTCTGGCGAGTATAGATGAACACGACTTGGTCATCGGTTCCCGTTATATTCGAGGTGTGAATGTCGTCAACTGGCCGATATCCCGGTTGATTCTTTCCTGGTCGGCCAACGTGTACACGCGCGTGGTCACCGGTCTTCCCATACGGGATGCCACGAGTGGATATAAATGTTTCCGTAGAGAGGTGTTGCAAAATATCAATCTGGATGATGTCCATTCCGACGGGTATGCCTTCCAGATTGAGATGGATTTCAAAGCATGGAAAAAGGGCTATCGGCTGCTGGAGATACCCATCGTGTTTGTCGATAGGAATATCGGAATCTCGAAGATGCATCCGGGTATCGTTCGGGAAGCCGCTTGGATGGTTTGGAAGCTCCGGCTCTTGAGTCTGCTGGGGAAATTATAGATTATGATGTCGCTTTCGGTCATCATCGTAAACTACAACGTCAGGCCCTTCCTGGAAGGGGCGATGTTGTCGATTTTCAAGGCTCTGGACGGAATCGATTCCGAGGTCTTTGTGGTCGATAACGGGTCGGGTGATGGGAGTGTCCCCATGGTACGGCAGAGGTTCACCCAGGCCCGCCTCATCGAGAACAAAGAGAATGTCGGATTTGCCCGCGCCAACAATCAGGCCCTGCAAAAGGCACAGGGGGAATTCGTTTGTCTCATCAATCCCGATACCCTGGTTCGGGCCGATACGTTCAAGGTCTGTCTGGAGTATCTTCAGCAGCATCCGGATGTGGGAGCCGTGGGCTGCAAGATACTGAACTCCGACGGCTCGCTTCAGCTCTCCTGTCGCAGGAGCTTTCCCATGCCGTGGGTTGCCTTCACAAAGATGGTGGGACTCAGCCGCCTTTTTCCCAAAAGCCGGCTTTTTGGACGGTACAACTTGACGTATCTGGATCCAGACAAGACGGCGGAAGTCGAGGCCCTGTCCGGCTCTTTTATGATGGTACGCAGACAGACGATAGAAGAAGTGGGGTATCTGGACGAGGATTTTTTCATGTACGGAGAGGACCTGGACTGGTGTTATCGCATCGGTCGGGCAGGCTGGAAGATCGTGTACTTGCCCCAAACGGAGATCATCCATTACAAAGGACAGAGTGCAAGGGAAGCACCCTTCGACACATTTCGCGTTTTCTTCAGTGCCATGCATCTATTTGTAAAAAAACACTTCCGGAAAGGCTGGTCATTCTTCCCCCGTTGGTTCATCAAGCTGGGCATCTGGGTGTGGGAGTGTTTTTCTTTTCTTTTCCGGCTGTTCCGTAAAGGACTTGCTCCCCTGGTCGACGTGGGCTTTCTTCAACTGGGACTCGTGCTGGCCATCTTCATTCGATTTGGGAATCTGGATTATTGGCCCCGTTACCGCGTCATTAACATCATCTATACCGTCCTTTGGGTGGGATGTCTGTATGTGATAGGGGCGTACAAGAAAGGAGTCTACAGCTCGGCCAGGAGCCTGGGCGGCGTGTTGGCAGGCCTCGTGCTAAACACGTCGTTTACGTTTTTCTTCCCCCAGTATGCCTTCTCTCGGCAGGTGATTCTTGTGGCGGGCGTGCTGGATGGGCTTTTCTTGAGCGGATGGCGAGAGCTTTTAAAGTTATTCTCACGCATTCAGAACGTACCTTTTTTAGGAAGGATGGGAAGAAATCTCGTCAGACGGCGGGCTCTGATTGTGGGCGAAAGCGAATCAGGAAAGCGGATACTGGAACGTCTGCAGAGTTCCCACGCATCCGGGTATGACGTGGTCGGATTCCTGGGTCTGGAAGAGGAGGATCTTCTGTCTATGGGCAACGGAAAAGTCCCCGTGCTCGGCACACTGAAAGACCTCGAACGCATTGCTCCCATCCACCGGGTTCAGGAAGTCATTTTTTCACCGGAGGCGGTGGATTCCCATCGTATCCTGAGCGTGGTGGCCAACCCGAAAAACAGGTACTTGGATTATAAGATGGCCCCCAGGGCGCAAGACCTGGTCATCGGGCGGACGTCCATCGAGACGCTGGAGGACCTCCCCCTGGTGGACCTGGACTATAAAGTATACACCGGGACCAACCGGTTCTTCAAGAGAGCCATGGACCTGCTGGTGTCCGTGGCCATGCTTCCGCTGGTCATCGTTCAATTTTTTTATATAGCGGGGCATCCCCAGTACCGTTTACGACGATGCATGATATCCGATGGCGTGGGTCGCTCCATACGGACGTGGCAACTGCTGAAGGCCGGAAGACAAGTAACAGGCTGGCTTTGTCTGGCGCCCCTGTATGTTCAGATATTACTGGGTCGGATGAGTCTGGTTGGAACCGAAATCCTGCCGTTTGAAGCGTCTTCCCCGGCCAGAGGATTTAAACCCGGCATTACGGGGCTGGTACACATCAACAAGAAGAAGGGGTTGAAGGAAGAGGAAAAAGATGTCTACACACACTACTACTTGCGAAATTATTCTTTACTTTTAGATATAGAAATTATCTGGAGATCCCTGTTCCATGCGTAAGTTTTTTGTCACACAGTCGAGGACATGGGTCAGGCATCGTTGAAAATTATTTTCTGGAGAAGTATACATGGCGGAGTTTGTACTGGATTTTGAGAGACCGGTCGTCGAGTTGGAGAAAAAGATTACCGAAATGAAGACGTACGCCGTTGAGGAAAATGTCGAACTGGCCGATGAGATCAAACGGCTGGAGGCACGTCTTCAGAAGCTGATAAAAGAGACGTATTCCAAGCTGACACGATGGCAGAGGGTTCAACTGGCGAAACACCCGGATAGGCCCATTACCCTGGATTATATCGAGCGTATTTTTACGGATTTTGTGGAACTCCACGGTGATCGACTCTTTGCCGATGATACGGCAGTAGTGTGCGGTTTAGCCAAACTCGATGGCCGTCCTGTGATGATCGTGGGTCAGCAGAAAGGCCGAACGACCAAGCAGAAACTGTATCGTCGTTTTGGCATGATGAATCCGGAAGGATACCGAAAGGCGATCCGTGTGATGAAAATGGCGGCCAAATTTCATCGTCCCATTGTCGTTTTAGTGGATACACCAGGAGCCTATCCCGGTTTGGAAGCCGAGGAGAGGGGCCAGGGGGAGGCCATCGCCAGAAACATATTCGAGATGTCACACTTGCCCGTGCCCATCTTGATCATCATCATCGGAGAAGGTGCTTCAGGGGGAGCTCTGGGTATCGGCGTGGGAGACCGTGTCCTGATGATGGAAAACGGGTGGTATTCCGTGATTTCCCCGGAAGGCTGCAGTGCTATCCTTTGGCGCGACAGTACCAAGGCCAATATCGCGGCCGAGGCCTTAAAGCTTACAGCACCCGACCTCATCGAGCTGGGTGTCATTGATGAGGTTATACCGGAACCCGTTGGGGGTGCCCACCGAAATCCAGACGAGGCGGCCCGGATCGTCAAGGAACGGATCGTCGCAAACCTGAATGACCTTTCCGCATTCGGGGGTGAGGATCTGGTGCAATTGCGGATCGAGAAGTACGGGAAGATGGGATACTTCAAGGAATGACCAGGGACGAGAATCGGTATCATTTGTATTCAGTTCGTGCGCGGTATGCGGATACCGATCCAATGGGTATTGTCTATCATGGCCGGTATTTTGAATGGTTTGAGGCGGCCAGAACGGAATATTTACGCTCCATGGGGTTGCCTTACAAGCGTATTGAGGAGGAAGGAATATCATTGCCTGTCGTCGAGGCGTACTGCCGGTATCGCCGGCCTGTGGTATACGACGAATCGGTTCGCGTGAAAACGGTGCTCAAGGAAGCTTCCAGGTCGCGGATTCATCTGGAATACGAAGTTCTGGGAGAGGAAGACGATATCACACGGGTGGAAGGATATACTATCCACTGTTATATTAGCCAAAGCGGACGACCTATCCGGGCGCCAAAAGAACTCTTGGATTTTATGAATACCCTAAGATAACCCATCGGAATATCAACGGCAGACAACAGGTTTCGGCTGATCATTTTATCGCGATGTGATGTACAGATTGCGAGGTCATCCGATTGCGTTTACCGGTTTATATGGCACTAATCATTTCGACTCTATTGATACAATAAGAAAGATACTGGAGGACAATATGCTCAAGAAAGAATTGTTGGATATTCTGGCCTGCCCCAAGTGCAAAGGGGATTTGGAATACGACAAGAAAAACGACAAGCTGATCTGTCATGATTGCCGGCTCAGGTACAACATCAAGGATGATATTCCCATCATGCTCATCGACGAGGCGGAGGCATTCTAAGTGTACCGGAAGACACGAATTTTTCGTTTCTGAATCGATAGTGCCATCTTGTTTGTCTCATCCATGAATGAATAACAGAAGGGGGGAACAATCATGCCTGGTGTGTCTGAAAATTTGAACGCCTTCGAGATTGCCATGCGGCAATTCGACGAAGCCGCACGGATTCTCCATCTCACGGAGAGTCAGATTGCCATGATCAAAGAGCCGCGCCGGATGACCGAGGTGAATCTTCCGGTACGCATGGACGACGGCTCGATTCGTATATTCAAGGGATACCGATGTCAGCATTCCATAGCCCGGGGTCCGGCCAAGGGAGGCATTCGTTTTCATCCCGATGTGACGGCAGATGAGGTCAGAGCACTGGCATTCTGGATGACGTACAAATGTGCCGTGGTTGGTGTACCCTTCGGCGGGGGTAAGGGAGGCATCATCGTCGATCCTCGAAAGCTGAGTATGAACGAACTGGAAAGGCTGGCCAGGCGGTATTTTGCCGAAATGGCCGATCTGTTCGGTCCCGATCAGGATGTGCCTGCTCCCGATGTGAATACGAATCCCCAGATCATGTGCTGGATGATGGACACATACTCCATGCACCAGAAGCGATTCGTGCCGAGTGTGATCACGGGTAAGCCGTTGGAAATGGGAGGATCGGAGGGACGGAACAGGGCTACGTCCATGGGCCTGAGTTTCTGCGTACGCGAGATGGCAAACCATAGGCATGTGAATCTCAAATTAAGCGATACAACGATTGCGATTCAGGGTTTTGGAAACGTCGGTTCGTATGCCGGGGAGATACTCGAAGGCATGGGTTCTACGATTGTGGCCATCTCCGATGTGGATGGCGGTTTTTACAACAAGGATGGTATATCCATGCGAAAAGCCATGGAGTATATACAGAACAGCGAGACAAAGACGTTGAAGGGATTTGAGAAATCGGGTCTTGCCCAGAAGTACGACGATCCCATGCTCCTTTTAGAGGAAGATGTTGACATTCTCATACCGGCAGCCCTGGAAGCCCAGATTACCAGTGAAAACGCCGATCGTATTCAGGCAAAGGTCATAGCAGAAGGCGCCAATGGACCCACAACACCCGAAGCTGACGAGATCTTGTATAAAAAAGGTGTGCACATCATTCCCGATATTCTGGCCAACGCGGGTGGCGTCACCGTCTCGTATCTTGAATGGGTACAGAACCGGATGGGGTATTACTGGAATGAAGAACGCGTGAATCAGGATTTGGAACAGATCATGGTGAAAGCCTTTAACGAAGTCATGGATGCATGTCGCCAGTATAAGGTACATATGCGGACAGCGGCCTTTATCGTGGGCATTCAGAATGTAACGAAAGCGGCAGAGATGAGGGGATTGTATGCGTGATGCGTAAGACGTATCTTGGAGAAAAAAATAATTAAAAAGTATTTGATTTTCTGGTTTACTATGCTATATTATGGGGCCGAGTATGGAACAAGTAAGTACGACGATATAAGTGGACGGTCATTTTAATTCATTATGCGACGGCATCGAATCATCGGTTGATTGACCGAGGATAGAGGTGTCGTTTTTTTATCATGATTCAATTCAGTCGGGTTTCAGCTAAAAGGACATAATCCATATGTGTTAAAATATATCTGGAGGAACAACGATGAAGGAAGCAGCTTACAACCCCTATCAAACCGCTCAAGCTCAGTTCAATAAAGTTGCTGATATACTCGGTTTGGATGATGGTACAAAAGAACTCTTAGGCAACACCATGCGGGAATATCAGTTTAATATTCCCGTGCGTATGGACGATGGTCATGTTAAAGTATTCAGAGGGTTTAGAGTACAGCATAACGACGGTCGGGGTCCATGCAAGGGGGGGATCCGTTTTCATCCCCACGAAACCGCGGATACGGTACGTGCATTGGCCATGTGGATGACATGGAAATGTGCCGTGGTCGACATCCCCTTGGGGGGAGGAAAGGGAGGCGTGATCTGCGATCCCCATAATCTCAGCATGCGTGAACAGGAATTGCTGTGTCGAGGCTGGGTGCGTCAATTGGCCAACGCCATCGGCCCGGTGCAGGATGTGCCGGCACCGGATGTGATGACCAATGCCCAGCACATGCTGTGGATGATGGACGAATACGAGGCACTCCATGGCGGTAAATTTCCCGGAGTGATTACAGGCAAGCCCGTGGGAATGGGTGGATCATTAGGTAGGACGGAAGCCACGGGGTATGGGGTTATCTATACCGTGCGAGAGGCTCTCAAAGAAATGGGCATTAAGCCGGAGGATACAACGGCCAGCTGCCAAGGATTTGGGAATGTATCGCAGTATGCCATCGAGCTGTACCATCAACTGGGTGGCAAGGTGATCGCTGCCTCTTACTGGGATCAAGGGGATCAAAAGGCCTATACGTTCCGGAAGGAATCCGGCCTGGATATGGACGAGCTGATGCCTATTACCGATAAGTTTGGCGGTATTGACAAGGCGAAAGCAAAGGATCTGGGCTATGAAATCCTGGATGGGAACACGTGGATCGAGCAGAATGTGGATATTCTGATGCCCTCTGCACTGGAGAATCAGATTAACGAAAAGACGGTCGGGAAAATCTCGAAGAACGTTAAGATCATCGCCGAGGGAGCCAACGGCCCGACAACACTCCAGGCTGATAGCGTTATCCATGACAGGGGCATCTTCGTGATTCCCGATTTTCTTGCCAACGCCGGAGGCGTTACGTGCAGTTATTTCGAGCAGGTTCAATGCAACATGAATTATTATTGGGAAAAAGCCGAGGTTCTGGAAAAGCTTGACACCAAGATGACCAATGCTTTCCATGCCGTGCACGAAATCGCCAAGAAGAAAAAATTATATATGCGCGATGCGGCGTATGTCATCTCCATCGATCGAGTCGCCCAGGCCTGCAAGGCTCGTGGATGGGTGTGATGTCCTAAATAATACAGAGTTTGTACCTTTTAGAGCGAAGCAGATTGCTTCGCTCTTTTTTTAACCGATGAAGTTACATGTTGATTTCGAGGATATAATATATTACATTTTTTTATATCCAAATGTCAAAACAAGGATTTTTAAATGGCCAATTCAAGCGTACGCATCAGTAATTTATTGAGCGACCTTCAAGAGAGGGCAAAGGAGCTTAATTGTTTGTATAAAATAGAAGAACTGCTCTATAATACGGACACACAGCAGGATGAAATCCTTCGGGGCGTTGTCGATATTCTTCCTTCAGGAATGCAGTATCCGGAGGTCTGTCAGGCACAAATCGTGTTCAGGAATAAAACGTACCAATCTTCCGGCTATATCAACACCATGTTCATGCAGAGCGCCAACATTGTTGTACAGGATAAAGTAGAAGGGCATATCTCCGTCTCTTATAAGCGGGAGGTTCCTCTGAACCACGGTGGCTATTTTCTCAAAGAAGAAGAGAAATTAATCAATACGGTTGCTGAACGTATAGGGCAGACGATTCTTCATAAGGAACTGAAGAAGGTGTTTAACGAGTGGGAGGGGATGAAACAAGAATTCAAGAAAATAAAGGTCGGCAAGTGGCGGGCCATCATCGACACCGTTCAACGTACGGATAAAAAGTTATTCGTCTATATATCGCGGAAGATGCTCAATTACTTGTGCTGGCACGGCATAGAGGAAGCCAAAGTGCTTCTCGAGAAATTTGGTACAACGAAAAAGATGAAAGACAATAAAATTATAGATGATGAGAATCGTCCAAGATCGAAACAGTCATGGGAAAATATTCTGAATATCAGCAGTGAAATTTTTAAAATCGCTGCTGAAAATATGAATGAAGAACAAATCGTATATTGCATCCAGAAATGGATTCAGGAAGACAAGGCACGATTTTTAGTCAGGGCCATTGAAAACCATAACTCCCCATTGGCCGAATTGATCGATGCCATTACGCGGTACCATTTCATCGAATCCAAGGAGACGGTGCTCTCGCCCCCCGTTGAAAAAGGATTGCGTGTTTCGCTGGCACGCCGCTTTCTTTCCGATGATCTCAGATTCATCAATATTGCGAAAAACTATATCGAGGTGCGCGATTATTACAATCTTGCCCAGCACATCATATTTCCGGTAGAGAGCCGTGGAAAAGTAGGCGGAAAGAGTTCGGGTTTGTTTCTCGCCGAGCAAATCCTGAAGAAGAGTCAAGAAGCCTCCGAACTGTTGGCGTCTTTGAAGGTTCCGAAAACCTGGTACGTGACTTCCGATGGCCTGACCAGCTTTCTGCATTACAACAACCTCGACGAAGTGATCGAACAGAAGTACAAACATTTGGAAGAAGTTAGGGTGGAATACCCCAACATCATCCAAATTTTCAAGAACTCCTATTTTCCGCCCGAGATTATCAAAGGATTAACCATTGCTCTGGATAACCTGGGTGAGAATCCCATCATCGTCAGGAGCTCGAGCCTCCTTGAAGACAGAGTCGGGGCTGTTTTTTCCGGTAAGTACAAGAGTCTTTTTTTGGCAAATCAGGGAAGCAAAGAAAACCGTCTGGAGGCGCTGATGGATGCCATAGCCGAGGTGTATGCTTCCACGTTTGCCCCCGATCCCATCGAATACCGTGCAGAAAGAGGCTTGCTCGACTATCACGAAGAAATGGGGATATTGATTCAAGAAGTTGTGGGAAATAAAATCGGTAAATACTACATCCCGTTTTGTGCAGGAGTCGCATTCAGC
>CAZTKR010000046.1:0-18554 GCA_964614115.1 uncultured bacterium | reverse complement strand
ATATGTCATTATCATTGTCAGAAAAGGCGTATATGCTGGTAATATTTTTTATCAAAATAAATATGAGAAGTGTATAATTGCAGAAGATGCAATCCCTGTGAAAATAACAGACAAATATGTTAAAAAAGTTGACATAAACTGGTTTATTAGGGAATATAGATTAAAATTTTTAAAAAGTCCTATTGGGAAATTTTCTTCTGCTACATTTTCAAATGAAATTTTAAAGAAAATGTGCTTTAAAATTCCGTCAAAAAAATTTCAAGCAATATGTTCTAAATTTTATGTTGAATTAGACGAAAAAATAGAATCCGCTCAAAATAAAATCAACTCAATAAAAAATGAAATTAATAAATTAACTAATTTATTTTTAAGTGAAAGTTAATAACCACAGTATAAATAAAAAGGACATGTCAAGTATTGTTCGCAATCTAATATTAATCTCCGATCTCCCTTTCCACCCCCCTTTTTCCCTTGTATTTCTCACCACATTACTGTATATTTTACCGTCCGAAGCCAGTGGTTCATCGGAAAAATATCATAAAAAGAAACATTTTTGCCCTATAAACTCCGGCCTGTTATATGAGGTTTGGAGTTTGGTTTCCGGCGGGCGTATACATTCACATTTTTAGCGGTATTATTGTTTTCGATGTAATGACTGCGTAATCATGCAGGTAAGCCCTTGTATGTTTCGATCAAGGGTTTATTTTTCAAACCGCGCTGAACAGCACATATGATGAAAACACCCTATTTTACGCGTGAGACGATGGATGACCAGGCATCGGCGTTCATCAAAAGTTTAAAGACTCCTGAAAAATCGGATGAAGCCTGTCTTGTGCCCGAGGAATCGGCGCTTCTCGTACTCGACATGCAAAGGTTTTTTCTGGACGAAAACTCGCATGCTTTTATTCCCAGTGCAGTTCCCATCATACCCAGGATCAGGCGCTTGGCGGATATGTACATATTAACGGGTTTGCCTGTCATCATGACGCGTCATGTGAATTCAAAAGCGGACGCAGGCCTGATGGCCGAGTGGTGGAAGGATTTGATCGATGCGAACAAGGAGGCGAGTGACATCATCCCGGAGCTTAGGATTCCTGATGCGCTGGTCATCCAGAAATCCCAGTACGATGCCTTCTTTCAGACGTCTCTGGAGGCGTCTTTGAGAGAAAAGGGGATTACCCAACTCGTCATCACGGGTGTGATGACGCATCTCTGCTGCGAGACCACGGCAAGGTCGGCTTTTATGAGGGGCTTCTCCGTGTTTTTCCCTGCGGACGGCACAGCCACGTATAACGAGGATTTTCACCGGGCTACGCTGCTCAACCTGTCCCACGGTTTTGCCCGTATCGTACGCATGGACGATCTCTTGAACCAGTTGGGGGACGGGCTGGATGAAGGTTGAGGATGTGGTCATCATCGGGGCCGGCCCGGCGGGCGTAGCTGCTGCGATTCAGCTGAAGCGGTACGGGCTTGATCCGGTACTCCTGGAGAGGGAAGCCGTGGGCGGGCTTTTGCGGAATGCCCATTGGGTTGAGAATTATCCGGGCTTTCCAGAGGGTATCGGCGGGATGGGCCTGGTCCGTCTCTTTGAACGACAACTGGAACGATGGGATGTGCCCGTGCATTTTGAGGAAGTTCTGGAGGTCGCCAACGAAGAGGGCCTGTTTCGCATGAAAATAAACCTCCGGTCGTTGGCCGCTGAGTTTGTGGTCGTGGCCACGGGCACAGTTCCTGCATCCATCCCAGACTTACGGATACCAGATGACGCTCAGGACCGGATTTTTTACGAAGTCTACCCGATTCGGGATGTTGCGGGACAAAAAATCGCCATCATCGGGGCAGGAGACGCTGCTTTCGATTATGCGCTGCATCTGTCGGGAAAGAACGAAGTCGTCATTTTACACAGGGGGCATCGGGTCACATGCTTGCCCCTGCTATGGGATCGTTCAAAAAAGGATAAGAACATATCCATCCGGGAAGGTGTGAGCGTTCAAAGCGTGGCCAAAGCAGATGATAAGCTGTCTCTGACCATGCAGTCGGAAGATAAGCCAAGTACAGTGATCGTCGATTTTTTACTCATCGCAGTCGGCAGAGAACCGTGTCTCGACTGTGTCGGCGATGACATGCGGGCATCCCTGGATCGGCTGACGGGGGAAGGCAAGATTCACCTGATCGGAGACCTGCAAAACGGACGCTACAGGCAGACGGCCATCAGCGTAGGGGATGGTGTGAAAGCCGCCATGAGTATATATCATACGATGAGGAGTGGAATAGATGAGAATTGTCGCTAGGTCGGAGAATCAAGATATCGCCACTGTCACGATTGCGGAATTGGACAACGGCAACCTCATCGAATTCGTCGAATCGGTGCAGCCCCCGATTCCCAGGGACAAGAAGTGGGTTCTCATCGTTTCGACGATGGTGGGTTGTCCCATAGGCTGTCCGATTTGTGATGCAGGGGACGATTACAAGGGGAAACTCTCGGCATCCGATATCCTGGCCCAGATCGACTATCTGGTGAGGTCCCGTTTTCCCGATGGCCGCGTGCCCGTGGAAAAATTCAAGATTCAATTTGCCCGCATGGGCGACCCGGCACTCAATGCCGCCGTGCTCGATGTGCTGCAGGAATTGCCGGAGATATACGATGCACCGGGCCTGATGCCTACGATCTCGACGGTAGCACCCGCAAGTTGTGATGCTTTCTTCACAAGCCTGTTGGAGATAAAGAATCGTATTTACAGGGAAAGGTTTCTGCTCCAGTTCTCCATCCATACCACAGACCCACGCCTGCGCGATTGGATGATTCCGGTCAGGAAATGGAGCATGGATGCCATTGCCGACTATGGAAAAACTTTTTACCGGAATGGCGAGCGAAAAATCACGCTCAATTTTGCCCTTGCCGACGGCATGCCCGTGGACCCTGATGTGCTTCTTTCCCGTTTTCCAACGGAGATGTTTCTCATCAAGATTACGCCCGTGAATCCCACGTATCAGGCTCGGAAAAACGGTATCCGATCCCTGGTGACCCCGGAAAAGGAGACGTATGCCATCATCGATGCTTTGAAGGATGCGGGATACCAGGTGATTCTGAGCATCGGCGAATGGGAGGAGAATCATATCGGCAGCAATTGCGGTCAGGCGATCATCCATTATCGAAGAAAGCGTGACGCCATGAAGGAAGGGTATACATACCCGTTGAAAACGGTATCCGGCACAGCAAATGTACGAGCGATGGATTTAAAGGAGGTTATGAATGAGGGAAAATGAGAATAAGACACAACTGGCAGTCATCGGTGCTGGACCCGGGGGGTATCCGGCTGCCTTCCTAGCCGCCGATAAGGGCATGCAGGTGACGCTTATCGATAAAGAGATCAATCCCGGGGGCGTGTGTCTCTACCGGGGATGTATCCCCACCAAGACCCTTCTTCACGTGGCCGAGGTCATCCGTGAAGCCCGAGAGGCCGGTTCATGGGGCGTCACGTTCTCCGATCCGCAGATTGATATAGATAAAATACGCGCCTGGAAGAATCGCGTCGTCCAGAAGATGACGGGTGGATTGGGTGTATTGGTCAAACAGAGGAAGATTCGGTATATACAGGGAGAAGCCCGTTTTATCGATGGTCATACACTGGATATCCAGACGGTTGACGGTGCATCCCAAAAGCTCACCTTTGAACAGGCCATCCTGGCGACGGGGTCTCATCCGGCTTCTCTTCCCAATATCTCCGTTGATTCACCCCGTATCATGCATTCGGCCGAGGCTATGGAACTGCCCGATATTCCCAAGACACTCCTGGTCGTGGGTGGGGGATACATCGGGTTGGAGATGGGCACGATCTACGCGACCCTGGGAACCCAGGTATCCGTTGTGGAAATGATGCCCGATATCCTGCCCGGCGGCGATCCGGACCTTGTACGCACATATTCGATGACGGCGCGAAAATTGTTTGCGTCCATCATGACCCATACCACGGTCTCGAACATGGAAGAGCAGGCGGACGGGATCAAAGTCACGTTCAAGGATAAAGACGGAAACATGCAAGATCAGAATTACGAGAAAGTACTGATTACCATCGGCCGCAAGCCCAACTCTCAGGGCCTGGGCCTTGAGAATACACGTATCGAGGTCGATGATTGGGGATTCGTGAAGGTCAATCCTCAACGTCAAACGGCTGAACCGTCGGTCTATGCCATCGGCGATGTGGTGGGTGGAGCCATGCTGGCCCACAAAGCCACTCACGAAGGACGGGGAGCCGTGGAATCCATCCTGGGAAGTGCTGCAGCGTTCGAGCCCAAAGCCATACCGGCCGTGCTCTTTACGGATCCTGAGGTGGCCTGGTGCGGTTTGACCGAACTGGAAGCCAAAGAGTCCGACCGGGAGGTGGCGATTGCCAAGTTCCCCTGGGGTGCATCGGGAAGAGCCAGCAGCCTGGGCCGGATGGACGGTCTGACCAAATGGATCATCGATCCCGAGTCGGAAGCGGTGTTGGGTCTCGGTCTGGTGGGACCCGGGGCTGGAGAGCTAATATCTGAAGGTGCACTGGCTGTGGAGATGGGATTAAAGGCTTCCGACCTGGCCCGGACGATTCATCCCCATCCCA
Source organism: uncultured bacterium (assembly GCA_964614115.1). GTDB lineage: Bacteria > Zhuqueibacterota > QNDG01 > QNDG01 > DSAB01 > CAZTKR01. The sequence goes on along the minus strand of CAZTKR010000046.1, from coordinate 13,953 downwards.
CGCTCTCGGAAACCCTGATGGAGGCGGCCGAGGTGTTCTACGGGCACTGTGCGCATGTGTATCGGCCCAAGAAATAGACGAAGGCGAGTGTTATCCGCAAGCAGGTCTTTTCCATACCGGAGAACCGTCCTCGCATCCCAAGAAAAAGAATCTCAATTATACGATTATTATAGTCGTTAACGTATCATAGAGTACGGTCTGAATCCCTGACCTCATTGTCACGAGGGGCATGGACTTTTTTTTGTTTCATGACTTGTATTCCGACGCAGCCAAAACTGGGAGCGGAAAATCTCGATTGTAATAATTCATACCTGGGAAATAAACAGAACTTCGCACTGGTAAAACGCCATCCTTACAAATCGGCCTTATAAATCTCAACCTCACGCAATGACTCATGAATCCGTAAGAAAAATATGTATGTTGTATTCTGAAGGTGTATGGCTCTGTTCAAACAGGCACGATGAGCGCTGTACCGGGCGATGTGGATCATTCAGAAGGACGTCGCTTTTTTTAGTTGATAAAAAGGTCAAAGTTTCTTAACATTATACGATTCACGTGTCAGATTGAAGGATAGTCATGAAACGTCTCAGATGGACATCACGATGGAACGGCATCCCATTCCTCGCAGTCCTCATGGTGAGCCAGATGGCGCTGTCCCAGAACAGCGGGAAGGTCTGGATCTTCTTCAAGGATAAAGGACAGGCAGTGCTATACAAAGAGAATGGGACGGAACAGGGGACTGAACTGGGTATCACCCAGCGTGCTATGGAACGTCGAGGGAAAGTGCGATCCGCAGAAAACGTCATCGATGCAGCCGATTTGCCCGTTGCCCCTGCCTATGTCCAGGCTCTGGAGGATCGGGGGCTGGTTGTTCAGGCCGTTTCACGCTGGCTGAACGGCGTGACTGCCGAGGTTCCGTCCTCGCTGAAGGATGACGTGCTGGGGTTGCCCTTCGTGAAGGAGATGCGCCCTGTGGCCACGTTTATCCGAAGGCCGCAGCCTCCGTCCCTGCAGAAGAAGGGATATCCTTCTACTCCAATAAAATCCCACTCTCTGGATTATGGAACCAGCTTTACGCAGAACAGCCTGATACGCATCCCCGAAGTCCACGATTTGGGTCTCTCTGGCCGGGGCATTCTGGTGGGCATCATCGACACGGGTTTTGATTGGCGGGATCGATCCGTTTTTTCTCACCTGGATGTGTTTGCCGAGCGGGATTTCCACTGGCGTGATAATAATACGGCCGATGAGGATGACGACCGGCCTGGACAGCATAACCACGGTACAGAGGTATTGTCAGTACTGGGTGGATTCAGCGAGGGGAGACTCATCGGGCCGGCTTACGGGGCTTCTTATGCATTGGCCAAAACAGAGTGGGTTCCAACCACGGACCTTGCCGCCGAGGAAGACCACTGGATAGAGGCCCTCGAGTGGTTCGAGCGGATGGGTATCGATGTCGTCTCGAGCTCTGTGGGCTATGCGACATTCGTGGATAAGCCCGACTATACGGAGGATCAGCTCGACGGACATACGGCACTCATCACCCGGGCTGCCGATTTAGCGGCCGGCAAGGGTGTGGTGGTCGTGGAATCCGCTGGAAACAGGGATTTCTGGGATAAGATCAATTTTCCCGCCGACGGCGACAGCGTGATTGCCGTGGGTGCCGTGAACTCGGAGGGTAATCTGGCTTCGTTCAGTTCCCATGGTCCTACGGTGGACGGACGTATCAAGCCGGATGTCGTGGCTATGGGTGTGAGTGTATATACCGTCGATCCTGATGTCAAAATAACAGAGAGTTACGGGTTCGTGAGTGGAACGTCGTATTCCTGTCCGTTGGCAGCGGGCGTCTGTGCCTTGATCCTGGAAGCCCATCCGGAGTTAGGGCCCATGGATGTTCGGGATGCCTTGCGTGAAACGGCAGACAGGGCCCAGGCACCCGATACGCTGTACGGCTGGGGATTGATCGATGCGTATGAGGCCATTTTTTATCACGGCCCGATTTTCACCAACTTTTTTCGTGTGTCGGCCGCAGAGGGAAACGAAAATCTCGAAGCCGATATACTATCGAAGACGGGTATTGAATCGGATTCAGTGTATCTGTCGTACCGCTTCCAAGATACGGAAGATTTCCAGACCCTCCAGATGCATCCCGTGGAGACGTCGGAACTGGTCCGTTTTCGTGGGTCTTTTCCATCATCGCTATCCGACGAAAATATAATGTTTTACATCACAATGACGGACACACAAGGAATCGTCCATACCGGTCCGCTGGGCGCGCCGGATGTGCTGTACAGTCTTACCGATTCCCAGACGGAAATATTATTTCCGGAGGAACGTATTCCCGATGGTTTCCAGCTCTATCAGAACTATCCCAACCCGTTCAATGCTCGGACGACCATCGTGTTCGATCTTCCCGAAAGATCGAGAATCAATCTTAAAATATACAATATATTAGGGCAGGAAATAGCCACTTTAGTCAACGATTGGCTCGATGCCGGTACCAAAGAAGTTGTCTGGGATGGCATGGATCGCTCCGGTCGAAGAACAGCCTCAGGAATCTATCTCTTACGCCTGGATGTGAGCGGCCAGAGTCAGGTTCGGAAGATGATTCTGGTTTATTGAAACCTAACTTTTTATTGCATTTTAGGCCTGAAACAATTATATTGAAAGAATTCATAAAAATGAGGTGATTCCCATTGAAATTAACGCCTTTAGAAATCAAAAAGCAGCGTTTTAAAACCAAAGTACGCGGATTTGACCCTCTTGAGGTCGAGAGTTTCATGGAGATGATCGCCGATGAGTACGAATCTGTATTGAACGAGAGAAATCGTCTTGCGGATGAAGTTACTAAGCTAAAATCGCAACTCACCAGCTATCAAGAGGTCGAGAAAACGCTCCAGGAAACGCTGATGAATGCCCAGGAAACGGTGAGCCAATCCAGGGAGAATTCAAAACGGGAAGCGGAAATCATCCTCCGGGAGGCAGAGCTCAAGGCCGAGCGGGTTTTGGATGGAGCCAGGGCAAAGCTGGATAAGATGAAGAATGAGCTGTCCATCCTGAAAGCTCAAAAGGAGTCGTTCGCCAAGCGGTTGAGACATTTGCTGGAATCTCAGATTGAATTAATTAAAGTGCTGGAAATCGATGATACAAATTTTCCTCAAGACATCGATGAAGCCAATGCTTCCAAAATGACCGAAAAACAAGCGATGAAACCTACTGGGGGTATAGTCGTAGAAAAACCATCTCGGGAGAAGGGGAATATCTCATCTTCGGTTTAGAGCCCCGTTGAACCAAGATGTGCGTGTCTGGAGGCAAATATGAGTTTAAGAAAGAGTTTAAGATATTTACTTTTTATATTGATGATGGTCACGGCATGTGCCAAGCGCGTATACGATGTATCGTATGATGATGTGCAGAAGACCAATCGAGTGGAAGTCGTTTTGGTATCCGGCAAGAAGGTTGAGGGTACCATCGTGAACGTGGAACCGCATCAACTAACACTATTATTAAAAGACAGGAAAGTCGGCAGGATTGCCAAGTCGTCCGTGCGGTCGATACGGAGAAGGCCGCCGGTGTACGATGATTTTGGCCGTGGAATTTCCGAGGAAGAAATCGAATCTGTACAGACGAATCGCAATGCCATTATATACGGTTTGGGCGGTGGTGCATTGAGTGTGGGTATCAGCTTTTTTGTGGGATCAACGGCAGGAAAAGATGCATCAAACGGGGGTACGATATTGGCTGCTTCCACCATCGGTGGGGGTGGTCTGGGTACCTACCTCTTTGTCCGAGCCGGAAAAGGTAAAGACCGCAAGGACGCCATCGAAACGATACGGGAGAAAAGACGATCCGAGGAGTTGACGGAGGAAAAGGGAGGGGATCAGTCGCTCCAGGAACTCAGAGATCGTCTGGAAGCGGAGAAAAAGAAGCAGGAAGACCTCAGAAAGCAGAGGGAAGAGCTTCTGCGAGAATTGCAGACCAAGAAGAAAAAAGAGGAAGAATAATCATTCAACGATTTCTCAACTCTATGAGCAAAGGCAAGAATAGGGAAAGGATTTATCAGAGTGACGATGGTTGAGAAGCGGATCGGTGTTATCGGGGGAAGCGGTCTCTATAAGATCGAGGGGATGGAGACGAAAGAAAGGGTGAAGGTGGATACGCCTTTTGGAGACCCCTCCGATAAACTGGATATTGGTATGTTGGAAGACCATGAAATCGTCTTTCTTCCCAGACATGCCAGAGGACACCGGCTTCTTCCGTCGGAAATTAATTATCGTGCGAATATATGGGCCATGAAGAAACTGGGTGTTGAGTGGATCATCTCCGTATCGGCCGTGGGTTCATTCAAGAAAGAAATCAAACCCTTGGACATCGTCCTGGTGGATCAATTCTTCGATCGATCGCATGGGCGTTCATCGACCTTTTTCGGGGATGGTGTGGCAGGACACATCATGTTCGCTCACCCGGTGTGTCCCGATCTGAGCGGACTCCTCTATCAGGTCGCTGAGAAAGAGTGCAAGGGAATCCGCGTTCATCCCAAAGGGACATACCTGAACATGGAAGGCCCTGCTTTTTCCACCAAGGCGGAATCGCTCATCTACAAGTCGTGGGGCGTGGATGTCATCGGGATGACACAGATGACGGAGGCCAGACTGGCCCGCGAGGCCGAGATTTGTTTTGCGACCATGGCCATGGTCACGGATTACGACTGCTGGATCGAAGGCGACACCGACGCCATCGTGAGTGTTGAAATGATCATAGAAAATTTGAATAAAAATGTAGCCATGGCCAGGCGTATCATCGCCAGGGCCATTCCTCAGATTCCGGACGAACGACATTGCGTGTGTGCCTCGGCCCTCAAGAAAGCTGTTATTACCCGACCAGATCTCATCAGCAAGGAAGCGAAGGAGAGGCTGAGCCTAATTCTGAATACAAGTCTTGGTTAAAATGAGGAAGTTGACGATGAAATCCAAAACCGCCGTACTTGTATGCCTACTGATCCTTTTTGTATTTTTTGGTTGCCAGAAGAGCGGTTATCGGGAAGTCCAACAGTACACGATTGAACAATTCATGAACACGACGTCCATCGGAGGAAGTTCGTTTTCGCCCGATGAGACGAAAATTTTATTCTCCAGCAATCAATCGGGTATATACAACGCCTACACGATTCCCGTGGAAGGCGGTGAGCCCACCCAGATTACATTTTCCGAGGACGATGCCATCTTCGCGCTCTCGTTCTTTCCCGATGATGAGCGTATTCTGTTCAGCAGCGACCGTGCCGGGAACGAGATCTCTCACATCTATCTCCGTACCCTAGACGGGACGGTCCGGGATTTAACGCCCGATGAAGGAGTCCGGGCCACTTTCTTCGAGTGGAGTTTTGACGAGAAAAGTTTTTTCTACGGATCGAATAAAAGGGATCCTCGATACATGGACATCTACGAGATGGACATCGAGACATTCAAGCCGAACATGGTTTATAAGAACGATAAGGGCCTGGAGCTGGGCGCCATTTCGAGAGATAAGCGCTATCTTGCTTTTTCCAAGCCGAATACGACGCACGCTTCGGAGATGTACTTGTTCGACCGGGAGACACAAGAATTGAAACGCCTAAGTGCTCCTGAGGGAGAGGTCAGTTACAATCCCCAGACGTTCGGCCCCGATTCGAGGTTCCTGTACTACCTGACAGACGAAAACAGCGAGTTTGCATACCTGAAGAGGTACGACAACGAAACCGGACAATCGGAAGTCGTGGAGCAATCCGACTGGGATATCTGGTACTCGTATTTTTCCAGGAACGGCAAGTATCGTGTGACCGGGATCAATCAAGATGCAAGAACCGTGATCAACGTGACTGAGACGGCCATGAAACGGCCGGTGAAACTCCCGCGAATGCCGGGGGGAAGTATCTCTTCGGTGAACATCTCCGGAAGCGAAAAACTCATGTCCTTTTATTTCAACGGTTCTCGTTCTCCCAATAATCTGTACGTGTACGATTTCGACACAAAAAAGTATTCCAAGCTAACGGATACGATGAATCCGGAGATCGATCCCGACGACCTCGTCGAGGCCGAGATAATCCGATACAACTCATTCGATGGTCTGGAAATACCCGCCGTTTATTATAAGCCGCATCATATCAAGCCGGGCGAGAAGGCACCGGCCCTGGTAAGAGTACACGGCGGTCCTGGAGGACAGGCCCGAGTCGGTTACAATCCCTCAATTCAATACCTGGTCAATCACGGGTATGTGATCATCGATGTGAACAATCGCGGCAGCTCTGGCTATGGTAAAACGTTCTTCAAACTGGATGATCTCAAACACGGAGAAGATGACCTGGCCGACTGCATCGAAGCCAAGACGTTCCTCGTCTCCACGGGCACCGTGGATGAGAATCGAATCGGCATCTATGGAGGCAGTTATGGCGGGTATATGGTGTTGGCCGCCTTGACGCTGCAACCGGAATCCTTCAACGTGGGCGTGAACCTTTTCGGCATTTCTAACTGGGTTCGTACGCTGGAGAATATCCCGCCATGGTGGGAGTCTTTCAAGGATGCCCTGTATGAAGAAATGGGGAATCCGGAGACGAATAAGGAGTATCTGTACAGTATATCGCCCCTGTTTCATGCCGACAAGATTGTCAAACCCCTGCTCGTTCTTCAGGGTGCCAACGATCCCAGGGTCCTGAAGGTAGAAGCCGACGAAATTGTCGAAGCGGCCAGAAAGAACGGTGTACCCGTGGAATACGTTTTATTCGAGGACGAGGGACATGGATTCGTGAAGAAAGAGAATCAGATCGAGGGGCAAAAAGCGATTCTGGATTTTCTGGATAAGTACTTAAAGGGCACAACGGGTTCCTGAACGGATCAGACCTTGATTTTAGTGGAGATAGACTTACTATTACGTGTTCGCTATTAAAATACGTGGGTCTTTAAAAGTGAGAGTGAGTGTTCGTGCCGTACCGAGACGTTAAAAATCCCATCGATTTTCCGAAGCTGGAGAAGGACATCCTGGAATTCTGGGAGAAGCATCGGATATTCGAGAAATCCATAGAGATGCGACCCAAGGATAAGCCTTTCACCTTCTATGAGGGGCCGCCCACGGCCAACGGTAAACCAGGCATTCATCACGTCATCTCCCGGTCGATTAAGGATTTTGTCTGCCGCTACAAGACGATGCAGGGGTATCGTGTCAATCGAAAGGCCGGGTGGGATACGCACGGGCTTCCGGTAGAGATTGAAGTTGAAAAAGAATTGGGCTTCGAGACCAAGGATCAAATCGAAGCCTACGGTGTCGATAAATTCAATCAAAAATGCAAAGAGTCGGTGTTCCGGTACCTTAAGGAGTGGAACGAGCTGACCCGGCGTATCGGATTCTGGGTAGACCTGGAAAATGCCTACATCACTTACACCAACGAGTATATAGAGACCGTCTGGTACTTGCTGGCCGAGATGTGGAAGAAAGGATATCTTTATCAGGGATTCAAAATCCTACCGTACTGTTCCCGATGCGAGACGGCCCTATCGAGCCACGAAACATCCCTGGGATACAACGAAGTAACCGAGCGAGCCATCACCGCAAAGTTTCCCCTCGTCGAGGGCGAAAATCGCTATATTCTGGCATGGACGACCACGCCATGGACACTCCCAGGGAACGTCGCCCTGGCTGTCGGGGCCGACATCCTGTATGTTGAGGTAGAACAGGATGTTAACGGGAAGATGGAGACATACTATTTGGCCGAGAACCGGCTGGATACCTTAAAAGGTGAATATCGTATCGTTCGTCAGCTGTTGGGCAGGGAAATGAAGGGGTGGTCGTACCGGCCCCTGTTCGATTTTATCAATCTGGCCGATGAAGCGCATGCCGCTTATTATGTCGCCATGGCCGACTTTGTGACTACGGAGGAAGGCACCGGTGTCGTCCATACGGCTGTGATGTACGGTGAGGATGATTATCGCCTGGGCATGCAGATCGGCCTGCCGGCTCGGCATACCGTGGATGAGAAGGGACGTTTTAACGAGTATGTTTCACTATGGCAGGGACGGCATGTGAAGGAAGAAGCGCTGGAGAAGGAGATCGTCGATTATCTTTCTCAGAACGGCCGTCTCTATTCCGAAGAACAGTATACCCATTCGTACCCCCACTGCTGGCGGTGCGATTCACCCCTTCTTTACTATGCCAAGAAATCGTGGTACCTGAAGACCACGTCCTTCAAGGATAAACTCATAGAGAACAACCGAAAAATCCGCTGGGTTCCTCGAGAGGTAGGAAATGGAAGGTTCGGCCAATGGTTGGAGAACAACGTGGACTGGGCACTTTCCAGGGATCGGTACTGGGGGACTCCGTTGAACATCTGGATGTGCACAGCTGGGGAGCATAAGCTGGCCGTGGGTAGCATCCAAGAATTAAAGGAATTGTCCGGACGGCCGGAGATCGAAGACCTCCATAAGCCAGCCATCGATGAGGTTCAATTCCCGTGCCCGGAATGCGGGGAGACGATGCGGCGTACGCCGGAGGTCATCGATTGCTGGTTCGATTCCGGAGCCATGCCTTACGGTCAATTCCATTATCCCTTCGAAACCAACGGTCAGTTCGAGGAGAACTTTCCCGCCGATTTTATTTCCGAAGGGATCGATCAGACCCGGGGATGGTTTTATTCTCTTCTGGCCATCTCTACCCTCATTTCAGAGGAGTCATCGTATAAAACATGCGTGTCCATCGAGATGATCCTGGACAAAGATGGGCAGAAGATGTCCAAGTCCAGGGGCAACGTCGTGGATCCCTTTAAAATACTCAATAAGGAAGGGGCCGATGCCCTCCGGTGGTATCTGTTTACGGTAAGCCCGCCCTGGGTGCCGACACGGTTTGATCATGAAGGCGTGCAAGAGGTACTCCGTAAATTCTTCGGTACGCTGACCAACACCTATAGCTTCTTTGTCCTGTACGCCAATATCGATGGCTTTACGTATGATCATCATCCAATCCCTGTGGAGGAACGGCCGGAGATCGACCGATGGCTGATATCCTCACTCCACACACTCATTGCCCGGGTTCATACGTATTTATCACGCTACGATATGACCAAAACAGCCCGTATCATCCAGGACTTTGTTATTGATGATTTGTCCAACTGGTATGTACGCCGGAACCGGCGGCGATTCTGGAAGGCAGAGATGGGGGAGGATAAACGCTCGGCCTACCAAACCCTGTATGAGGTTCTGTTTGCTTTAGCCAAGCTCATTGCCCCGTTCTCGCCGTTCCTGGTGGAGGATATGTACCAGAACCTGAAAAGTGCCGGTTCGGAAGATGTAGAGAGCGTGCATTTGGCCTCCTATCCCAACCCGGAGGATGATGCATACCGGTTTATCGACGAAAGTCTGGAAGACAGGATGAAGGCAGCCAGAGAATTGGTCAGTCTTTGCCATTCGGCCCGGAACGGAGCGGGATATCGGGTTCGGCAGCCGCTGGAGCGTGTCATTGTCGTCACCCAGAGTTCGAAACGCCGCGAAGCCATCCGAGCGTTGGAACCACTCATCCTGGAGGAAGTGAACGTTCGCCGCATCGAATTCGTTGACGATGCATCAAAACTCATGGAGAAAAAGGCAGAACCTGTATTCAGGAAACTCGGACCCAAATTCGGTGCTCAAGTCAATAAAGTGGCAGATATCATTCGGGGATTCTCTCCCAAAGAAATAGAGCGCATTGAAAATAAGGAAATGATATCCATCTCGTTGGATAAACGAAAGCACGGCGATATCGGCCCCGATGATGTGGAGATCGTATCGGAAGCCCGGTCGGGTCTGATCGTTCAGACCGAGGGGGAGTGGATCGTTGCCCTGGATACCAAATTGAACGAGGATCTCGTCACGGAGGGTTTGGCCAGGGAGTTTATCAACCGGGTACAAAACATGCGGAAAAGTGCCGGATTTGAGGTGACAGACAGGATTCGTGTTTATTACAATGCCACTCCGGCCATGCACAGGGCGATTCGATTGAAAGAGGCGTTTATAAAGGGAGAAATCCTTTCTGTTTCGATGGAAGATCGTTTTAAGGAAGCCAACTATCATCAGGAATGGGAAATCGAAAGAGAAAGAATGCACGTTGGAATAGAAAGGATTGATGAAAAAAAAGAAAAATGATTCCGTTTGCGGTATAGAGGAGACGTTGGATGAACGCAAAAGATAAAAAACATTTCACAAAACTTTTAATTAATAAACGCAAAGAACTCGTCGAGCAGATGGAACTCATCAAGAAATCGGAGATGGAATCCACTCTCAAGGAAGCGACAGGAGATCATTCCGCCTACGCATTTCATATGGCGGATCAGGGAACAGATACGATGGAACGGGAAAAAAATCTGTTCTATGCTCAGAGAGATGGCCGGCTTCTGTATCATATCGATCAGGCGTTGGAGAGGATCGAAGCGGGAACGTTTGGTTTATGCCACATGTGCAAAGGCCCCATAAGTCGGGAGCGATTGAAGGCCGTTCCTCATGCCCGCCTCTGTATCGCCTGCAAGTCAAAAGAAGAAAAAATGAAGGATAATTCGTCTGAGCCAGAGGATACCCAATGAGAGTGGGCCTTCTTTTCGGTTTCGTCGTTATCCTCGACCAGTTGACAAAACAGATAATCCGCCAGACGATGCACCTGGGTGAATCCCTTGATGTTATCAGTCATGTTGTCAGAATCACGTATGTTGAAAATCCCGGAATCGCCTTCGGAATACGCGTGGGGAACAACGCCGTATTTACTGTATTGTCCATAATCGCCAGTCTGGGTGTTCTGATATATCTTTTTGCCCATAAGGATGAGGGAGCACTCATGAAATCGAGTTTATCCCTTATCCTGGGTGGTGCGGTCGGTAATCTGATTGATCGTATCCTATTCAAGCGAGTCGCAGATTTCATCGATGTGGGTATCGGGGACCTTCGGTGGCCGGTTTTTAACGTGGCCGATTCTGCTGTTGTCGTTGGAATGGTGATCCTCTTTATCACCATGTACAAGTCGGGTAAAAAAGAGAAAGAATCAACACCCGAAGGAGCCCGAGAAATTGGTTGAATGGAAGGCCAACATTTCAATATACAAGTCCCTGAACACAAAGGAAAGGAGAGGATCGACACCTTCTTAGTCAGAGAGATCGGCCATGTATCCAGGAGCCAAATTCAGAGGCTCATCAAGGAAGGCTTTGTAACGGTGGACGGAAAGCCGGTGAAGGCGAATCATGGTCTACATCCCCTCGAAACGATATCTGTATTCATCCCCAAATCCCAGCCCTTAGATATTACACCCGAAGACATACCCCTTGACATCGTTTATGAAGATGATTATCTCATTATCGTGAATAAAAAGGCCGGTATGGTCGTCCATCCGGCCTTTGGTCATTCCGCAGGAACGCTGGTGAACGCGCTGATGGCCCATTGCACAACGTTATCCTCGTTAAACCATCCGGCCCGGCCAGGCATCGTCCACCGAATCGATAAAGATACGTCGGGTCTGCTGGTGGTAGCCAAGGATGATACCGTTCACCGTCACTTGGCCGATCAGTTCGCAAAAAAAACCGTCATCCGCCAATACTATGCCCTGGTTTGGGGGTTGTTGGGGCAGTCAACGGGAACCGTCGAGACCCTGCTGGCCAGGAGCATCAGGGACAGGAAAAAAATACGTGTTTCGGAACAGGGGAAACAGGCGGTTACGCATTTCCAAGTTCTGGAAAAGTACCCCCTCACATCGTTGATACAGCTACGCCTGGAGACGGGACGCACCCATCAGATTCGTGTTCATCTCGCGCATATACACCATCCCGTGTTCGGTGATCATACATACGGAGGGAGGGGTCGTCAACTGGGCGGGCTCAACAAATCACAAACCGCCTTGGCCATGGAAATGTTGAAGATGATGCCGAGACAGGCCCTGCACGCAAAAACATTGGGATTTGTACATCCGATAAGCGGTGAGGATGTATTCTTCGATTCGGAATTGCCAGAGGACATGAACCGTCTTCTGGAGCGACTGGAAGAGGCCAAGAGTGAGGAATCCGTATGAATGCCTATGAAATCTGGAGGCGAAGGACCATCGGGGTTGTCAAGACACAGCATGTATCGTGCTATGGGCTTCAGTTCATACCTCAATCCGGTGCAGCCGTGCTGGCCCCAAATCACCTGAACTGGAAGGATGTCTTCTTTCTTTCCGCCCTGGTTCCCCGTCAGATTCATTACGTGGGCACGTACGAACTCTTTGATACAGCGCGCTGTTATGAGTACAGCGTCGATTATATGATGCAAAAGATCGGTCACTGGTTTAAGGTGCCCGCCGAATTCATCGGGCGGAATTTGGCAGGGATCATCTCTCATCGGGTACGTGCTGTGGGTGCTATTCCAGTGAATCGAAGAGGGTCAGTGAAGGAGATGTTCGAGGCTGTGACCGACGGCCTGAAGCAGGGTCAACTGGTCTGTATTTTTCCGGAAGGCGGCACGGGCATCGCGGGGAGACTTAAGAAATTTAAAAAGGGAGTGGCCAAAATCGTCTACGACCTGCTGGAGGAAGGAAAGGATCACATTCCTGTGGTGCCGGCCGCCATCCAGGGAACGAATAAATGTTTTTTTCCCCGGCGGCCGCTATCGCTCAGTATTGGCTCGCCGCTGTACATCGAAGATCATCTGGATAGAACACCCCGGGAGACGCTCAGTCGTTTCACGGAGTTACTCTGGCAGGCGGTCAATCGGCTTCTGTGTGAGGATGACACTCGTGATCTTCCGCATGCAGAATAGTACACGATGAGCCGGCGGACGATGTGATGGATTTCGGAATTTTTATAAAATATGTCGATTCATCCTATGTAGCGATGATACTACATATGTAGATGAAGCACGCGACAGGCGACATCATGGATTTAATGATCCGAGTGGTGGATATACGGGGGCATTGCCCTGTTTACCAGGAGGGGGATGTATTCTATCTGAAGGAGGGATACATACTGGATAACGGGCGTTCATGTCCGGTGTGTATGCATTCACTGGCCTCCATCATGCCGTATTACACGGCTATACGTCATGGCGTCGATCCGGCTTTGCTGGGCCTGGCCCCGGAGCAGGGGGCGTCGGCCCGGGTTCAGTGTCTCGATCCCTGTGCGTATACTGGCGGTGGTACTGTGGTTTTTGAAATAACGAGGATTGTCGATGAAATTGAAGACGTTGATTGATGATTTGAATGGATTGTTGAAGATCCAGGATATCGTTGATGATAGCCTCAACGGGCTGCAGGTTGAAAATCGGGGAGAGGTTCAAAAGGTCGCGCTAGCCGTGGATGCGTCTGCTGCGGCTTTTGAAAAGGCACACGAATCAGGCGCGGATTTTCTTTTCGTACATCACGGTCTTTTTTGGGACAGGCCCGTTTCCGTAAAGGGCTCGATGTATCACAGGATTCGGTTGCTTATCGAATCCAACATCGCGTTGTATGCGGCCCATCTTCCCCTGGACATACACCCTGAATTTGGGAACAATGCTCAAATCGAGAAAGTGCTGGGTTGGCCCATCACGAACGATTTTGGCGAGTACCACGGATCCATCATCGGTAAGGAGGTCCGGTTTTCCAGTCCCGTACCCCTTACACAGATCGTGAACGACATGAAGCGAAAGCTGAACTGTGAGGTCCGCGCATGGGAATTCGGGAAGAAGCGGGTATGCCGTATGGGGTATGTCAGCGGTGGGGGATTGAGCCTGCTGGATCAGGCCATCGAGGCAGGGTACGATGCGTTTATCACGGGTGAACCGAAGCACAGTTCGTACTGGATGGCAAAAGAAGCGGGGATAAACGTGATTTTTGGAGGCCATTACGCTACCGAGACGCTGGGTGTGAAAGCCGTGGGCGAGCACATTCAGGAAAAGTGGGGATTGGAGACGGTTTTCATCGATTTGCCCACGGCGCTATGGGGACGGTGTTTGAAATCAAAATAAG
>CAZTKR010000045.1:0-19102 GCA_964614115.1 uncultured bacterium | reverse complement strand
ATGCAGAATTAATTGTAGCGGGCTGTCTATCTGCAATAGAAAAGGAAAAACTAGATATAATTTTCTGGATCAATGGTAGAACAAATACAGTTACTCAGGAAATGTTGTATGCCCTGAAAAGAGCCGGTTGTTACAGAATTTATTATGGGGTTGAAGCCGGTACACAAAAAATATTGGATGTTTTAAGAAAAGGCATTTTGGATTCGACTGGGACTGGTTTTAAACGTTATGAGATCACTCGATTAATAAAAAATAGATACCGCTTGTCATATACTTTTCGAGGGCTGTGAACTCGCTGTCACAGCCTTTTTCTGTCCCCCCTTTTCTCCTTGCATTTGTGGCGCAGTTCTCCTATCTTTTTTCCGGTGACGATTGGTCCAGAATGGAAAACCATGGGATGATGTGGAAAATACCGCCCCCATCCTCCGGGGGCATTATACTATCCTACCAGTGCAGCAACCAATGCCGGCATTGCCTGTATGCGAGTTCTCCATCCTGGCGGGAATGGATGACCGAGGACGATGCGGTGCGAATACTGACGGGTCTTAAGAAGCATGGTCGTTTTCTGACGGGGATTCATATCGCCGGGGGGGAGCCGATGCTTCAGCCCGAGCTCGTTGTGTCTATCGTCAAGCTTACGAGGGAAATTGGCCTCCCGTTGGATTATGTGGAGACGAATGCATTCTGGTGCTGGGATGATCAAAAGACCGAACACGCCTTGCAGCGGTTGAAAGAAGCGGGACTTCGTGCCATCCTGATAAGCGCATCCCCGTTTCATCAGGAATTCATCCCCATGGAAAGGGTGAACCGGGCCGTGCGAATCGGAAGACACATCTTTGGAGCCAGCGGCGTCTTACTGTTCACGGATTATTTTTACAATCAGCTTCAAGCCATCGATCCGAAACATCCACTGCCTCTGGAAGATTATTTAGACGCCGTAGGTCGCGAACGCGCCTCCCTGGCGTTTGCCACCGAGTATTCCTTGATTCCCAACGGCCGGGCCGCAACTCAGTTGATGGACTTGTACGAAAGGCATCCGGCGTCCCATTTTTTTGGGGATACCTGCGAGCGCGAACTTTCCAGTCCACACCATATCCACATCGACCTGTATGGTAATTATATCGCCGGTCTGTGTGCCGGAATATCGCTGGGGAATGGAAGGGACCTGGATGCTCTTTTGTCCGGGATCGAGCTTGATGAGAAGCCGGTACTGGAAAAACTTGTTCGAGGTGGCGTAGAGGCTTTTTTCAACTGGGCGCTCGAGAAGCATGATTATCAGGAAGATGTGATGGGTTACATCGCCAAATGTCATCTTTGTCTGGACATCCGTCGTCATTTGATCGACATCGGTGTCCGCCCGCCTGAACTGGAACCGTTGGGATTTTATGCTAATTTAGGATAGGATTATGATGGATGATAACGGAAACGTATACGAACAGATCGTACGTCGAGATATGTTATTTACAGGGAAGTACCTGAAACTCGAGAGGCTATACGTGAAGCTGCCCGATGGACGTACGGGGGAGCGAGAAATCGTTCGTGTGCCCGATGCCGTTTCCGTCCTTCCTTTAGATGAGGAAGGGAACGTACATCTCGTCCGGCAGCATCGCCCTGCCATTGAACGAACGTTGGTGGAAATTCCGGCGGGTCTTCTGGACGGAGATGAGAAACCCGAAGAAGCGGCCCTTCGGGAATGCGAAGAGGAAACGGGGTATCGACCTAAAAAACTTCAGGAACTCTTGACATACGCCCATGCAGAAGGGTATTCCACGGGATTTGTCACCCTTTTCCTCGGAACAGATCTCGAATACCGAGCCGGCCTGGAACCCGACTCCACGGAATTTATCGAACCCGTATGTATGCCTTTTCATAAGCTTTTTGAAATGGTTAAAACCAATCAGATTGTCGATTCCAAGACGATTTTAAGTGCCCTCCTCGTACAAGGCATGATAAACGACGATACGAGGGAATGATCCCGAAATGACATCCCATCAACACAGTCCATACCGGTAATGGTGTCATGCTGAAACATGTCAGTGATATATGCCACCAGAGGGATACGATCACTGTCGGTCAAGAAAAGGATCGGCTATCCAGACGAGAGAACCATTTCTTGAAACATTATGGGAAGTATTCCGTATGATGATATGTTCTGGAATTCAAGACAAATAGTCGTCTTATTTTTTTACTTATAAGTCTTGGAATACAAAACAAATACGCAGGAGGTATCGTGAAGGTTCTGTCCAGCCAAGAAGAAATACTCATGCTGGCCATACTGGCCCTGGGGAAGAATGCCTACGGTGTGACCATCCGGCGCCATGTCTCCAAGGTCACGGGGAAAGAGTGGTCTATCGGCGCCATCTACGATCCGCTATACCGTCTGGAGAAGAATGGCTATGTGCGCTCGTTTCTATCCGAGCCAACCCGGGAACGAGGGGGCAGGGCCAAGCGTATTTTTCAAGTGACCCCAGAGGGAAAAGAGGCCCTCGTCACCCATAAGAAGGTGAGGGATGCATTGTGGGATGGCCTCACACGGCTGGCTCTGGGTAAATGATGCTTGATCCCTGTCAACGACACGGATTGTACAAAGGATCGCACATGTTTATCCACAAACAAAAGAATAATCCCCCCAGGTTCTCATCCTGGCTCATCAGACGATTTCTGACGTCTTACTGCCAGTCCCCGGCCCTGGGCGATCTGGATGAGGAGTTTGAGCAGCTCGTCCAAGAAGCCGGATGCAAGCGAGCGAGGCGATGGTATCGGTGGCAGGTTGTCAAGTCGCTACCTTCCGCTTTAAATCATATCGTTTTTTGGAGTTCAGCCATGTACAGCAATTATGTCAAGATCGTATTCCGAACGATGAAAAAACAAAAGGTCTATTCATCCATCAACATCGCCGGTCTGGCCATCGGGATGGCTTGTTTTATCCTTATTTCGCTGTGGGTCAGGGACGAACTCAGCTATGACCGGTATCATCAGAACAGGAACAGACTATTCAGACCCATCACGAAAATGGAGAACGGCGATATCTGGACGACCTCATCCTGGGCTTTGGGGCCGGCCCTGAAGGACAATGTTCCGGAAGTCCAGGAATTCTCCCGTATTTGGTTCTGGCACCGGTCGTTGGTAAAATACCAGGATAAGCGGTTTGATGAAGAGCGGTTTTACCTGGCCGATCCGTCGATGTTCACGATGTTTACGTTTCCGTTCATCAAGGGAGAGCCCGAAACGGCCCTGGCGGACCTGAATTCCATCGTCATCACGGAAGAGACGGCCAGGCGCTACTTCGGCGATGAAGACCCGATGGGCCAGGTTCTTCATATTGCGCAGAATGATGCCGATTTTACGGTAACGGGTGTGATCGAAAATATCCCTAGTAACTCCCACCTCCAATTCGACCTGGTGGCACGCATCGAGCTGATGGGACAGAGGAGGCTGGAGAGCTGGGAATTTACAGGGTATTCTTACGTCATGCTTTACCCCGGCGTATCGGCCGAACAGGTCAATCAGAAGGTGGCGAGCTTCTACAGAGACTTTATAGATCCCGAGGTGACTGCAAAACTGGTTCTGCAGCCACTGACGCGAATTCATCTGTACGCATCGGGTAAGGGGGACCTTGTAAAACAGGTGACCCTTTTTTCTATAGTGGCTGTTTTTATCCTGTTGATTGCCTGTGTTAATTTTATGAGTTTGAGCTCGGCCAGGTCGGTCCGACGTGCCAAAGAAGTCGGCATGAGAAAAGTAACGGGCGCAACACGGGCGGCGTTGATAAAACAGTTCCTGGGTGAATCTATCCTGTTTTCGTATCTGGCGCTCGTGCTCGCCATGATGCTCGTGGTGATGATCTTGCCTGCATTCAATCGATTCACGGGCAAGGCGTTAAGCCTGTCCGTCAGTGGTACCGGATTGGTCTGTTTTTTGTTTTGTTTGGCACCTCTCACTGGGCTCCTGGCAGGGAGTTATCCTGCATTCGTCTTATCCTCTTTTCGGCCAGCTCTGGCGGTGAAGGGCCAGTCGGATTCTGTTTTAAAAGGTTCTTTGTTTCGTAAAATACTCGTCGTTTTTCAGTTTTCCATATCGATTGGACTGATAATATGTACGATCATCGTTTACGGCCAGATTCGCTTGATTCAGAATAAGAACTTGGGATTCGAAAGAAATTGTGTGATCACGCTACGGAACAATTCCGATTTGGTGCGACAGTATGAGGCTTTCAAGCATACGCTCCTGACCCAACAGGGTGTTTTAAACGTCACAGCCGCTGCGACCCGTCCGACGGATGTAGGACAAAGGATACGGATCGACTGGGAAGGCCATCAGGACGATGAGATGCTGCTTACGAGCTATACGGTTGTGGATTACGATTTCTTCGATACGTTTGAAATGGAACTCGTGCAGGGCAGGCGTTTCTCGAAAGATTTTATAACCGATGAGACCGAGGCCTGTATCATCAACGAAACGGCACTGAAAACAATGAACCTGGAGGCTCCTTTAGGCAAATCCCTCTATTTTAATCATCCGGCGCTCGACGAACCATCGCGGCATTTAAAGATTATCGGGATTGTGAAGGATTTCCATTTTCGCTCCATGCATAAAGAAATCGGGCCGTTCCTGTTTCGAATATACAAGCCCTGGTGGAGCTATATATTCGTGAAGATCGCAAGCGAGGACATACAGGAATCCGTGAACCGCATACACCGCGTCTTTCATGAATTCGCACTGGATTATCCGTTCCAGTTCCAATTCATGGATGAGGCATTTAATGATCTTTATCAGTCTGAAAGACGGTTGAGTCAGTTTTTAAACGTGTTTGGCTTCTTGGCCATCTTCATCTCCTGCCTGGGCCTGTTTGGTCTTGCATCGTACACGGCAGAGCAGAAAACGAAGGAGATCGGTGTTCGGAAAGTATTGGGAGCCTCTGTGTCCGGCGTTGTCCTTCTGTTGTCCAAGGAATTCACAAAGTGGGTTGTTATCGCGAATCTCATCGCATGGCCCGTCGCTTACCTCTTCATGCGACGTTGGCTACAGGATTTTGCTTATCGCGTCGAACTGCGAATAGACATGTTCATTATTGCCGCTCTGTTGGCTATGGTCATCGCTTTCCTGACCGTCAGTTATCAGGCAGTGAAAGCCGCTCTGGCAAATCCGGTAGATTCGTTGAAGTACGAATGAATAGCGGGACTTCGCATACGAGGTTGTTCAAATGACAGAAAGATATAGAGGTTGTTCTATTGAACAGGAAGCCCAATGGAGGCTTGAGCGTCATTCCAGTGAGGGGAAATAATGGGTAAGCATCTGCCAAAATTCTCAAAATGGTTCCTCAGGCGATTCCTGCTATCCTACAGCAAGTCGTCGGCTCTGGGCGACTTGGAAGAGGAGTTCGAACTGCTCGTCCAAGAGGTCGGCTTAAGGCGTGCCAAACACTGGTATCGGTGGCAGGTCCTGAAGTCGCTGCCGTCCCTCGTTCACCATATCCTATTCTGGAGGATAACGATGTTCAGAAATTATATCACCATTGCCATGCGCACACTGAAAAAGCACAAAGGCTATTCTCTCATCAATATTCTGGGGCTAGCCGTCGGACTAGCCTGCTGCATATTTATACTCCTTTACGTTCTTTTTGAACTGAGCTTCGACACGTACCATCAGGATGTGGACCGAATCTACATGGTTGGCATCACGAGTCAATCGGATAAAGGCCGCGAGATGACCATCGGAAATATGGCGCTCACCATACCCACTCTCAGGGAGCGGTATCCTCAAGTGACGCTCGCTGCACGTTTAAACACCGACCGGATTACACAGGTCTCTGCCGGCGATAACGTCTTCAAGGAACAAGGATTATGGCACGCCGACCCGGATATTTATAAAATCTTGACGATCCCGTTCGTTCAGGGCAATCCCGAGACCGCGTTGGAAAGACCCCAGACGATTGTCCTGACAGAAGAGATGGCATTGAAATACTACGGTCGTAAGAATCCCGTGGGTGAAACGATCAAAGTGGGGGATACCGAATTCGAAGTCACCGGGATCCTTCAGAATGCGCCTGCGAACACAGACATGCATTATGATATGATCATGTCGTGGAAGACGATCGAAGATGATGAACACTATAGTACATGGAATGCCCTTGTTCGAGCCACTCATTGTTTTATTAAGCTGAAGTCCGGCGTGGATGCAGATGCGTTTGAAAACCAGGTCAAAGAGCTTCCCGACGAGTTCGTGGGCGAAGAACTGGCCAAGATGGGGACGGTCTACCGGTATTTTTTATTCCCCTTCAAAGATCTTCATCTGACATCCTTCACCGGAGGTATGGCAAAGCCCTCGACGAATCTGATTTATGTGTATGTGTTCTCGGCCGTCGGTATGCTGATCCTGCTCATCGCATGCATGAATTTTATGAACCTGAATACGGCACGCTCGGCCAGCCGCTGTTGCGAGGTCGGAATGCGCAAAGTCATCGGTGCCCAGCGGAGACAGATCATCTGGCAGTTCCTGGGAGAATCCGTATTGATCGCCTTCATCGCCCTGGTTGTGGCTGTTGGCTTGGTGCTCCTGATGATGCCGATTTTCAATGATTTGGCTCGAACGCAATTTACAGCGTCCAGCTTGGTTCAGGCAAAAATACTCATGGGCTTCATGGGACTCATCTTTTTCGTGGGCCTGGCCGCGGGGAGTTACCCGGCTTTTTTCCTTTCATCGTTCAAACCGATAGCTGTCTTTCGATCCTCGCTCACGGCGGGTATGCGTGGCCGATGGATGCGGCAAATCCTCGTTGTCGGCCAGTTTGGCATCTCCATCACCCTGATTGTAGCGACCCTTATCGTTTACCGCCAGATTCTGTACATGAAGAACCGGCCCCTGGGATTCGATAAGGAACAGAAGCTCGTGATTACGTTGAAAAGCTGGGAGATGATCACAGAGAATTACGAGACGGTCAAGAATGAATTCTTACGTCACCCATCGGTACTGAACGCAACGGCTGCCTCCGGCGTGCCTGGTAGTATGATTAACCGAACCTGGATTTATCCTTCGGGTGAGGAAGCGGAGAAGGGCAGGGCGTTTCGGAGTCTTCGTTGCGACCATGATTTTCTGAAGGTTTACGACGTCGAATTGATGGCTGGAAGACATTTTAATAAAGAAATTGCGACAGATACTTACAGTGCCATTATTATCAATGAAGCAGGCGTGAAGGTATGGGGCTGGCGTTCACCGGACGAAGCCATCGGTAAGTTGCTTTGGGAGCGTCGCTATCCCATCATCGGTGTGGTAAAAGATTTTCACTGGTGGGGCCTTCAGAGGGAGATCGAACCCTTGCTCGTCCGGGTTGCTCCCGATCTCTTTCGGTCGATTTCTCTCACGGTGAACACCACCGATCTTCAGGAAACGCTCGGCTTCCTGGAAAAGACGTACCAAGAGCTTTTTCCTGGAGATGTATTCGAGTATTTTTTCGTCGATACGAATTTTGACCTTCAATACCAGTCTGAAGAGAGGCTGGTCAGCATTTTCCGAGTGTTTACGATCCTGGGTCTTTTCATCGCCTGTCTCGGCCTGTTTGGAATGGCCTCGTTCATCGCAGAGCAGAGGACAAAAGAAATCGGCATTCGTAAAGTCCTGGGAGCTCCCGTTTCTCGAATCATCGTCCTGCTGACGAAAGAGTTTGTCAAATGGGTGCTCATCGCCAATATCGTGGCATGGCCTTTGGCATATTATGCGGGTGAGAGATGGCTGCAGACTTTTGCGTACAGGATGAAAATGGGATGGGAGCTGTTCCTCGTTGCCGCTGTCCTGGCGTTTGTGATCGCGGTCGTGACCGTCAGTTATCAAGCGATGAAGGCAGCAGCGGTAAACCCGGTGGATTCTTTGAGGTATGAATAGTTCGTAAACCATCGCATGTACAAAAGGCTCCTATGGAGCCTTTTTTTATTTTGGTTGTAACTTTTTTCCGATTTATATGTATAAGAAATTAAGACAAATCACAGAAAGCATCGATTGCGAAACGTGCAATCCTTTTTTTATGAATATATGTCTAAAAAAGTAAGACAAATCCTTGGAGGTCCTCTGTGAAACTTTTATCGCGTAATGAAGAGATCGTCCTTTTAGCCATCTTGAGACTCAAACAGAACGCGTATGGTGTGACGATTCGAGAGCAGGTGTCAGAAGCTACGGGACAGGATTGGTCGTTCGGACAGATTTATGTGCCCTTGGACAAGCTCACGCAGAAGGGCTTTGTGATCAAAACCCTCAGCGAGCCCACATCGCAGCGGGGGGGAAGGAGCAAATGCATGTATACCTTGTCATCCACAGGGAAACAGGCGCTGAAAGAAATCCGTCAGATTCAGGACTCCCTATGGGATGGGATTCCCGAATATGCGTTTGATTGAACGGACAATATCAGCCGACAAAGGTATGGGTGAGCCATGGACAAAAGGATGAGAGAAAGATCGTGTCCGCCGCGACTGGCCGAGTGGTTGTTCAGGATATTTTTACGTAAGGATGATCGCTTCCACCGGTTGGGGGATTTTGAGGAGGTGTTTCACACGGTCTTCGTGTCCGAAGGCCGATTCAGAGCGTGGCGATGGTACTGGCAGCAGATTGTGCGTTCAGTGCCGGAATTGGCTATGAATTCATTTTATTGGAGTGCAGCCATGTTGAATAATTATACAAAAATCGCAACACGGAATCTGAAGAAGTCAAAAGGGTACTCGTTCATCAATATTTCGGGACTAGCCATCGGCATGGCGTGCTGCCTGCTCATCGTCCTCTATATTCAGGATGAATTGAGCTATGACACCTTTCACCTAAATGCGGATCGTATTTTCCGAATCGTGGCGAGTTCGTCGGAAGACGGCATTCCCACCAATGCAAACGGCATTTTTGGCACAGGACCGGCATTAAAAAAAGATTTTCCTGAAGTACAGGATTACGTCCGAATTCGTAGAATGGGACAAGGTACAAAACGCTATGTGGGATACGGAGATCGAAAATTCTATGAAGAATGGTTTTTCTTTGCGGATCCCAACATTTTCACCATGTTCACATTCCCTCTGATCCGGGGAGATGCAGAGAAGGCTTTAACAGAACCCAACGCCATTGTCATCACAGAAACCATGGCTAAAAAGTATTTCGACAACGAAGATCCCATGGGGAAGACACTGAAAACAGATCCCTACAATTCTGGTGAAATGATGCTTTTCCAGGTCACGGGTATCGCGAAGGATGTTCCTCAAAATTCGCATTTTCATTTCGATTTTCTGGCGACCTATAGTAATCAGAAAGAGGATCTGACGTCATTCAACGGTTTCATGCAGAACTTCACATATATACTGCTCGATGACGCCTCCTCGGCAAATGTGCTGGAATCGAAATTATTAGACTTCCTCAAACGGCATTGGCGGGAGGATCCCTACTATACAAACCATCTGCAGCCCCTGAAGGACATTCGGCTCGATTCCCATCTTCGATCGGAGATCGAACCGAATGGAAATATCGCATATATTTACGTGTTTTCCATTGTTGCTGTATTTGTGCTGACTATCGCCTGCATCAATTTTATCAATCTGTCCACGGCACGCTCCGCGAAACGAGCCAAAGAAGTGGGCCTGCGCAAGGTTGTGGGCGCACAGAGAAAACAGCTCATGGTGCAGTTTCTGGATGAATCCATCCTGGTGAGCTTTCTGGGCGGGGTGTGCGCCATCGTGCTGGTTGCCCTTCTCCTGCCCGTTTTTAATTCCATTTCGGATAAAACAGTCACACTTCATTTCCTATTGCGATTAACGCCATTGGCCGCTCTGTTAGGCATTGTGGTAATCGTGGGATTCATCTCCGGAAGTTATGTTTCTTTCGTTCTCTCTTCTTTCGCACCGGTCCAAACGATAAAGGGTGTATCCAGTGCAGGTGGGGGGAAAAGAAGGCTCAGGGAAGGGTTGGTCATCTTTCAGTTCGTGCTCTCCATTATCATGATTATCTGCACACTGACCGCGCAAAAGCAGATTCGTTTTATTACAAGCCGGAGCACCGGATACCATCGTGATGAAATTCTCGTCATTCCATTAAACAAAGATGTACGAGCCGGTTATATGGCTGTCCGAAATGAACTCTTGAAGAGTCCAACAATCCACAACACCACGACTTCATCCTATGTGCCCACGCGCGGGAGTTTTCACAACGGCGTCACTTTTGAAGGCAGGGACGAAGTCCTCACACAGGTACTCTATTTCATCGATAAGGAATTTGTGGATACATATGGAATTCAAATTCTGGAAGGACAAGACATCATAAGCGAAACAATCGATCCGTCGCATTCGGAATTCTTAATCAGCGAATTGACTGTGACTGAAGCGGGTTACGATTCTCCATTAGATGCATTAGGTAAACAGGTCCGATATAGAAATGTCCAGGGTGTAATCAACGGTGTGGTTTCAAATATCAATTTGTATTCATTTCACAAAGAACCCTGGGCCATGGTCTTTTTTGTCACACCTATTGAATACCATAACTATCTGTCCATTCGTCTTGACGCGAATCGATACGGTGAAGCAATGGCTCATATACAAAATGTCTGGAAAAGGCTGATTCCCGATTATCCCCTCGTGTATTTTTTTCTGGATGCTAGTTTTGAGAAAATGCATCGGGCCGATGCAAGGTTGGGCGTCATATTCCGCTATTTTGGCTTAATGGCCGTTATCGTAGCCTGCATGGGGCTTTTCGGCTTGGCATCGTTCTCTGCGGAACAGAAGACCAAGGAAATCGGGATTCGAAAAGTTTTGGGTGCTCCGATCATCAGTGTTTATCTCCTTTTGGCGAAATCTTTCATGAAATGGGTCCTTCTGGCCAATATTATTGCCTGGCCCTTGGCCTACCTGGTGATGAAGCAGTGGCTCGATAATTTTGTTTATCGGACTCGACTGGACCTGTGGATTTTCATGGCGTCCGGCCTGGCGTCATTCACGGTAGCCCTGCTGACGGTGAGCTGGCAGTCTATAAAAGCGGCAGTCACACGACCCACGGAGAGTCTGAAGTATGAATAAAGTCAGAGGCAGCAGGAAGAAGGCGGGGGATAATGGGCGATAGCCGGACTTTAAAAGAATCCCGAACCCGATCGCCGATGGTGGCGGAGAGGCTACTCCGCCTCTGCCTGAAGCGGGAGGATCGGTTGCATCGCCTGGGTGATTTTGAAGAGATGTTCCAGACTCTCGTCGAATCCGAAGGCCGATTTGCAGCGTGGCGATGGTACTGGTGGCAGGTAATGCGGTCATTACCAGAAATGATTAAACATTCCATGTTTTGCGGAGGATCCATGTTCAAACATTATGCTAAAATTGCGTTGAGGCTCATCCAGAGGCACAAGGGTTATTCTTTTATCAATATCGCTGGCCTTTCTGTGGGTATGGCCTGCTGTCTGCTCATCATCCTCTACATACAGGACGAACTGAGCTATGATGCCTTTCATGTGAACGCGGATCGGCTTTTTAGAGTCGTAACCAGCACCTCTCAGGACGGCATTCCTACCAACGCCATCAGTGCATTCGGAATAGGGCCGGCTTTTAAACAAGACTTTTCCGAAGTAGTCGATTATGTCAGACTTCGGATGATGGGCCAGGACACGAGATTGTATATTTGTCACGGCGACCGCAAATTTTATGAAGAACGGTTTTTCTTTGCGGATCCCCACATTTTTACCATGTTCACTTTTCCGCTCCTGCAGGGTGATGGTAAGAATGCTTTGTCAGAGCCCAACTCTATTGTGATTACAGAGGCCATGGCGGAGAAGTATTTCGGACAGGAAGATCCCATGGGGAAGATCCTCGAAGTCGACCCCTACAACACCGGAGAGATGATGGTTCTCCATGTGACCGGCATCGCTGAAAATGTTCCGGGTAATTCTCATTTTCATTTTGACTTTTTGGCGTCTTACATGAATCAGAAAGAGGATGTGACACGGTTCGATGGTCTCCCTTTAAATTATACCTACGTGCTCCTTAAAGACGCCTCTCAGGCTGTCGAACTGGAATCCCGATTGCCTGATTTTGTTCATCGACACTTCCGGGAGGATTCCTGGTATACCAATCACCTTCAGCCTTTGCGGAAGATTCGGCTCCATTCCCATCTTCGCTCAGAGGTTGAACCAACGGGGACAATGGCTTCCGTTACCATCTTCTCTTTAGTGGCTGTTATCGTGCTTATTATCGCCTGTATCAATTACATCAATCTCTCCACGGCCCGATCCCTCAAACGGGCCAGGGAAGTAGGTTTGCGCAAGGTTGTTGGTGCCCGGAGAAAACAACTCATCGGGCAGTTCCTGGGCGAATCACTCCTGATCAGTCTTTTGAGTGGTCTTTTCGCTCTTTTTTTAACTGCGCTTTTTCTTCCGCTCTTTAATAATATTGCAGACAAGGAGGTAACGCTTGATTTTCTTGTCGGAGTTATCCCATTGGTATCCCTGATGAGTATTATCATTGTTGTGGGAATCGTATCTGGAAGTTATGTGGCCTTCGTACTCTCCGGTTTGACGCCGCTCCAGGTTTGGAAGAGTCTTTCATACTCGGACGGCTGGAAAAGAAAACTCAGGGAAGGAATGGTCATTCTTCAATTTTTTCTGGCCACCATCATGATCGTTGGGACGATAACCGCGACCAAGCAGATGCGGTTTATCCAGACTCACAACACGGGTTACCTTCGTGATGAAATCCTTGTCATCCCCTTAAATAGGGAAGCGAGGGCCGTTTACACGGCGCTTCGGAGCGAACTGCTGAAGTGCGCTGCCATCCACAATACCACCACATCGTCCCATGTGCCCACACGGGGGACGTTACACGATCCTGCTTCATTCGAGGGTGCGGAATACAACCTGACGCCTGTTTTTTATTTTATCGATAAAGAATTCGTCGATACGTACGGTGTCCAAATTCTATCTGGTACGGATTTTACTGGAGCTACGCCCAGTCCTTCCAATTCAGAATATTTGGTCAGCGAGCAGGCAGTTGCCGAGGCCGGGTATCCGAGTCCGCAGGAAGCTCTGGGTAAACGGGTTCAATGGAGGAGTAGGAGGGGGGAGTACAACGGCTTCATTGCCGGAGTCATCCATGATATGAATCTCTACTCTTTTCATAGGGCGGCTTACCCCATAATTCTGCAAATAGCACCGATACAGCAGCATCATTATCTATCCGTCCGTCTGGATGCCAATCGTTACGAAGAGGCACTCACGGCCATTCGCTCGGTATGGGAACGGCTGGTCCCCGATTATCCTCTGGATTATTTTTTCCTGGATGAGAGCTTCGAGGCGCTGCACCGTTCGGACAGGCGGCTGGGCGACATCTTCCGGTATTTCAGCACAACGGCGGTTTTCGTGGCCTGTTTGGGGCTTTTCGGCCTGGCCGTGTTCACGGCGGAACAGAGGACCAAAGAGATCGGAATTCGTAAGACACTGGGGGCTCCTATTATCAGTATCTATTTGCTTTTATCAAAATCGTTCGTGAAATGGGTTCTCCTGGCCAATGTGATCGCATGGCCCGTGGCTTTCTTCATGATGCGTCGGTGGCTTGATAATTTTGTTTATCGGACCCGCCTGGACTTCTGGATCTTCATGGCGTCCGGTCTGGCGTCATTGACGGTGGCCCTGCTGACGGTGAGCTGGCAGTCTATCAAGGCAGCTACGACCAATCCGATGACAGCCCTGCGGTACGAATAATCGATATCTCCACAATATATTCGATCTTGTAGAAAACCGTCGTATCTTGATAGGCCGGCATTTAATCGGATTGAGCATCATTCCATTTTATTTCTTTCAATTTTTATGAAACATATCATCCTCCTGGTCGTACAATCATATGTTCCCAGTAATTAGAAAGAAATAGTTGGGGAGAGTAACGATGAAAACCATCACCCGTAAAGAAGAACTGATTCTGCTCTCGATCTTTACGCTCAAGGAAAATGCATACCTGATTGCCATCCAGGATTATTTGGCGGAAGTGACCGGCAAGAAAGTCTCGCTGACATCGGTTCATTTGCCATTGAGCCGGCTCGAGAAAAATGGTTTGATTGAGTCCAGATTCAGCGAGGCCACGGCTGTTCGAGGTGGGAGGAGGAAGAAGATTTATAGGATGACACGTGCCGGACTGGAGGCATTGGAGGCGTATAAAAAATTGAGTGATACGCTATGGGCAAATTATTCGAAATTAGCCCCTCGATAGGATGTCCATGAAAAGGTGTCCGGCAAACGACAATATATCCAAATCGGCAAGGCCAGCCATGGGAAGAAAGAAACCATATCCGACATTTTTCGACGCTATCCTCGAACGTATCGTTCCGCCGACTGACCGGGAGTCTCTGGCCGGGGATTTTGCGGAAACCTTCGATCGCATGGCAAAAACGTCGGGTATCGTGCGAGCTTACGCATGGTATATTCTGTGCATTCTCCGATTAATACCAGCATTCCTGTTGAACTCCTCTCGATCGAGTTTGGTCATGTTCCGTAATTACATGAAGGTCGCATCCAGAACCATACGACGACACAAGGGATATTCTTTCATCAACATGGCCGGACTGTCTGTGGGTATGACCTGTTGCATCCTGATGCTGCTCTGGGTGCAGGACGAGATGAGCTGGGACCGATTCCACGAACACGGTGATGAGATTTACCGCGTTATCGCCCGGCAGCAGACAAAGGACGAGACAATCCTTAACGCCAGAACACCCGACCCGCTGCTTCCGGCTCTTCTGCAAAGTTATCCTGAAATCATCGACGGCATCCGATTCCAGGGATTCAGCGGCTGGTCGGTGACGGCCAACGGAAAGTCGTTCACCAACGATGACCTGGGTACGGCCGATCCTTCGTTCTTCAGGATGTTCTCGTTCACGTTCATCCACGGCGATGCGAAAACAGCCCTGGATGATCGCTATTCGATCGTATTGACCGAAAGTATGGCAAGGAAGTATTTCGGCGACGTCGATGCCATGGGCAAGATCGTTGATATCGGTCTGACGTTTAAAGTCACAGGGGTTATCGAGGACGTACCCGAGAATTCGCATATCCATTTCGACGGTATCTTTCCCATCATCAACATGGAAGACTGCTGGGAGGAAGATTTTACGGATTGGGATCGCATCGCCTTCTATACGTACGTTCGACTCCATCCCGATGCCTCGGCGGATGACGTCCAGCAAAAAATGGCGAACACGGTCCGGGGTCATCATTCGGAATCGAATATCAAGAGCCTCTTCCTGCAGCCACTGCATCGCGTTCACCTTTACTCCAAGTACCAGTGGGATTTGGACAATTACAAACAAGGGAACATAACGTATGTGACCATTTTTGCGGTAACCGCCATCTGCATCCTGATCGTGGCATGCATCAACTTCATGAACCTGGTCACGGCCCGTGGAGGAACTCGGGCCAAGGAAATCGGCATGCGGAAGGTGACAGGCGCGCATCGAAAGAACATTATCGTACAATTCTTTAATGAATCATTACTCCTGGCCTTCTTATCTCTAATCATCGCCGTTTTTCTAGCTATGATGTTTCTTCCCATGTTCAACGACTTAACCGATAAATCGTTGACTGTCACTTCGGGTGAGGGCGGTTGGTTTATTCTCGGGCTGGGTGTCATCACACTCTTCACTGGGATTGTGTCGGCCAGTTATCCGGCGTTTTTTCTCGCTGCGTTTCAACCTGTCAAGATACTCAAAGGATCGTCTTCTGTGACACCGGGGAACCGGTCAGTTCTCAGAAAAATCCTGGTTATCATCCAATTCTGGCTGACGTCCCTTCTTATTATTGGAACCATCGTTGTTTACCGGCAAGTGCACTTCATGTTGCACAAAGACCTGGGGTTCGAAAAGGAGCATGTCCTCTATTTTCCTGCGGGTGCCGCCGAACACGAGTGGCCTGCCATGAGGCAAGCGCTTCTTCAGAATCCCCGCATTCATCATGCGACGAATTCCTATCCACCCAACGGAAGGCCCTGGGCCATCACGGATATCGATTGGGAGGGAAAGTTGCCCGAGGAACAGATTGTGATGTATCCATACAGTGTGGATGTTGACTATCTCAGCACCTTCCAGATGGAAATGGCTGCCGGACGATTCTTTTCCGGGCATCTGGCCACGGATTCGGCGGCTTATGTCATCAATGAATCTGCGGCCCGAGCCATGGGCATGCGCACACCCGTGGGAAAACGGTTTTCATGCCAGGGCAGGGAAGGCACGATTATCGGTGTTATCCGAGATTTTCATCAAAGCTCGCTGCACGGTGAGATCGAGCCCCTGGTTTTGGCACTGTGGCGGGGAGGTCCGTATACGTGTGTCAAGATCGATTCGGAAGATGTGCCCGGTACACTGGCCTACATCGAGGACATCTGGTATCGTTTTGCTGCTGAAGATCACCCGTTCCAGTACGAGTTCCTGGATCAGAGCATCGATCGCTTCTATCAAAACGAGAAGAAGCTGGTCACGATTGTTCAGTATTTTACGGTACTGTTAATCTTTATTGCCTGCCTTGGATTATATGGTTTGGCCCTGTTCACGGCTGAACAGCGCACAAAAGAGATCGGTATACGCAAAGTGTTGGGTGCTTCCTTGTCCAGAATTATCGTGATGTTATCCGAAGAACTGACCAAGTGGGTGTTGGTGGCGAACGTGATTGCCTGGCCCGTGGCATACGTACTCATGCGCCGGTGGTTGCAGAGTTTTGCCTATCGGACTGAATTAGGCTGGTGGATTTTTGTGCTGGCAGGAGGAGTGGCTATGGTCGTCGCCCTGGCTACGGTGAGTGTTCAAGCCGTGAAGGCCGGTTTGTCGAATCCTGTGGATTCACTCAAGTATGAATAAACGGTGAGGTTTTCACGGTAAGGTTATCCTCACAGCAAGAAGGAATAAGTACGGGACTCCCGCACTCCGTGATCCGCGACGGGAGTCCCTTTATCATTCTGGTAACGATGGATTAGAACCTGCCGATGGAGGCCATCGGTTCGCCTTCATTCATCGGCGGCGTGGCGATGATATACAGAACGATTCCATCGAAAGGAGCCCGGGCTTCCTGAATGGTGTTTCCGAAGAAATCGGTCAGATAGCCGATGAGCTCTCCCTCCTGAACATGACGTCCACGGCTCGACAGGGGGTAAAACATACCTTCATGCTCGGCCCGGATAATCTGGTATTCCTTTACCCAGACGGATTCGCCCACGAGTTCCGGTTTCCCATCCATCATCTTCAAGTGCTTCAGAATATTGTATGTTCCCCGGATGACCCGGACGATGTCCTCCTCGTCGGTCCTGCCCAGCTTTCCAGACTCGATGGTGATGGAGGGCTTACCCATCAGCAGGGCCGTGTTCCCGCAGTACACGGATTGGGAAAGGTCGTTGGGTCTTCCCAGATCGCCCACAATGACTTTCAGCCCGAAATTCACGGCCAGGGCTTCGGTCTTTTTATCCAACTCGGTATTCCCCGTCTTGGTGTTGTAGAGGTACGGGAGGAGGTCTTCGTTCCCGTCACCGCAGTGCATGTCGATGAGCACATCGCAATTCTCGATGACCTCATGGGTGAGCTGGTAGGCGATTCTCTCGCACATCGTCCCGTCGATCTTACCCGGGAAAGCCCGGTTCAGATTAACGCCATCGTACGGATTGTAGTATATCGTCCTTCCTAAAAAAGACGGCATGTTGGCCACGTGAACCATGATGACGGCACCGGCCAACATTGAGGGATCGAGGTCACGGCGCAGCCGCTGGAGTGCCAGTATGGGCGGGTATTCGTATCCGTGTACGCCAGCCGTGAGAGCCAAGACGGGACCGTCGTTTTTCCCGTTGACGATGGTGATGGGAATTCCATGTTCTGGGCCGTCGTTTCCGGACGGGACGAGAATAAAGCCCGATTTTTTCTCGCCCGGATTCGCCGTGACTTCACCCACAGTCAAGGTTTGTTGCGCCAAAATCGTCGTTACGCTTGTACACAGGAAAAGAATCAACAAGACGACGCAGATGCTTCTTTGTTTCAGCATGGGTCGGTCCTCCTCATAATGTGTATTCTATGATGCATGACTCGTCAAACGAAAGTCGGATTAAGTCCTTCCTATGCATGAAAATTATATAAATCGATGGAATAAATCAAGGAGAATAAGGTCCGGTCTGGGAATGGTAAAAAATACGACAAGAGGTGCCATTAGTAAAGCCAGATTGGATTCGTTAAACAGAAGTACTCGTTTTCCTCGATTCGGGTGATCAGTTCGCCCCGCAGATAAGAGGGCATCACAAGCGATTGTACATCTTGGGAATGATACATCGTGTGGTTACAGCCGAACCGATCCTGCTGGAATAACAACGTCTCCTTTTTTCTGCCCAGCGTGCCCAGCCAAATCTTGCAGGATTCAAGGCATCCGAACTCTTGGGTAGACCGGCCTCTGATGATCAGGTGAAAACGGTTTCCTGAGAGTCTACCCCCGAGGCCTGCAGTCTCCCCCTTCTGGTTTTTTACGTCCAAGATCAGGGCAGGGCCGGTGGTGATGTAACAGTGCCCGTTTTGAATTCCTCGGACAATGTTGTCTCGATTGGGTTTTCCTTCCGTGTGCACGCATGTTCGGAATTTTCCAAACAGATGGCACGTATGTTCCCTGAGAAAGAGAAATGGCAGTCGGAGCTGACGGAATCGATTGAAGTTGCCATGACTGTCGTTTCCGGCGATGATGATGATTCTCCTCCCCTGAAGCAGGAGCTTGACCCATCTCTTGATGCCGCGCCGGAAAGCGTTATCCACAACACCGTTGAGGATTTGCATACCGTTGAGCCGTGGGTGACGATAGTCAGCTTCATTCCATCGTCCCCGGGATAGCAGGAGTCGGTGCAGAAACGTAAACGCATCCTCGGGATGCGCTGCAAAGGCCAGGGCATTCTCTTCCAGTTCATCGAGGATCTGGGGTATTGAGTTTTCGGGTTTGTTCCGAAACCATCGATCGGCACTGTCGCCGGTTCCATGGAAAAACCGTTGGTTGTTGAGGAGGAGAAGATGTACGTTCTTACCCCTCTGGTTTCCACAGGAGAGTTCTTCGCCCGGAAGGAAGATAAAATCCTTTTCCCTCTCGATGTTCTGTACAGTATCCTGTAAGTAA
>CAZTKR010000044.1:0-19185 GCA_964614115.1 uncultured bacterium | reverse complement strand
GTTTTTTAACCTAAAATCGCGATACAGGATGGATTGGGTGTACAAGGTCAGAAAAGGGCCCACGAGAAAAACGAACGTATGGAGGATGATATAGACGGCCCAACCCGCTGGAAAAGAAAATTGACCATTAAAAGAGCAAAGAAAATTGATGTTTACCAGCATCTTGGAGATCAGGAAACCGGCAAACAGGCGATTGCCGATAATATGTCCCTTTTTGTGTGTAATCAGAAAGACTGAAAAAAGAAGGTATAGAAACGCTTCGATGGAGAAGATGATATTGTAAAAATGAATCGTCATGAGTCTCTCCCATCAGAGTAATGACCGATTCAATATAAGAAGGCTCCATAGTAATAACAAGAAAAAATAATGAATTTCAGCTTGAGACTGCCAGGTATATTCACCAAGCCCACGTATCAATAGTCCGTCCGAATCTTCGGTTTCCCGCTGTCCGATCAACGGATTGTGAATTTCATGCACGGCAAATTTTACCCTATGTATGATTTATAAAAAGGGACACTTTCGGTTCATCCTTAAATCACCGTTGCTTTTTGTGCAAGGATTGATTACACTGTTATTCGATGAAAGACAGGACCACTAAAATGAAGGAGCGCGTTCTTCGTCTCCTGGAATCCCGTCCGGATCAGGTATACAAGAGCCGTGAGCTGGCTAAACTTCTGAAGGTATCCAAACGGGATTACCAACCGTTCAAGAAGATCGTACGCCAACTGGCCCAGGAAGGAAAGATTTCACGGCACAAGGGAGCTCGGTACGGCTTGCCCCGTGAACCCGTGGAAGTCACGGGTGTGCTCCACGTGAAGACTCAAGGGTACGGATTCGTTCTCCGAGACGACGGCGGCGAGGATGTATTCGTCAGCCAGAGGAACATGGGCACGGCGCTTCACCGGGACCGCGTCAAGGTTCTGCTCTGGGCTCGGCCCAAGGGAAGACTGCCCGAGGGCAAAGTCCAGGAAATCCTGAAGCGGGGTCATGAGCGCATCGTGGGGACGATGCAGGAAGCCAGGACGTACAACTACGTCATCCCCGACGAGCTCAAGATCAGCCGGGACATTTACGTGAGTGAGAAGGATCGAGGCAAGGCCCAGGCCGGTAAGAAAGTCGTGGTGGAAATCACCAAATGGAGCGACGGCCGGCGGATGCCCGAAGGACGCGTCGTCGATGTGCTGGGCTATCCCGACGAAAAGGGCGTGGACATACTCTCCGTGATCCATGCCTTCCACTTACCCACGGATTTTCCCAAGGCCGTGCTGGAGGAAGTGGAGGATCTCCCCGGAGAGAATCAGTCCATGGCTCTGGAACATCGTCTGGACTTGCGCGATAAGCTCGTGTTCACCATCGATCCTGCGGATGCCAAGGACTTTGACGATGCCGTGTCCCTGGAGCGTCTTCCCAACGGGAATCGACTGTTGGGTGTCCACATCGCCGATGTGACCCATTTTGTGTCTGCCAAGTCGGCCGTGGACCGGGAAGCCCTTCGCCGGGGAACCAGCGTTTACCTGGTGGATCGGGTGATCCCCATGCTACCGGAGCGGCTGTCCAGTGAGCTCTGTTCTCTGCGACCAGGCCAGGACCGTCTCACCTATTCGGTGATGATGGAACTGAATGCCGAAGGCATCGTCGTGGACTATCAGATACGGGAATCGATCATCCAGAGTGCCTATCGCCTGACGTATCATCAGGCCCAGGAGATTCTGGATGACTCCAAAGGAGCCGATCGTCAGCGAGATGGAAATAGCAAACCATCCGAACGAGAGTCCATCACCCAAGAGGATAAACGCATCCTGGGAGAAACGCTCAGGGAAATGGCCGATGTGAGCCGTATATTATTTAGGGGATGGGAAAAATCCGGAAGTATCGATTTTGACGCACCCGAAGCCGAGGTGATCCTGGATGATCGAGGACGGCCCAAACGGCTGGGTATCAGAGAACGGCTGCAAAGCCACCGAATTATCGAGTCCTTCATGCTGTTGGCCAACCGAACAGTGGCAGAGCACATCCAGTGGCTCAGCCGGGAGAGGGGAAGCAAACACCCTTTCGTTTACCGCATTCATGAGCGTCCCCAGGGGGAAAAATTGGACGAATTCGTCCGCTTCGTCAGGGCCCTGGGTTATTCCTTCGATATCGGCAAGAGGGCGACACCGAAAAAATTCCAGTCCCTGTTGAATCAGGTAAAGGGTACCCGGTATGAAATCCTCGTGGAAGAGGTGGCATTGAGGACGATGATGAAGGCCGTGTACGCTACACGGAACGTGGGACACTTCGGCTTGGCGTTTAAACAATACACACATTTTACTTCGCCCATCAGACGGTACCCAGACCTTACGGTTCACCGCCTCTTGAAGGCCTACTCCCAGGATAGAGCGACCAGCGTATCTCTGGCGGCCAAACTGTCCAGCATATGTGAGATCGCCACTCAGAGGGAGATCGTGGCCCAGGAGGCCGAACGGGAGTCCGTCCGGGCCAAGCAGGTGGAATTCATGGAAGACCACCTGGGGGAGGAGTTTGACGGCATCATATCGGGAGTGGTTTCCTTCGGTATCTTCGTAGAGATTCCAGAATACCTGGTTGAGGGGCTGGTTCACATCAACGAGTTGGACGATGATTACTATGTGCACGATGAGCTTCGATACTGTCTCGTCGGACAGGCTAAGGGAAAGGTGTTTCGATTGGGGGATCGTGTGCGCGTCCAAGTCGTTCGTGTGATGCGGGACATGCGGAAGATCGATTTTATACTGGTGGATGAAGCGTCTTGATGGAATTGATATAAATAAACCTGAACGTAACGATGTCGTATGATAAAGAGTCAAATCCAATGCTATGTATGGATGTTCGTTCCATGACCAACAATACGATGGAGTGATGACAATGTACAGGAAGATTCGATGCGTCGTTTTCATGATGGTGCTGGCATCCAGTACGACTGTTTTAGCCCAGATGGAAAGCAATCAAGAGAAGGATCCGGCCCTGTTCAACCTTCCGGCCGGATACCGTGGTCTTACCAAAGCCGCTTTCGATTCTTCGCATTCCTTCGATGTCCTCCACTACAGACTGGACCTGATGTTTCCGTTTACCAGCAGCGAATTCTCTGGAACTATGACAGCGACTTGCCTCTCCAACGAGAACAACCTGGATGATGTGGCTTTTCATATGGTGGGTCTTGTGGCCGACTCCGTGTTTGCTCAGGGAGAACGGATCGAGTCCCGCCACATGGATGAAGAAATCATCCTTTTCCTGTCCCAGGCGGTGGCAGAGGGTGACACGTTCACCGTCTCTATCGCCTACCATGGCGCACCCCAGCAACGAGGATTCTACTTCTATGAAATGTGCGCCTATACGTTTGCCGAACCCATCGATGCCCGGCGTTGGTTCCCATGCTACGACGTACCCTGGGATAAGGCCACGGCCGAACTTCATGTCACAGTCCCCAGGGGCGTAGAGGTCGCCTCCATCGGTCTTCTGGAGGGACGAGAACTTAGCGGGGATGGTGCCTGGGAGACGTTCCATTGGCGTTCGAAAGATCCGGTGGCCACGTATCTGTTTTGTGTGACGATGTCGGACCGGTACGCGAGATGGTCGGATTGGTACGTGACGCCCGAGGGTGATTCCATCGAGATGGCGTATTACATTTTCAGGCGCGATTCCGCCGATGCCAGGGCGGACTTCGTCAACATGATGACGGCTATGGCGTTTTACTCGGAGCGTTACGGTCCATATCCTTTCGAGAAATACGGTATGGCCGAGATCGAGCCTTCGCCGTTTGGGGGTATGGAACATCAGACGATGACGACCATCAGCAGTACCTGGATTCAGGGGGATAGAAGTCGCGAATACGGGTTGGTTCACGAGCTGTCCCATATGTGGTGGGGCGATGCCGTGACGCTGAACGACTGGCCGGCCATCTGGCTGAACGAAGGATTTGCCGTCTATTCCGAGGCTTTATTCGCGGAGCATCAGTATGGCTGGAATGAATTCCGGGGATACATGGAATACAGCAAGAATGTGTTTATATCACAAACACAAGACATCGATTTTCCCATCTACGATCCTGATCCGCTTTTTCATTACGGAATCACGTACAAGAAGGGTGGATGGGTTCTCCACATGCTGAGGCATGTCGTCGGGGACGCAAACTTCTGGAATATCCTGCACACGTATTACGACACGTACAAATACGGCAACGCCTCTATCGCAGATTTCCAAGAAGTCTGTGAAACGGTCTCCGGCATGAGTCTGGGATGGTTTTTTCAGGAATGGATTTACGAGAGGGGTTATCCCAAAGTTCAGTATTCCTGGACCAGCATGCCCCTGTCCGGTGGTGTATACGAAGTCACGCTATCATTGCGCCAGTACCAGGCCCAGGGGCCCGTGTTCCGCATGCCGCTGGATGTGCGCCTGGAGAGATCGTTCGCTACGAAGGATACGACGGTGTGGGTGGAGAACGATGTCGATTCGTTTACTCTGATAGTGCCCTTTGATCCGGCGAATGTACTCATCGATCCCGATGGATGGGTGCTCATCGATACGGAGTATCTGTCCGGGGGCATCCGGCGTTCCGATGCGTTGCCCGACCGTTTTGCCCTCTTCCAGAATTTTCCGAACCCGTTTAATGCGTCGACGATCATACAATACAACATCGCAAATTTTGAAGGTGTCGAGTGGGATATAACCATTGACGTATACGACCTTCTGGGAAGGAAGGTTCGAACGCTTTTCGAAGGACGGGAAAGACCGGGCAGTTATGAGACGACATGGGACGGCAAAGACGACAGAGGCCAGCCTGTCTCATCGGGAGTATACATCATCGAACTGTCCCTGGAGGGTCTTTCCATGAAGCGGAAGGCCGTTCTGGTGAGATGATCCCATCACGTTGCCACTTTACGTGGCGAGGTACATTGGTAGTTGGGAATGTCGTCCTATTCTATTTAATCTAATCGAATTAATCCCGAATACGGTATCGCGACTATTTCTATAGCCGTTTCTCATCCAGTGTTAATATGCTCGCCGAATGATGCGTTGCAATCCTAAAATTAGTCCTTGCTCAGCTGCTATGAATTCATTATTTTTCTTTGAGTACATCGTGTGGTCTCGGGAGCAACGCTCATCATTCAGGTCCGTTTGTAGTAGTGTTGTTCCGGAACGATGATCTGTCGTATGCTTCATTTTCGTTGAGGGAATTTTCTATGAATACCATGAAAGGCCGAACTGTTGGTGTGGCCTGGTACGACCCGGAACAGTGGGATCGGCTGCGCGACATTTCCGAAGACGCCCACGAGCTGGAGGATACGTACGAGGAATGGAGGTCCCACGCGCTCCAAAAAATCAAAGACCTGGAAAAGCAGGGATTTACCGTTCAGAAGGTGGATGTGGACACCGAGGAATTATTGGGCTGGTGTAATTCATTCAGAATGCCCGTCAACGGGCATTCCCGCACCGAATTCATGACCAAGCGACTGCGGGAACTGTTGAGGGACAAATCCTAGTTGTATTTTTTAAAGAATAAACATTTTCAGAGCATCTGCACACCTGTTTTACTCCTCTTGGGTCTATGGATTCTTGGGCCCGGATGCGGTCAGAAAAAGCTTTCCACGAACTCGTCCACCCACGTTCGCCTTTCCCCCAGAGACTGGGGCGACGATGTACTGGACGAATACACCGAGCTCCACCGAAAAGCCGGTCATGAGAGACCGCTGGCCCAAGGCCGGAACGGCATGATAGCCGTTACCACGGGGACCCTGGCCGCACGGGCCGGACTGGAAGCACTCCGGCAGGGCGGTCATGTTATAATCGGACTCTGGACCGGCATTCAAATCGATCCGAGTACGAGATTGTTAAGGGGTGCCGTTTCTCGTGATTTCACCGGACATGCCGAAGGGTATTGATCTTCATCCCAGAAAAATGTTTCCAAGCCCCCCGATCAATAGAGAACTATCGTGGGCGAATGTCTCCATGTGGCAATTCATCTGCATCCTCATACTAACTCTATTTCTCGCATGCCGGAAGACGCCGACCGCACCGGCCGTCGATCTCGAAGAAGAAGCCAAGCTGATCCCCTGGGCTCAGATGACGGGAAAGATGGCCTACTCCCGGTATGTGTACAGCGCGGCGGGCAACAAGGGGTATCTGTTCGTCATCGATAGCGACAGCCAAGCGGTTCGACTCGTCAAACAGGATCCGGATATTCCCTTCTGGGATTTGGCGTGGAAACCCGATGGATCGAATATCACGTATGTCTCCGTGGACGAATACGATTACTACCAGCTCTACAACATCGATCCCGTCAGTGGAGTGATTGAACAAGTCTACTCCGTCCGGGCCGCCAACAAGTATCCCGCCTGGTCCAACGATGGACGCCTGGCGTACTGGTTTCACGGCCAGTACGGG
Organism: uncultured bacterium; assembly: GCA_964614115.1. Lineage (GTDB taxonomy): Bacteria > Zhuqueibacterota > QNDG01 > QNDG01 > DSAB01 > CAZTKR01. The sequence goes on along the minus strand of CAZTKR010000044.1, from coordinate 12,786 downwards.
GATGAATGGCACGCCCACGAGGTTTTCATCGACAATGCGCCGTTCTTCGGGGGCGCGGGCTGCATCCGGTCCCGTCCCGCATGGTCACCCGACGGCGAATCCCTTTTTATCGTAACCGGCAATGTGCCCACGGAGGGCAAGGCCCTGCAAAGAGTCAGCCTGAGAGACACGACGGCTGTTCCCCTCCTCCAGGAAAGCACGAGCGCTTCTGTCGGATCGATCAAGGCGCCGAATGTTTCCCCCGATGGAACGAGGATCGCGTTCACGGGGTACGTTTCATCTCTTGACGAGCGACATATCTGGGTTATGAATACCGACGGATCAGACCTGACTCGATTGACCCGGGGGCACTTCGATTCCAACCCGGCATGGTCTCCCGATGGAAATCGCATCGCATTCACCCGTGGGCGCATAAACGGCAACATTCACATCATGAATGCAGACGGAAGTAATGGGATTCAAGTGACGCGCAACTATGGGAATTATGCGTCATGGATCCGTTGATCTCGCCTTCACGAACGTTTCAGGAATCCCTGCACTTATCACAATCATACTGACTATAATAACTATCCGCGACTTTCCTCTTGATAATCATTCGATTATTTGTTACTATTCGGGCATGTTTGATCGTACGATTTGTGTCGAACGCGGTTTGAAGGAATTTGTTACACGAGGAGTCCGGTGCTGTGGTGGCCAACGGAACCGATCCACCGGTAGAGGACATCGATCCCATCGCAAACTTCTATCGTTCGGTATCCCGACGGATGGATGACGGTTCGGTCTTCTTTCCCGAGCAGCGGATGACACGGCAACAGGCCCTGGAATCGTATACCGTCAACGCAGTCTATGCGGGCTTTGAGGAGAAAAGCAAGGGCAGCCTGACGCCGGGCAAGCTGGCCGATATCACGGTGTTTTCTGAGGACATCATGACAATCCCAGAAGACGACATCCTCAGCGCGGAAGTCGCCTACACGATCATCGGAGGAAAGGTGAAGTATACACGATGATGGGGAGCAGCCAATCGTTTGTCCTGATCATTCTCGGCTTTCTGTTCCTGGTCGGGTACGTGGCCCATAAGATAGGAGCGCGGACGAATATTCCCCGGGGGACGATCCTGCTTCTCCTGGGTTTAGTGGCTGGTCCTTCGGTTCTGGATGTAATCCCCCATGAAGCTGCAGAGAAGTTCGGCATCGCCACCCGCATCGCACTGGCCATGGTGGGATTCTTACTGGGCCAGCGTTTGGGGGGGAAACACTTTCGGAAGAGGGGTCGGGTTATTCTGTGGGTGTCTTTGGTAGAGACCTTGATGACGGCAGCATTGGTCTTCCTGGCGCTACGGGCATCGGGATGGGGATGGATGCTCGCGCTCCTGCTAGCCAGCTTGGCGCCGGCCTCGGCACCCGTATCCACCATCGATGTGGTGTACGAGGGAAAGGCAAAAGGCCCCCTTACGGATACCGTTCTGGGCGTAGTGGCCATAGACGATGTGTGGAGCGTCGTCCTGTTCAGCGTTGCTCTCGTTGGTGTGGAAATGATGTCGGGCCAGGGACAGCTTTCTATGGGATTCATGGCTGCATTCAGGGAGATCGCGGGTGCTGGAGTAGTGGGCGGTCTTCTTGGTTTTCCCATGGCCCATGTGACGTATAAATTGAAATCAGAAGAACCCGTCCTCTTAATGGCAGCGGGATTCGTGTTCCTCTGTGCCGGATTTGCCATTGCCTTCCATGTGTCGTACCTGCTGGCCAGTCTGGTTATGGGTGTTGTCGTGGCCAATCGGGCAAGACACAGGACGCGTCCATTCCGGGATATCGGTGCGGTGAGCGAACCGTTCCTGGCCATCTTTTTCTTACTCGCGGGATTCGAGTGTGAAGTAAAGATGCTTGCCTCCCTGGGGGTTGTGGGAGGCATCTATATTCTGGCCCGATCCGTCGGATTGGTCATAGGGGGAACTTTGGGTGCGTGGCTCGCGTTTGCACCGAGAGTCGTCCGTTCCCGTGTGGGATGGTGCCTGTTTCCCCAGGCGGGTATCACCCTGGGATTGGCCCTGGTGGTTCATGAACGGTTGCCGGAGGTGGGTGCTTATATACTGCCCATCGTCATTGCCAGTGCAGTGGTATTCGAGTTGGTGGGGCCTATGTTCACACTTTGGCACTTGCGCAGGGCAGGAGAGTTGTGATGTTCCGGATGATTCTCTGTCTGTCGATAAAACGACGACGGTGTAGGCTCGGTAAGCCACTCGTCTTGATGATGATCTGAAAAGGCTGCATTCTGTAAGATAGAACTAGCGTTCCTTCGTCAGTTGTTACAAGAATGATCCTTAACTCGACAACATCCTGGGAGCATCGGCTTGAAGAATAGTCATACAGGGACACGACGAAAAAGCGGTGGAGAAATCGAACCCATGACTGATACGCTACCTAAGAGGGCAAAATACGTGGCTCTCATCGCGTTTATCATAGCCGTTCTCCTGACGGCGTCGTGCCTTGTATTCATCGGCAAAAACATTTTTACGTTCATCTATTTTGTCGCGATGGCCCTCCCTTTCGTGCTGGTGGGATTTGTCGTGCTCAGGAGCATCCGCCGCTCCGAGGTCTCAAGAATGTTGCTTGTGATCGCTGCGGTTTCCATGGTCTTTGTCTTGGGAACGGCTGGGGCGTTGGCTGTAGGTACGATTCTGAATTTCTTCATCGCCGGTTTCGTGCGTCGCTGGTTTTATCTGCTCTGGGTGGGATGGATCGTTCTGATGGGATGTTTAACGCCTCCTATCTTTAAAGCCTGGCGTATCCTCCATGAGAACGAGAAGAATAACGGGAATGATGAGGATGCCTGATGATCTGAGAGGCCGTCCTCTGTCTATTTTATTTATGACAGGGAGTTACCTTCTGGGCGAAGATGGTGAGCAATGATTCCGTCCCGCTTGATGCCGTATTTTTCTGTAGACGATTGCGATGCCATCGTAGAAAGAGCCAAAGGATTGGGGGCAGAGGTACTCAGTCCACCCAAAGACATACCCGATACAGGACGATTTGCGGTTCTCAAGGATCCCCAGGGTGCTGCCGTTGCCGTGATCAAGATGTTCCCCATGGATTAGTTCCGCAACAGGGCCATCGGTGTTTGTCGCACAATCAATATTGGCATTGAACTTTTCGTCGTACGGCTCAGGATCGGACACGATTTCATATATATCACCGTAGCTCACTATCAAAGGGAAGAAAAACGCTAGCCACTGAATTCAAGCATCCGCAATCTACATAATCTCACAGCACATTATCATGACAGTGAAGGGTGCACAATCTGCGCCCTTTTTTAGTTCTATGCACAATTTTTTCCTGAAAATGACGTCATACTTAGTGTCAACAAAGAAGTAAGGATCATGGACAATGCGTAGATAAATAGATATAGAAAGGAGACGCCATGCAAGCGCGAATATCAATCATCGGAGTGTTGCTGGCTGCGCTGTGTTTTTTCGGTGGTGCGATGGCTCAGGGGGAGGATTTCGAGCTTGAGGAGATGGATCGTCCCATGCCTTCTCGCGTCGAGCACAGGAAGCCGGGCCCGAAGATTCCCGACCTGACGGAAGAGCAGGAAGAGCAGATGCAAACCTTGCGCACGGACCATCTCAAGACCATCCTGCCCATGCGGAATGAACTTGCCGAGATGAACGCCCGGCTTCAGACGTTATCCACTGCCGATAACGCGGACATGAGTCAGATCAACGGCCTCATCGAAGAGATGAGTACCATCAAGATGCAGATGATGAAGGCGGGAGCAGCGCATCGCCAGGAAATACGAAAGCTCTTAACCGACGAGCAGAGGGTGGTTTTCGACAGCCATCGTCCCGGACCGAAAAGACGGCCTCCACGGCGGCGGTAGTGGCTGAGGATGAAGGAGTCCGGGATCAACCGGGGTTTGCAGATTCTATGCTGCAAATCCCGGACTAAAGAACTGATGTCTTCAAATCGTTGATCGAATTGATAATCTTGACTCTATCAAACGTTGAGATTATAATATGCAATGTTCTATAAGAAGCATGCTGTTTTTTTGGATCGATTAGTCTTCACCATCCCTTTCCGAACCACACACGTCTTTCAGGATGCGAACAAAATTTTCCCCGAGAATTTTTTTAATATCTTCCGCTTTATGGTCCCTATCCATGAGTTCTCTGGTAATGTTGGATAGTTTGCCGACATGTTCCAATCCGACTGGTGTGTTCTCGATGCCATCGAAATCCGACCCCAAACCGACATGATCGTAACTTCCCGTTACTTCGATCACATGCTCGATATGATCGACAACCGTTTTGACGGTAACAGACGTCTCGGTTGTCTTCAACTCTTCAAGCCTGGCATAGTATTCGGCAATGGCTTTTTCTTGCTTTTCGGGATCGGCCTTCATCAGCTCTCCGAAATCCGTAGGCAGCCCGTATTTCTGGGCGATATCCATCATCAGTGCGTTCGACTTGGCTTCGTATGCTTCGTTCAAGAATCCGGGTGCGTAGTTGATACCGATCATCCCGCCGTTCTCGGCCAGGGCTTTAAGCATGGTATCGGTAACATTTCGATGATGCTCCGTTAGAGCCCTGCAGCACGAGTGGGAGGCCACCACGGGCGAATCTGTGATACGGAGGACATCCCAGAACGTCTCATCGTGGGCGTGGGACAGGTCGATGATCATGCCCAGTTTATTCATTTCTTTGACGACCTCTTCACCAAATTCTGTGAGTCCGCAATAATTGGTCTGTTCATCACCGGAAGCATCGGCCCAATCGGTATGGGTCCAGTGGGTCAGGGTCATCAGGCGCACACCGGAGCGGTAGAACGACCGAAGAAGGCTCAGGTCGCTCTCGATGGCGTAGCCCCCCTCGATACCGATGAGCATGCCCGTCTTGTTCGTGTCCCGGAGTTCCCGGAAGTCTTCGTACGAAGTAACGACAGCCAGGTCTTCCGGGTTCTCTTCGACCAAACGGTGCACGCCGTCGATCTGCCGGAAGGCGTTTTCTGCGGCCTGTTTTTTCTCGTGCTCATTGCCCGGTGGGCCGACGAAGCAGGCGAATACCTGCAGGTCCACGGCACCCTGTTTCAGCTTGGGTATGTCGATATGTCCCGTTTCGCAGTCCTTGCTCAAATCTTCGCCGTCCACGAATCGTCCGATGGTGTCGCAATGAAGGTCGATCACGGTAGCATCCTTGTGCACGAACTGGACGTGATGCTCAGGATCCAACAGGTTGTTCTTTGTATTCGCAAGAAACGTGACAATGTCCAGATGGTACTGGGCTGCTAGCTCTAAAAGCTCCGGTTCGATGATGTTTGCCATATCCCCGGGGCAGTGGTACTCAGGATGCTCATCATCCAGTTCTCGCGTAAGGGTGTTCCCCGTCCTCAGGCTGATGCACGTGACGTCTTTGGGCAGGAAGGCCGAGTGGTCGGAGCCCCGGTAGTTAAACCGGTAACGGAGTCTTTTTTTCATGTCCTCATCCAACCGTTCCTTGATGGCGTCGTAGAAGTCCGAGAACCACCACATCCCGCCTACGTATAAGTCCTCATCTCCGCAGCCGATCATGTCCATATTCATGTATACCGCCGTTTTTTCCAGGGGGTAGATGGGATGCTCGGTGTAGTATTTGGAGCCGATTAATCCCAGTTCTTCGCCGGCCCATGAAGCCAGTACGACGGTCCTGTCCGGCCTGAACCGATTGGCCTGGAACACCCGTGCCATCTCCAGGATGACTCCCGCAGAACCGGCGTTATCGTCGGCCCCGTTGTAGATGAATCCGTCGACACCCACGCCCAGATGATCCAGGTGTCCTCCGACGATGATGTACTCATCCTTCAACCTTCGATCTCTGCCGGGAATGATGCCGATCACGTTGGGCGCGGTCAAGCTGTCCACCAGCGTATAATGGGCCTCCATTTCCACGGTTACGTTCAGGGACGTGGTAAAGGATTTTTGCTGTCGGAGAGTCTTGCTGACCAGGTATCTCCAGCTCTGGTTGTCGAGGTAGAAGACGTGGTCGAGAAAGGATTTATTGGCCGACATGACCACGAAGCCTTCGGGACAGGTCTCCTTTTCGATCTTTAGCCTCCTCCACCATCGATACGACTGGCTCTGTGGTATGTTGGTCATCAGAATGGCGCCGACCGCGCCTCTGTCCACGGCCATCTTGATCTTCTTGTCGACGGTCCATTCCTCTTCTGCCTCCTTACCCAGGGAGTCCGGAACACCCAGGCCGATAAGGACGATCTTTCCCGTCGCATCGATATGGGCATAATCATTCCAAGTGGAGTCCTCGGAAACAATGCCATAACCCGCAAAGACGAGTTGTCCCTGCACCGTGCCCGAACCCGTGCCCCGAACCGGCGAGTAATCCATTTGCCTGCCGGCAAAATACACGCAGTGCTGGGGCTCGGTGACTTCCAGCCGTATGGGCTGATCAAAGTTGTTCCAATCCTTGAATACGACTTCCTGGAAATACGTACCGTCCTCTCCGCCCGGCCAGAGGCCGTAATCCTCCATCTTGGCGGCCACGTACTCGGCCGCTTTACGGTACTCGGGCGTGCCCGATTTCCGGCCCTTAAACGCATCCGAGGCAAGATACTCGACAATCTCGAAAGCCTTCTGACCATCGGGCTTGACCTGAGCCAGGAGCGATGTGGTGGCTGCGAGTATCGCCATCGAGAGTGCTGTCCATATTCTATTCATCCGTCTGCCCTTTCGTCTGTTTCCGGTCGATATCCACCGGTTTCAAGAAAACATCCTTACAATATAAACGGAATTCCGACAAGTGCAAGAAAAAATCACTACCCATTGACAGAGGGCGTATAGGTTGTCATTATTGCAGATAAGAGGCTCTAATCGTTCGATTTTTTGTAGCTGATGGAGACACCCGAATAGCTGGACCTGTCGATGGTCGTTTCCATGTTGGGCAATGCATACAGATAGTCGAGGAACTCCCGGATGCCCCTTATGCGACGAGACGCGACGTTGTGGGCGGTAAAGCAGCCGCCGACCTGGAGTTTGGGCAGGACGGCCTTGAGGTAGTTTTTATACCAGTCCTTGTCCGCATCGCAGAATACGAAATCGAAAGGGCCTTCCAGCTTGGGGACGAGGTCATGGGCATCGGCCAGGCGGGCGTCGATGATGTCCGAGAGACCGGCCTCCTGGAAGTTCGCAAGGGTTTCTTTATGTCGTCGCTCGTTGATTTCGATGGTGATCAGCCTGCCGCCAGTCTTGCTGAGGGCCCAGGCCATCCAGATGGCCGAGTGACCGGTCGATGTACCGATTTCCAGGGCGTTTGTGTAATTGTTCTTGATGATGAGATCGTATAAAATCTTACCGTCGGATTCCGGCACGTTCATGTCGTACCACTGGTACCGGTTGCTGTCGAGAAACCGGCGAACCCTTTCGTCGAGCTGACGATTTTCTCTGAGATTCTGGGCCATACTCGAATAAAACAGTCCGACATTACAGAAAGCAATGACCAACGTCGTGACTGTGACAGAATTTATCATTTTCATCATTGTCAACCTCTTTTGATGTGCCATGCTCGATTAAGCTTTGGCGATGAAACGCATCCAATGTTTAACGTGATCAAAGTGTTATACGGCCGCAAAGCCCTGTCCGTTGCGTATGTTGTGAGCCTTTGGGATGCGTGTTATCCGTTCCGGTTTTATCATGATGCAGAGTATCGGTTGTCAAACCGAAAGGATTGTCCATTAGTCGGTGAGGTATGAATGGGATTACAGGGATGGTTTGGTGTTATGTTCTTAGAAAGGGGAGTCAAGAAGTAAAAACTGGAGTTCGTCACGAAAAACCCGCAAATCATTCAAAAGACATCACAATAAGTCGTTGATATTGTCCCCTGCATCTATTATATTCCATGACGATAAGACGGCATACACCAGCCCCGCATTGTGTGGATTTTATATGGAATTCCTGTATTCTATAGACCGCGCTGTTTTTCTCTTCTTGAACCGGACAGTGGCCAATCCGGTTTTCGATTTCCTGATGCCCATCATCACTGAAAAAGATTACTGGATGATCCCCATCGTCCTGGCGTTGATGTCTCTCATCATCTTCGGGGGTAAGAAGGGACGCATCGTGGTCCTGCTGGCGGCGGTCATCCTGACGATGAGCGATCAGTTGTCCAGTCACGTGGTCAAGCCTTGGGTCGAGCGGGTCCGGCCCTGCTTCGTGGTGGAAGGCGTGCGGCTTCTCATCCGACAATCGCGGTCGTTTTCGTTCCCCTCGTCCCACGCATCCAACATGGCTGCCATGGCCACACTCTTTTCCGTGAAGTATCCAAGATACAAAATTTTCTTTATTGTGTTTGCCGCATTGGTAGCGTATTCCCGGATTTATGTGGGGGTTCATTATCCTGCGGATATCGTGGGCGGTGCCGTATTAGGATTTTTATGTGCGGTATGCGTATTAGGGATTGAAAGATGGATTCGAAGGTTGTGGGAAAAACGAAGGATGTCTGAGGAAAACAAGGAATCTGCCGAAGGAGAGCCTCCCGATCTGACGGGCGGAGGAGATTGAGATGAAAAAGCGATTCGGAAAAACCGTTGTCGAACTAATAGAGGGAGATATCACCAGTATGGATACGGATGCCATCGTCAATGCGGCCAATTCCAAGTTGGCGCATGGCGGTGGGGTGGCAGCAGCCATCGTGAAAAAAGGGGGGGAGACCATCCAGGAAGAGAGCAACACGTGGATATTCGCCAGGGGGGAAGTTCCGGTGGGCTCAGCGGCCATTACCAGTGCGGGTTCTCTTAAATCGCGTTATGTGATTCATGCCGTGGGGCCGCGCATGGGCGAGGGCGATGAGGACAAGAAACTCAAGTCAGCGATCCTGAGCAGCCTGCGCATGGCAGAGAAGCACAACTTCACGTCCATCGCGTTTCCTGCCATTAGCACGGGGATTTTCGGGTATCCCGTAGACAGGTGTGCAAATGTCACACTGAAGACCATTGCAGAACACGTAAAGGGAACCACGGGCCTGGAACGCATCGTGGTATGCCTGTACGGCAAAGATGCGTACAAGGTCTTCGAGAAGACGCTCAAGAAAATCCGGTCGTGATGCTCTCGACATGCCATCCGATACAACACAGAGAAGATAGAACCATCGTCGCGTATCTTAAAATCATAAGAAGTCACCGAACATTTCATCCTTTGTTTTTACGCCCGCATAGAAGTTGTCCTCATTTTTTGTAGTGCTCCAAGGTTGAACTGTGATGATGAAGAAGGAAGGCCTTTTTGATTCGATCTACGACATCGTGTTTCAAATCCCGCGAGGAAAAGTAGCCACGTACGGACAGATTGCCGATACAGTCGATCCTCCGTGTGATCCCCGGATGGTGGGGTGGGCCCTGGCCTCCCTGGGGAACCGGAAGATAGAGCTGCCCGTGCCCTGGCAGCGTGTGGTGGGCAAGGGGGGACGGATCAGCCTGCCCGGTTCGGAGCAGAGGGCGCTTCTGGAGAGGGAAGGCATCGTGTTCGAGCCTGGCGGATGGATCGACCTCGATCGTTACGGATGGGAAGGGATGGCTTGGGACTGATGGCATCGGCGACCCCACAAATGAATGGTCTGTTCGTCTCTGCTCTGGCGGACAGACTCCAGGGCTCGAAGCCCGGTCTGGAAGCACAGCTCCGGATGTGTCCCGATCCGCGGCCTGGAACCCAGCCCGTGGAACGCGTGGAGCATGCGTGCGCCAAAGCGGGGGTGCTGGCCCTTTTGTATCCCCACGAGGATCGGCTCCATCTGGTTCTGACTCTACGGACGAATCATGTGGAGAATCATCAGGGACAGATCTCTTTTCCCGGCGGAAAGCAGGAGCCAGGCGAGAGCCTGGAAGAGGCGGCGCTTCGGGAGACGCAGGAGGAACTGGGTATTTCCGCTGAATCGGTCCGTTTGCTGGGATCGCTGACACCGCTTTTTATTCCCGTGAGCCGGTTCTGCATATACCCTATTGTGGCCGTGTCCGGCACAAGGCCGGATTTCCATCCCTCGGCCGATGAGGTGGATGAGGTAATCGAAATCCCCCTGGATCATCTGCTGGATTCGCAGAACACCTTGAGGGAAAACTGGGTAGTCCAGGGGAGGGAGCTGGATGTTCCCTTCTACTCATACCGGGAACACAAAATCTGGGGAGCCACGGCCATGATCATGGCGGAACTGATGGCCCTCATCGACACAAAGCAAACCTTTCCGCATCGATGATCATGAAAGCGGTCGCCGTTCGGAACGGTGAGCATCATCCAAACAAGAAACCATATCCATGAAAGAATCCAAACTTAGCCAGGGTGTGTTGATCGCAATCGAGGGCATCGACGGGTCTGGAAAGACGACGCTGACCAAGCGTCTGGGGGATCATTATCGCCAGAAGGGTTTTGCCGTATCGGTTTTCAGGGAGCCAACAGACGGGCCCTACGGCCAGCAGATTCGCCGTCTGGCCGTTCAAGGTCGGCATACGGTGACCCCGGAGGAGGAATTGGACCTCTTCATGCAGGACAGGATCGAGGACTGCGAACTGAATCTGCATCCCGCCCTGGACCGGCATGAGCTGGTGTTTATCGACCGATACTACTTCTCGTCCATCGCCTATCAAGGGGCGCTGGGCATCGATGTCCAATCCATTCTCGAATGGAGCGAAGCGATCGCCATCATACCGGATCGTGTGCTCATCATCGATATTCCCGTGAAACTGGGACTGAACCGCATCCAAGACCTCCGCGGCGATGCCCACACCGATTTCGAGAAGGAGGAATACCTGGAGGAAGTGCGCCGGATTTTTCTCCGGATGGAAGCGCCGTACATACGTGTGGTCGATGGATCGCAGGACCAAGACCCGGTCTTCGATGAATTGGAGAGCATCGTCCAGGAAACGATCGCACCCTATCTGAATGAACACGGCACGCAGCATCGTATTTCTGAGGAACGACCATCCAAGGGTCAATTAACGTTTCGCAGTCACGGGGGATAAGAAAGCGGGGAGAGCGGGTAAGCGGTTGCCTCGCCGGCACGGAGGCACGAGGAATTTGATGTCCGAATGTATACTCACCATGGATATTTCCAGAGGTCTATCCCGCCGCACGTAGGACAGTCTCCGCACGGTATCGATGAAAAGCCCCCATATTATTCATCATTACGATAGATATGTTTAGTTTCACATATTTGGACTTGGATCACAGGAGGTGCCTATGCTGGAGAGACTGTTTAAACTCGAGGAGAAGGAGTCCACGGTCCGGATCGAGTTGATGGCCGGCCTGGCCACGTTCATGACCATGGCCTACATCGTGTTCGTCAACCCAGCCATCCTGTCTGCGGATTTCACGGGCGAGCCCACGGGCCTGTCCATGGATGCAGCCATGCTGGCCACGTGTCTGGCTGCCTTTGTGGCCACCACGTTGATGGGGCTGTACGCCAACTACCCCATCGCTCAGGCGCCGGGCATGGGCGAGAACTTTTTCTTCGTCACCGTGGTCATGGCCCTGGCCGCTCAGGGCGTGACGAATTCGTGGCAGGTGGCCCTGGGAATCGTCCTCATCTCGGGCGTTATTTTCCTGATCCTTTCCCTTCTCCACGTACGCCAGGCCATCATCGATGCCGTGAGCCCCAGCCTGAAGAACGGAATCGCCGTGGGGATCGGGCTCCTCATCGCTTTCATCGGATTCCAGAATGCGGGAGTCATCATTAAAAATCCGGGCACGGGCGTGAGCTTCAACAGCGATATCCTCCAGGCCAATGTGCTGATCTTCCTGGCCGGGCTCTTTCTCACAGCCGTGCTTCATGTGCGGGGTGTTCGGGGTGCCATCGTGTGGGGCATTTTATTCAACACGATCCTGGCGCTGGTTGCGGGACAGGTGAAGTACGAGGGCATTTTCGGCCTGCCCAAGGAGCATGCGATATTCCAGTTCGACATCGTATCCGCCCTGAAGTATCAGTTCATCCCGTTCATCATCGTGTTCCTGTTCATGGACATGTTCGATACCATGGGAACCCTCATCGGTGTGGCCGAGCAGGCGGGTTTTATGGTGGACAACAAACTTCCCGGCGCCAACAAGGCCCTGGTCTCCGATGCCGTGGGTACGGTTGTCGGCGCCTGTTCAGGGACGAGCACGGTGACGTCTTTCATAGAGAGCAGCGTGGGTGTGGAGTACGGCGGCCGCACGGGGCTGGCCAGCGTGGCAACGGGATTTCTGTTCCTGTTCGCCCTGTTCTTTACTCCCCTGGTGGGCATGGTGGGCAAGTACCTGCCCATCACGGCACCGGCTTTGGTTATTGTGGGTACGATGATGATGCGGAACGTGCAGAAAATCGACTGGGAAGACTTTTCAGAAGCCATCCCGGCGTTCCTGATTATCCTGGGGATTCCCCTGAGCTACAACATCCACGACGGCCTGGCCATGGGATTCATCGCGTATCCGTTGATCAAGCTCTGTGCTGGTAAGGGGAAAGAAGTGAACTGGTTGATTTACGTAGTCGCTGCGGTTTTTATACTGAGGTATGTGTTCATTAAAATTTGATGAGTATAGAGTAACAACCCATTTAAAAGGGGCAGAAGCCACCGAACAGGGGCTGCTGCCCCTCTTTTGTTTTTGGGGGATTTTAATCACTGAGTAGAGGGGTGGAATGTGAAGATGATATGATGGTTTATATGATAGATGTTATTATAAACATAAAAAAAAGTGATGGTTAATAGTCGCATGCGAAACAGCGTGAAGCTTACTTATTCAGATATTGTCCTAACATAATGAATTTAATATTTTTTAATTTTAGCAAATAAA
>CAZTKR010000043.1:0-19301 GCA_964614115.1 uncultured bacterium | reverse complement strand
CCCACGATGAACATAAAAAAATCATACACGCGTCCATAAATCTGACGCAGTTGGAGATGGACATCGAACGGCTGGGACACAATATGGATCGCCTGGAGAATATGATCTCCACAAAAGTCCAACAAATAGCCCATTATCCGTCGATACGACCCGTACGAGGCGGATGGATATCCTCCACATTCGGAACACGTATCGATCCGTTCACGGGCAGAAGTGAAGATCATCCTGGTATCGACATAAGCATCAAGCCCGGCTCCGAAGTGAGCGCCACGGGTGCGGGTATCGTGAAAAGGATCAATACCCGTGTCACCACCAACAAGGGATACGGGAAATACATCATCATCGACCACGGTTACGGCTACGAGACGCTGTACGGACATCTCTCAATAATTTATGTGCGAAAAGGACAACGCGTGAAACGGTGGGACATCATCGGATTGACGGGGAATACGGGGAAATCCACAGCACCCCATCTTCATTACGGTGTATCCGCCGGAGGGAAATCTCAGAATCCTTTCGATTTTATCCTATAACAACATCAGCTGATTTCAACGAAAATCGAGAAGTACTTTTAGCGTAGCGGGTTTCTCAGCCTGTTCAAACGCCTCCAGTGCGTTCTCGAACGGGTAGATGCCCGATATCAACGGTTTGACATCGATCAATCGATTCTCCATCAGCCGAATAGCCGGCTCGAACCGACCGCAGCGGGAACCGATGAGATGAATTTCGTTCATGACCAACGGAGCCGTATTGACAGAAGTGGCCTCGTGCATCGTGGATTTCAGGATAAACAATCCTCTCGGTTTGACCAGTTTCAGAGCTTGTGCGAAACCCGATGGAGATCCCGAGGCTTCTACGACGACATCATATTTCTCATTCATTGGTGATTCCGAGAGAGTCGTTTCGATTCCCAGAGGCTCGAGTAAGCATAATTTTTGCTCCGACTTTCCATAGACGGTCAATCGACACCCCGTCAACCGAAGCACCCAGGCGATCAGCTGGCCCAATTTTCCATCACCGACAACGGCGACGCAGTGGATCGGTTCGATGTGCACCTGCTCCAAAATCTCACATGCCGCGGCAAGGGGCTCGATGAAGACGGCCTCTTCATCGGAGATGGAATCGGGAAGGGTGAACAGATTCGTTACAGGATAGGCGATAAATTCGGCGAATGCGCCGTCCTTTTCCAGAATACCCGTGACTCGCCGCTGGGGACAATGCCGCTGCAGTCCGGTTCGGCAGTACTCGCACTCGCCGCATCCCAGGTTGATGTCTGCGACCACCCGTTTGCCCATCCACTCATCGCGATCCGAAGCCACGACATCTCCCACGAACTCGTGTCCCAGCACACCCCGAAATCCCATGTAGCCTTTGGTTATCTCAATGTCGGTGTTGCAGATACCCGCCATTCGAACCCGAATCAGGGCTTCGTCTCCGGCCGGCTTCGGCCTGGCCATTTCCTCTATCTGCAATGTGCGATCAAATACGAGAGCCTTCATCCGTTGCCTCGCCTTCGATGGATCTACGAAAACAGTATATTCTTATGACGATTCTCTGTTCAGCACCAGGTCCTCGCCCAGCTCATTCCAGTCCTGCACGAAGCGTTCGTACCCCTTGAACGGAATGCCCCTCATCCCCATGGACACGGCGGTCTGTACGTTTTTCTCCAAATCGTCGATAAAAATACTACGTTCGGGATCGGAGTGGGACGTTTCCAGTGCTATCTGAAAAATCTCCTTACCGGGTTTCAGATAGCCGACTTCGTATGAAAAAATCAAGTGATGGAAGTAATCATAAAAGTCGTATTGACGGCCGATGTACTCGGCATGCAGTTCGTCGGTATTGGATAAGAGTACGAGCCGATACCGTGCTCTCAAATCCGGGAGCAGATCGATCATCGGTCGGATCGGGGAAAACATGTCCTGCCATAATTGCTTAAAATAATTATAGGATAAATCTTCTCCCACGGCGCTTCGGAATCCCTCGTAGAAAACGTGGGAAGAGACCTTGCCGGTTTGGAATTGAAGGCATAAATCCGAATGTTCGAAGAAAGCCCATATCCTTTGCTCTGAGATGGATGGAAACCGTTGCTTCAGCCGCGAAACCGGCCGCTGGGAATCAACGTCGACGAGTACATTTCCCAGATCGAACAGGATTGTGTTCAGCATCATATAAATTTCCGTTTAATACGTTCAGTGTTTCTTTGGACGATGCGTTCAATCTAACGATATAAGAGGAAAAAGGCAAGGGCACATCGGTGTATCTTTCAAGCCGGAATCAGGCCGGCTCACCATCGAATTCCGATGGAAGTTGTCTTTTCAAATCATTATCCGTATATTATGCTGTTCGATTTTATGAAGGATTAGTGAACCCAGAGCTGGCCATGCCCGAATACCTGAAATGGTTATTACTCTTTGGCGTTGGCACCATCGCCGGTATCATCAACGTCAACGCGGGCGGCGGCTCCTCCCTTACACTGCCTGCCCTCATTTTTATCGGCCTGGACGGCGCGCTGGCAAACGGCACGAATCGCATCGGCATTCTATTGCAGACCGCCACGGCCGTTTCCTCGTTCCGCCAGCAGAAGGTCCATCGTTTTAGGATGAGTCTGACCCTGGCCCTTTTTACCCTTCCCGGCGCCGTAGCCGGCGCCCTTCTCTCCGTACGCATCAGCAACGAATGGTTTCATCGTATACTGGGCATGGTGATGATCGGCATCGTGATATCCCTGTTCTTTCCCAAACCCAAAGGCACGTTGCTCGCGGATACCGAAAATCACGGTAAATCGTGGCTGATATATCCCGCCATGCTGGGCATCGGCTTTTACGGGGGATTCATACAAATCGGCGTGGGATTCTTACTGATGGCCGCGTTGTATCACCTTCTGAGGGTCAGCCTCGTGCACGTGAACATGCACAAGGTATTCATCATCTGTCTGTACACGATACCGGCCCTGGTGATCTTTGTGTTGACCGGACACGTAAACTGTGGTTATGGACTATGCTTGGCTGGGGGAATGGCTTTCGGGGGATGGTGCGGCGCACGGATTGCTGTCAGAGGCGGTGAGCGAATCATTCGTATCATTCTGGCATTGGCCATTCTCATCATGTCGATGAAAATATTGAATATTATCTAAGACGTATATTCCAACTTTTAGACTCCCCGCTGTATACACATTTCTTCTTTTACACATCCGGTGATAAGAAAACCTCAGCCCCATACTTATATCCATCGCTAATTGTCAGATACATTCACGGAGATCGATGCTTCCGTTTGCGCGTCGAAGAAATGGGCCTTACCCATGTCGATGGTTAGTCGGACGGTCTCGTCCATTGCTGCCTGAAATCGAGGATGGAGCCGAGCAATCACGGAATGGCGGCCTGTCGTGGCATAAAGATAGACTTCATTCCCCATCGGTTCCACCACTTCCACCTGCAATAAGATATCCGATGTTTCCCCAAGTCCTTGGGACGCATCCGCTTCATGGATGTCTTCCGGCCGGATACCGAATATCACGTCTTTATCGATGTATCGTTCCAGGGATGTCTGATGTTTTGACGGGATGCGCAGTTTCATACGGTCTTTGTAAAACCACAGGCCGTTGTCTCTGAAGACCTTTCCTTGAAGAAAATTCATCGGAGGGCTGCCGATAAAACCCGCCACAAATTGATTCTGAGGCATGTTGTACAGGTTGAGGGGATTATCGATTTGTTGAACCAGGCCGTCTTTGAGTACGACGATACGGTCACCCATGGTCATGGCCTCTACCTGATCGTGGGTCACGTAGACCATGGTCGTTGTCAACTGCTTATGGAGTTTCGATATTTCCGTCCGCATCTGAACGCGCAATTTCGCATCCAGGTTTGAAAGAGGTTCGTCGAACAGAAAGACTCTGGGATTCCGTACGATGGCCCGTCCAACAGCCACCCTCTGCCGCTGACCGCCAGAAAGCGCTTTGGGTTTTCGGTCCAACAATTCCTGGATGCCAAGAATCTCCGCGGCTTCGGTCACCCGTCGGTCAATTTCTGCCTTGGATATTTTACGCAGCTTCAGACCGAATGCCATATTCCCGAAGACTGTCATATGGGGATACAGTGCGTAGTTTTGAAAAACCATGGCAATGTCGCGATCTTTCGGGGGTACGCGGTTCACCAGACGGTCGTCGATGTAGATTTCACCCTCTGTAATCTCTTCCAGGCCCGCGATCATCCGGAGGATAGTGGATTTGCCACATCCGGATGGCCCCACGAGGATGACAAATTCTTCGTCGATGATATCGATGTTGACGTTTTGAACGGCAACTGTATCCTTGCCGTACACCTTGGTGACGTTTTTCAATCGCACATACGCCATACTTACTCCCTCAGCATCCCATGATATTCGATAACCATAGGAATCTTATCCTCCCGGCTGGGACTTTAAATAATCCAACACATCGCTCAGCTTTGCCGTGGTCAAACCCACGGATGTATCGGCAGCTCCATAATACACCCGAAGCTCATCGGTGGCAGCATCGTAAACCATCCCGGATGGAAACGTCACGTCGGACACATCCCCCAGACGCTCGTAATCTTCCCGTGGGCCAAAAACCCACTCTCTGGATCGAATTATCACGCGTCGGGGATCGTCCAGGTCGAATAACGCCAGGCCCGCCCGGTATATACTCCCCGATGCCGTTAAGCGCACACCGTGGTATACGATCAACCATCCCTCGGACGTCTCGATGGGCGGAGGACCCAATCCTATTTTATGGGCATCCCACCATCCGCCTTCTCTGGCCTCCAGCACGACGGCATGTTCGCCCCAGTGTTTTAAATCCGGCGAGAAGGAAAGCCAGATATGGGCTCTCGCGGTGGGGTTCACCGGTATTGGACGGTGAAGCAAGGCCCAACGACCATCAAACTTGCGGGGAAAAAGGGAAGCATCTTTGTTCTCCGGTGGCATGATGACACCCTGTCTTCGAAACGTCTTGAAATCTTTGGTCAAGGCCATAGATACCAGTGGGCCCTCCCTGGAATATGACGTGTAAGTCACCCCGTATTCATCCAACTCTTCCAGTCTCACGACTCTGGGATCTTCGATGCCCCAGATTTCTTCCGGATGCGACTCGGGATCGGGCAGGAGTGTCGGTTCAGAGTCGATCGTCCAGTTCGTCTTTCCGTCTCTGCTCCTGGCTACGGTAAAATGAGAGAGACCGTCCATCCCCTCCACCCGGTTTAGGAGAAGCGTATCCCCTTCGTACTGGACAGCGCCTGGATTGAACACGGCGTTGGTCCGATACGGCCACTTCCCCCGCGTTAATATCGGATTACCAGGGTATCTTTTAAAAATCTCGGATCGTTGCAGATAATCCCCACGTTTACTCATCCACGTCTCCTCCAAATGTGCTCTCAGGCGTGTTCCATTGAATCCTTCGAGGGGTGTCATGACCCACGGAATAGACGACCGCGTCTTCCAACGAATGTTCCGATTGTCCGACTCTTTTACCGATAATCCGTCTGGGTTCGCCGGGATGCAAGTCGAAATAATTATCCGAGAATCTCCAGTCTTTAAGATGCATCCAGACGCTCTTTGCCAGGCCCGATGTCTGTAATTCAAACTCCACGCCATCCTCGCTATCCAGACATACGCGGCCTTCAACCGGTTGCATCGGCAATTCGAGATGCTTGTAGCGGGAAAAGAAATAAGTCGCTTCGGCGTGGACTTCATCATCCTGTCGAAGTTTGGCCAGAGCGTAAGAGGTGTACCTGTTTATATCTCGCAGCTCTTTAGGATCGCATATTTCGATGCTCGAGACACTGTTGGGCGCTGATTTAGTCTCTTTCTTTTTAGACAATATTCTTTGGCCAAAGAAGCTTTGTATACACACTTCCAGTTCTCCTGTGACGGTGTGCGCTGCGTCATTCACGAGAGTCAGAACCAAACTTCCGTTTTCCTCAATGAATGACATAAGCAGGGGCTTAAAAAACCGCTTGGCATAATAGTAGGATGCTTTGGGCCTGAATGCATAATCGATGAGAGACCAGCTGATGGCAGGCCAGCAATCGTTCAGCTGCCATATCAACGTGCCCGCTGTTCTGAACTTTCGTCGTCTCCAGTGTTCCACACATGTTTTCAACGCTTCTCCCTGGTTTACCTGACAGGCGTACACGAAGGGCTCAAACTCGGTCGTAATTTTCTGATGGCCGGCCAGGAATCGAAATAGCCGCTCCGTGCCCTCTTCCTGTTTGTTGTGGAACTCGAAGATGCGATTCTGGGGCGTTCTTTCCTCGGGTTGCAGGACTGCCTCCAATGTGGCCACATCGGCCGGGGCCTGGAATCCGAACTCGGTGATGAAAAGACCCCGATTCTTCACGACTTCTGCAGGATCGTCCCAGTAGCTCCATACGTTCCAGGCATGATGATTCCCGTCTTCCTGGCTGTTGGGCTTGTCACCGCCCCATGGGGATGTCGGCCAGTAGTGCCGGGAAGGATCCATCTCCTCACACTCGTGGGGTAAAATTTCGTGGAAAATACGATAGCCAGGCATCTCCTCCACAGGCTTTCCCGTTTCCCTGTTCCAGATCCACTCGTTCTCGTTGTTCCCGCACCACAGAACGATAGAAGGATGATTCCGAAGTCGACGTATGACGACGTGTGTTTCTTCCAGAATGTTGTCGACAAAAACGTCGTCCTCCGGGTATCCGGCACAGGCAAACATAAAGTCCTGCCACACCATCAGGCCCAGCTCATCGCATTTGTTGTAAAAGACCGGGTCCTCGTACACACCCCCACCCCACACGCGTATCATGTTCATATGCGCTTGGCGGGCCATGCCCAACAGCCGGTCGTAGTCCTGGGCTTTCACTCTCGGCAGAAAACTGTCTGCAGGAATCCAGTCCGTGCCCTTGCAGAATACGGGCATCCCGTTCACTTCAAACCGGAAACACGGTTTGCCCTCATCGTCTTCCAGACGCAGCATTATTCGACGAATCCCGATTTTTTGAGACGACTCATCCACCACCTCCTCATCCACGCAGGCCGTCACCCTGACCTCGTACAACGCCGGTTCGCCGTACCCGTTGGGCCACCACAAGCGGGGTTTGGAAATATCGATGGACACCTGAAACCGATTCTCGTCCGTGACGATTTCTCGCCCGAATGTTTGTCCTCCACCCGCTATTTCGACACGATACTCTCCGTTTTGGACGCCCACTCTGTCCACTTCGACATCCACGGCGACCCGGGCCGAATCATCATCCAGATGCGTCACCCTCGCCCATACATCCGATATCCGTATCTTCTGGATACTCTCCAAATAGATGGGCCGCCAAATCCCGGCAGTGGGCAGAGAAGGCCCCCAATCCCATCCGAAGGAATACTGGGCTTTGCGTACATGGACGCGGTGAGAATGCCGAGCCGAAGGCAGCTTGCCGTGCTGTTCTTCCAAGGCCTTCGCACGCCGCACAGCCGATTCGAACCGAATCCGGATTTCATTCCTCCCGGTCCGGAGATATTGGCCCACGTCGAATCGATGTGGGATGAACATGTTCTGCGTCGATCCCACTTCTTGGTTATTTATAATTATCGTGGCGAACGTATCCAGTCCCAGGCACACGAGGTCAATACGTCCCGAATCCACGAACGTTTTATCGATATCGAACTGCTTCCTGTACTCCCAATCGGCCTCTGCCACCCATCGGACGTGCATCTCGTTATCCCTGTAAAAAGGATCCGCAATTTTTCCATGCGCCATCAAATCCGTATGGACGGTTCCAGGAACCGCGGCCTTCATCCACGTCCTGATGCCGGGGGGTAAAGGCGATCCCTTCGTTCCCGAATCGGCTATGTGACGAAACTGCCAATCTCCCCCTAAGTCGACTCGGTTCACATGTCCCGATTTTTTCGATTCCGCCAAGAATCACTCCGAAGATGACAGCATCGCTGGAGACAAATCCTCTACAAAACTCAGGGCTGTTGCGTTCGGGATTTCTCGAACGTGCTCTGACCCACCCAATGCATCATACTCGCGTAGGCCGATGGATGACTCGCCACCTCCAGGAGGCTGGCGAGTGCTTCGATGGTGGACTCTGCACCCGAGTTCAGGTTAATGGACGTGCTGTCGTTGATCCCGTCGTAACAGCGACCGGTAGTCACATCAAACATCACCCGACCGGCGGGATTGCGCCCCAAGAACCATGCCGCTGCCAAACCCGCCCATTCGCCGTATTCTTCATGTCCTGTGGCCCGCTCAAGCTCGATCAGTCCGACAACGACCGGCCTCACATCGTAGGCAATCTGGGGAAGACGGTCGACACGATTCTCATCGTCGAGTCTGACTGCATGTATGAATCCGTCCTTTACTATCCGTGAGTAGAATGCCTGTGCTTCCTCTTCAGCGGACCGAATCAACGATTTTTTCTTCAACACCTTACCCAGCCGGGAGAGAGCCTGCGTCTGGGCGTTGGCATACGCGTGCCACAATCCCCTCCATGAGATAAACGCCCCTGGATACACATCGCCCTCCCCCATCTGCATGGCCATCATGCCCTCGGCGAGCTTCAGTGCATAGACCTCCAACTCATCGTCCCTCTCCGATTCCAAATAATACCCCAAACCCAGCAGAAGCTCCGAGGTGGCATCGCTCCCCGAATCGTTGACCAGCCATATCGGATACTCTCGGTTCCCTTCTGTCGTGAACTTTCCGTACCGGATCAATAATTGCTCGATGGGCTTCTTGCACATCAAAAACAGATTCTGGAGTCGTTGGGCATACACAGGGTCGATGGATCGTAGAACGGAATACCCGTATCCAAGCGCCCAGTAGGCCCGAGCAGCCCAGAAGTTGAACGATTTGATACTGGTCCGGCCCGTTCGATTGATTTCCAGGTCTGGCGTGATGAAGTTATAGAACTCGCCATCCTCTGCCTGCATGAAGATGACAAAATCCAGCAGCCCCCTTATTCTCGGCAGAACGGACGGTTCCCGAGAAAGTTGATAATAACGGAGATAAACCACGGCTGCCCGGGCGACATCGTCCACGCAGGCAATACCCTCTCCCTCCGCCTCGACCCATGCATAATCCGGATGGTTGGCATAGATGTGAACGATGGTTACCGTATCTCCTTCGATGACGACATCTTCGCAGAGATGATCTAGATGATCCAGGTTGATCAGGCCGCGTTCGAAGAACGCCTCCGGCCTTTGTCCACTGGATCGGCATGCCAGGAAACAGAGACAGATATAAAACATGTAGGAGATATATCGTCTTCGAGATTTCATCTTTCTCGTTCCCATCGTCCTACTCCTTCAATCCCGAGGTGGCCATGCTTTCGATGAAGTACCGCTGGAAGAAACCGTATGCCAGGATGATGGGAATGGCCAGCATCATCGCCGCTGCCAGCTTGACTCCCAGCCGGGCTTCGGCCTGTCCCCCGATGTGGAAGATGGCCACCAGCTGCGGCATCGTCATCAGGGCGCGATCACGGATGACGATGAGGGGCCATAGCACCTCGTTCCACGTGGTCATGAACGTGAGAATCCCCACGGTGATAAGGGCGGGTACGGAGAGCGGCCAGAGCACGCGAAACAGAATCCAGAAGTCGCTGCATCCGTCGATGCGGGCTGCGTCGATCAGATCCTGGGGTATCGTTTTGAAGTATTGACGAAATAGGATGATGCTGAATCCGTTCAGGAGGTACGGAATGATGAGTGCCCAGTAGGAATTGACCCAGTGGAACTTGACCATCAGGACGTACAGGGGAATCAGGGTAATCTGGAACGGCAGCGTCATCGTGAACAGAATAATCATAAAAACAGCATTCCGTCCTCGAAACCGCAGACGCGACAGGGCATAGCCCACCATGGAACCGAATACCAGAACGCCCGCAGTCACGGAACTGGCCACGATCAGGCTGTTCAAGAAAGCCCTGTAAATAGGAATCTTATTGGTCACCTCGTCGTAATGTTCCAGCGTGAGCCTGGAGGGCACGATCCCGAATCCGCCGATCTCGGCCTCCGGCCTGACCGAGGCCATCGTCATCCACAGGAAGGGGTAAAGAAACACGACGCCGAAAATCACGAGTATGACGTATATCCCTACTCTTTTCATGGAATCCACTCCTCAGTCAAGAATAATCATCCATTGTTGTTTCCGATAGATCTCGGGACATCGTTCTCTACGATACATCATTTAGACTCAGATTGACTGCTCTTGGGGATACCGATCCATTCTTTCACCTGAGTAAAATCAGAAACCGAAAAGGATACAGTCAACATCACGATTTGGGATCGCTCAGGATGAAGAGGAATCACTGAATGCATAATCATCTCAATAGGTCACATCCTTTTCCACGACTTTCCTCTGAAGAATAACCACCAACAGGACGATGGCCGCAAAAAAGAATCCCATCGTGGCGGCATACCCCATGTGGTAGAAGTTGAATCCCTGTTTATAAATATAGAGCATCGCCGACAGCGTGCTGTTCATCGGCCCGCCACCCGTGATAATCACCGGCTCGATAAAAAGCGAAAATCCGCCGATGGTGGAAAGCACCACGACCATGAACATCGTCGGATTGATCATGGGCAGGGTGATGTGTATAAACTTTCTCCAATGGGTCGCGCCCTCGATGTCGGCCGCCTCGTACAGGCTCTTGGGCACGCTCTGGAGTCCCACCAGGAAGAGAACGATATACAGGCCGACGTTCTTCCACGTGGCAACGATGGCCACGGAAGGCATGGCCATCCGCGCGCTGGTGATCCAATTCACACGACCCAATCCCATGGAGGTGAGCAGTGAATTCAGGAGGCCCGTATCCTGAGCATACAACTGGCTCCACAGCATGGAGACGACAACGCCCGACACTACAACGGGCAGGAAAAACGTCGCTCGGAAAACTCCCCGGAATCTGATCTGTTGATTGAGCATCTCTGCAATGAACAAGGCCACGACAATTTGGAGAGGAATATGGATTACCAAGAACACCAACGTATTCAAAAGCGATTTGAAGAAGAGACTATCCTGGAACAACTTGACAAAGTTGTTCAACCCTACCCATTCCATCGGAGACAAAATATCCCACCGGTGGAATATCAAGACGAAGGAGAAGAACAGGGGGAACGCCAGAAACAATAGAAAATGGAACGCGTAGGGGAAGATGAAAACGTAACCGATCCTGTCTCTCTTCACGGTATGGCCCTCATTCCAACACCAACCTGGCCCGCTTTCCTGCATCTCGAACTGCTTCTTCAGGACTCTTGGCACCGTATACCACGCATGCTTCGAATTCCTGAGATATGGCATCGAACACTTCTTTCAGAGTCGGAGAAGAATCGATTCCTCGAACGTACGCGGCTTGACGAGCAAAGGCGACCATCTTGGGATTGTTGTCAAAATACGACCGAAAGAGGGGATTCTCCAGCACGTCCCCCCGCACGGGAAGCTGAGTGGCTATCTTCAAAAGCTTGAGATCGTTCTCTTCTGAAATCATGAACTGAACAAATTCCCAGGCCTCTCTGGGGTACTTGGTATTCTTAAAAACGACGATGCTCTTGTAATCCCCGTACGTGTAGTAGGGTTCCTGAACACCATCGGGCACGGGGACGGGTGAGAAATCGTACTCGAAGCCCTCAGGTTTAAATTTTTCAGTATGGGCTATTTCCCAGGGCCCGGTGATTCTCGAACCGGCCGTCTCGTGGAGGAAGAAATCGCGTCGTACGGTGGTGATCTCACGGGGGAAATACCCATTCTCATAGATCGCCTGAAAAAATCGGAAAATCCCGACGGCTATCTCGTTATCGAACGTAATCTCTCCGCTATCGATGAGAGTCCGTCCCCCAGAAGCCGCAATGTACAGGGGATAAAAATCGAAGAGTCGATCCCGCCACCTGGCCCGGATATCGGTAACGCCCACCCATTGATCCACGTAGCCGTCCCCGTCGATATCCCGCGTCATTTTCTCTGCAGCCATCAAGTACTCGGAATGCGTCCTGGGCGGATCGTCGAATCCGACCTCCCGGAACATCCTCTTGTTGTAAATAAGCATGATGGGATTGGTCTTCCATAGAATCTGGTGGGTGTGTCCATCCGGGGATCGCGCCTGATTCAGCATATCCTCCGAATACCGGTCCAAAGCCACGGAATCGTAGTCGAAAAACGTATCCAAACAAACCAGTTGTTTGGCCCGGACGTACGAGGCCACATCTCCTGGCCACATGTTGGAATAGATGTCGGGAGTGGTTTTTCCCACCACGGCAGCCAGGATAACTTCCTCGCTGGATTCTCCCTCGGGAACCGGCTGATGATGGACGGGTATGTCCGGATGAAGACGGTTCCACCGGTCTACCACCTGGCGAGCCAGGTCGATCTCATCCTGGTTATTGGAAGACCAGTAGACTAGACGGACGGATTCCGTGTTCGATCTGGACGAACGGCATCCCAGAATCAGCATCATGATAAGACACAATGCCCACATCCATGGATGTGATCGTAAAAAATGCCGGGTCGTTACCCAACCCGGCACGATCCATCGAAAAAAGAATGATTTATGCCGAATGATAAAACTCCCAGATCATTAAAACACGATACCCAGAGAAAGCCGTTGTGCATTCTCCAACCGTCCGTAATCGGCATACGCGTAATCGAGGCGGAACTGCAAATTCCCCAGCACACGAAGCCATACACCACCACCCAGCGTCAATCCCTCCTCGCTATCTGCCAGGAACAAGCTCTGATACCCCGCCCTTAGGAAGGCCATCTCCCGAAGACCGTACTCCATACCCAGATGAACGGATTCGGTATTGTCGCTGGGATGGACGGCGTCTACGGCCACGGTCAATCGATGATTCTGATTATCAAATGCTTCCATGGCCACCCCGGCCTGAAACGTCAGGGGTAGCGGCCAACTCTCGGTTCTCAATTCTGCAAAAATGCGCTCGTTGTTGCCCATCTTGTTTTCGTCGATATCATGGTAGACCAGGAGGTCCTTGCCCGACATCTTCATATCCGTGCCGAAATTCGACAGGGTCGCACCGATACGAAGCCCTTTAAAACCCGTCGTAAAAATCGTACCCACATCCAGGGCCATTCCCCAGGCACTCTCCTTCCAGATATGTTGCTGGATGTATTTCCCCGTAAAACCGATGGAAAAATTGCTGGAGAGATTCAGGGCATACGACACGGCGATGGCGATGTCTCCGGCACTGAAGAATTCTCCGGTTCCGCCAGGCCTTTCGACCGTTCGAACTTCCATTTCATCCATGCTGAGAGAGGTGATGCTGGCACCCAACGAGCCGATACTGCCCAGGGGCATCACGATTCCAGCAAAGTCATACCTCATATCTGCCAGCCATGCCGTATGAACGAGAAGCGCCTCGGGCCGGCTCAGACGGGCGATGCCTGCCGGATTCCAGTAAAGTGCGCTGGCATCGTCTACAGTACTGACAAACGCACCACCCATGCCGATGGCTCGCGCACCGACACCGATCTCCAGGAACGGAGCAGCCGTGATTCCTACCTTGGAGACGTCGCTGACAAACTGACCATACCCCATCACGGTAAAACTCAGAAACATGACGATGATCAAGGATTTTTTCATGGCACTATCTCCCTGTCTACTTGATCACGGCAAACTTGCCGATTTTCTCGCCGATTCCGGGAGCTTCCACATGATACACATAGATCCCGTACGCAATGTCCATCCCGTCCCTGGAGACCAGGTCCCAGGACTCCGCGCCATCGACCATGGTTCCATGATGTTCAATCGTATCCACCAAATAGCCCCTCACCGTGTAAATCCGAATCGTACAGTCGGCCGGAAGGTTCATAAACCATATACGTCGTTCTCCCCGACCAAACCGGTACGGATTCCTGGGTTCCCACGAAGCGGCGGCCACATAGGGATTAGGAACCACGATAATCCTGTCGAGATCATTGACGGCTGTGTTCTGATCGAACATGGGTCCGCTAACGGCGAATGTCACGGATTCATCGGTCCTGAACGGCTTCCTCGTCGTGATGCGATAGACGTCACCCGCACTGGGAGGGATGATTTCGGATTGGAGGGAGTCTGCTTCAATCATGATTCGCCACGTCGTACTGACCCCGATGGCGTTATCGGGATTATCGAAGAAGATGACGATGGACTCTCTGGAATCGGGTGTCAGCGTTTCATCCACCTCAAAATCCCGGAAGAAAAACTTGGCTGGTTTATTTTCTGTAAGATTCCATACAGAAAACTTCACGGGAACTGCTGGAAATCCCAGCGCAGCGTCAGACGTATCGGCAATCTCATCATGGAATCGAAGCTCAAAATCTGCAGGATACGACATGTTTATATTAAAGATTGGCTGCGATTCGCTGGTATAACGCGGATCGAACTCGATAAAAACCGCAAAATTTGAATTTCCCTCTACCCAGCCTGTTTCGTTGTAATCCACCTCCACCTCGGAGTCGTTCCATATGTCGACGACCAATCCGTCAAAGAGCGGGGATTGGGCTTCTTCCAACACAGGCAATTCATCGATTAGAAGTACGGAATCGCCATCGGTCACATCATAAATACTATAGTAAACGAGAGGACTGTCGTTTAGTCTTGCAGGATTCCGAAATACCACAGCATACGTGCGTCCGTTCAGCATTGAATCTCCCAGGACGAATTGAACGTCTACGCTGCCAGTCGCCGGCCCGTCATGGTATATGCCGTCCACCAAACCGGGAGACACAAATCCGGCGGCAGGAGGATTGGGTGTTACCACGGCGGTGTTTAAATCCGTCTCGATGTTGCCGGCAATATCCTGCTTGATCACACTGGCACATTCCGATGGTGGAATGCCCTCTATGACACCCGTGGCGCTGGTGTCCACGTATCCGTGATCATAAGAAACCAGGGCATAATAATACGTTTGTCCATTCTGAACATCGGTATCGATGTACAGATGTCTCAATCCCGAATCCTCCCCCATATCGCACCTGACACCCTGCACATCGATGGGATGCAATCCTTCAAACCCGTTCTTCAAGTCGAACTGGGCAATGGGTTTTCTGAATGTGAGCCGTCCGTACGCATCGGTGATGAGCCGGACTTCCATGAATTCGGGATCCGTGGCCCGGTATATTCGATACCCTTCGAAATCAAATTCTTGCAGAAAGGGATCGAAAGACTGCTCGGCTTTGGAGTCCCAAACCAGGGTGACTCTTTCGTCTCCTGGAATAGCGGTAAGCTGGGATTTATCCGGTGGCCGAGCAAACCGATAATCGGCGTTGTATATCTGTTGCACCGTTCTTTTTGTCCGGGCCAGGTCGACTTCATCCTCGCTGAAGATGAGCGCCATGGAGTAGTTTTCCGTTTGCCCCGCACTCAAGGCGAACGGCCCTGATGAAAAAAACATACCCAAATTGGCCGTGACGCCCAGTCCTTCGCGAGGCGGCAACGCGGCTCGAAAAACGGCCCAGTTCTGATTCTCGTTATGAAGCTCGTAGTTGTGTACCGGAAAAATAGCAAATCCCGTCAGACCGATCTGATCCGACTCGTCCTTGTCGAGATAGTCAAAATTCGCCTCCCCCACCGTCGGCAGTCCATCTCCCTCTCCCTCATCCGGACCCGGATAGCCTGGCATCAGCGGACCAAGACCGTCGGCACCCAAATCGTCGTGAAGCGGCTCATCGAAGTCCCATTGGTTATTCTCATTGATATCCTCGTACCCTCTCCAGTCGATGTCCTCGTCTCCGGACCAATGAGGACGAATTTCCCGTGTGTTGTCGTGGAATTCATTAAACGCATCGGGATCGCTCAAACCGTAGGGATAGGTATCCAACCATATGCCGGGCCCGCTTGTTCTGCTTTCGTCGACGATGCCATCGTCGTCGTTGTCCTTCAGATCATCGGAAATGCCCGGGCTCTCCAGGAAGGCAAATCCCGACACACCCACGGGAGACCATCTGCCCGGCGTTCCAAAACCGTCGAAGTCGTAAGCATAGGCGATATCCAGCAAGGAGTTGTAATCGCCCACATCGTCGGACGAATCGTCTGTACCCCCGATCCCCCAATCGATATAAAAGCAGTAAAATGTGCTGTCGTAATTCGTCTGTCCCTCGTTGGTGATAAAATAGATGGCAAATATACAATCCTCGGCCAGTACTTGAGACCACTGAAAAAGTCGCGCAGCCACCTCCAATCCCAGACCACGACGCAGTGTATCGGTGGGATCCGGGTAGAAGTCCCACTCCTCATCGAGATCGTCATCGAACACAAAATAGGTTTCCAGGTCCGCGTTGAACACGCCCCTGCCAAACCAGCCATTCCATACGGGAAGCCCTGTTTCAGGATCGTACCAGTCCGGTTTGTCCGGCCAGCGGGTGGGCCATGTCAAGGGATCATCGCTCATGGCCGGTTCATCCTGCCTGGGTGCAAAGTAGCCGGGCAGCGGCCCCCATCCCCACAGCTCATCCCGTGGCCCCCTGTCTACAAACTCCCGGTACTGGGTCTCCATGGGATAGATGATGTTGCCGTTGTTATCGACCGTTCTCGCCTGAACAACGAGAGCCACGCCGTCGACGTACGAATGTCCGCTTCCCTTCGGCCATTCACCCGACGGCTGATCCGGCCAGTGGGCGATCTCACCCCAATTGATGAATATGGTACGCACCAGGTTTCCATCCATAATCCCTTGACGTCTGAGGTACGTGTTTCCGGTATTGGGATCGGGCGTCCTTTGCCCATGAGCAGTAACAATCCATACGAATAACACGAGGAAGAAGCCATGACTACGGATGCGTTTACATGCTATCATATGACCACCTCGAATGTCTATGATTGAAGGTGTTAGAATTCCAAAGAGAATCCAATGTTCACTTCCCGAGGCGCCGCATAAAAATCGGGACGGGTGTAAAATTCGTCCAGCGCGTTCAAGCCCCGGGGCCTTAAGCCACCCACATACTGAGGTGCCAGCGAATACCCCGCCCTTCCTGTATCGCTAAAAACATCGATTTCGTTCTTACGATCGAATACATTGTAAATCCGGCAAAACAGGGAAAGCTTTAGACTGCCGAAGCGGAGATCCTTGTACGCGTACAGGTCCACGTTATACTGAGTGGGCCTCCGTGCGCTATTCTCCACGGCTGTTTGAAGATTCTGGAATGTCGGTGTGTACGGTAAGCCCGTTCCCAGTCTACCGATGATGCTCACATTAAAATTATCGGGTCTTCCCAAGGCGACGGTCAGGTTAATCTGATGTCTTCGATCCCAGTTTAAGGGGACCATTTTCTTTTCGGTCTGTTGAGGCGGATCGGTCTGCTGATCCAAAAAAGCGGAATTGGGATCCGAGGCATTGCCTCGAGCAATCTGAAACGTATAATCCAAGGTGGCAGACACGCCGCCTGACGGCCGTTTCTCCAAAGCCAAGGTCACTCCCTTCACGTTTCCGTAATCCCGATTGATATAACGGCCGTATCGGATGCCTTCCAGCGTCTGATGGACCTGTGTACCCAACAGATTACGGATGTCCTTGTAATACCCCGTGATATCCAGGGCAATATCTTCAGTCAATTGCTGTTGGAGCCCGATTTCATAAATCACCGTTTTTTGGGGCTTCAATTCCGAATTGCCCATCGTGTTGAGCATACTGTGCGGGGGAGGCGAAGGGATATCTTGAAGAGGATAAATATCGAACTCGGGATTCGTATACAGATAATCAAAATTAGGAACTTGGAAAAAATGACCGTACGAAATATGGATAACGCCGCGATCCGTGATAGGATAGGCGATTCCAGCCCTGGGACTCACCTGGGCGCTCACGCCGGCCGCCTCTTTAGAACTGGCACCTGGTTCGGTGAAGTTTGTGGGGAAATCTCCATCGGGCTGGAAAAAATCGAATCGCATTCCTGCATTGACGATGATGTCTTTGTACTCCATCTTATCCTGGAAATAGCCAGAAATCTCCCAGGGGTGATGGATGTATTCATTATTCGTGAAGGTCGTGATGGGGGGAATCCGCTCTGCAAGTTCGGGCACGACTTGAAATTCGTGAAGCCAGAGTCGATGCAGACGGCCTTCAAATCCCAACTTTATCTGATGGGTGTTGGTCATCTGACTGGTTAGGTCGAACTTAGCCAGACTCGTCGTCGTACTCCGTTTAAAGTGCCACATCTCCATGCCACCCGAGTAGAACGCATTGGCACCCGTATCCAGAAGCCTGTCGACGGATACATAATCCGTATCGAATGGGTCTTCGAGCACGTACTGGCGATAACGGCTGTAGAAATTACTAAAACGAAAATCAAAATAAGTGCGAGAACTGAACACGTGTGTCCACGTCAATCGGTGGTTGTAGCCTCTTCGTTTTCTCTGATAATTCCCGTCGGGATTTAGAAAGTACTGGTGGTGATAATCCTGATAGTCGTTCCTCTGAATAAAAAATTCGTAGTTCAAATGATCCGTGTTAGCAAGCTTAAAACTGAGTTTTGTCTGAAGCGTGAATCTCTGATTCGGATTCATGGGTATGGCTTCGGCGCCGTCTATCAGGGAACGGGCCTGATCCTCTGTGAATGCATACTCCTCTCCGTTGGATTCCACAACCCAGTCCTCGGGATCATCGGCCGTGAAATCGGAATGGTCCATCGGAACAAAAACACGCTTCCCGTAAATATAACCGTCTGTATCGTAGAACCTGCCAGAAGCGAAGAACTTTAATTTATCTTTTAAAAACGGCACAGGCCCGCTGAGACTCGCCTGCAGGTTGTAAATGGGATTGATCTTATCGATGTTATGAAACAAATCGGAATGGCCGCTGACATAATCTCCGAAATAGGACGATATTTCACCGTGGTATTCCTGTCCTCCTTCCTTGGTGACAATATTAACGACACCGGACATGGCCTGTCCATACTCGGCATTAAACGTACCGCTGATGACCTGAAGCTCGGAAACCGCGTTGTTCTCTACTTCAAATGCCGCTTCGCCTGAATAGACATCGTTCACCGGCACGCCATCGATCATGTACATCACTTCCCCCCGCCTTCCACCCCGTACGTGTCCGTCTACCACACCCGCCTGAAGATTGATGACATCCTCCACACGGTCCAAGGGCAATTGATCGATGACCTCTGAATTCACAACGGCTTCTGTGGACGTAAGGTCCTTCTGGACGAGAGCCCGGGTGGCCACCACCGTTACGGTTTGCCCTTCTACGACTTCGGGTGTAAGCTCGAAATCAACCGTTGTCGTCTTATCGATGGAAACCAGGATGTTTCCCATCGTCACGATGCCGTAACCGATCATCGATGCCCTTACCGTGTAAACACCGGGCGGTATCCTCAAGATGAT
>CAZTKR010000042.1:0-19325 GCA_964614115.1 uncultured bacterium | reverse complement strand
CTCACCGTGGAGTCGGACCACGCACAGACGTCTGGAGATGGCTGGTATGATCAAGGGACCAACGCCATATTCTCGATAGACACGACGATGGTGGCGGGGACCTTGGGTACACGCTATGTCTTCACCGGCTGGACCGGATACGGCCCGGGATCGTATACGGGTGATGAGAAATCCTATTCCGTCCGGATGGACAATCCCATTCGTGAAGTGGCCAATTGGAAGACACGGTATAAACTCACCATAAACTCTGACCATGGTATCACGACGGGCGATGGCTGGTACGATGCCGGATCGGATGCCACGTTTTCCATCTCTCCCACGATTGTTGATGGCGGGTCGGATATCCGCTATATTTTTGAAGGATGGATCGGCAGTGGTGCCGGAGCCTACAACGGGAGCAATACGTCCTATACAGTGACCATGAGCAATCCGATTACCGAGAACGCCACATGGAGAACCGAGTATTATCTGAGCACATTAGAGAATCCCAGCAATGGTGGCGATATATCGCCAACTCCGCCGGGTAAGTGGGTTGCCAGCGGTACATCAGAGACGTTAAGCGCCTTTCCCGCCCAGGGTTATACGTTCCTGGGCTGGTCTGGAGATAAGCAGGGGGATGCCAATCCCACGACCGTGTTGATGAACGGCCCCAAGAGCGTGACGGCCAATTTCGGGAAACAGGTCATTATCACCATCCAAACCAATCCCGACGGCCTTACCTATTCTGTCGATGGCGTCACGTATACGGAAGCACGGACGTTTGTCTGGATAAAGGACAGTCTGCATACCGTTTCTGTAGAAACGCCCCAGTTCATGGGGCAAAGTACGACGACGCGGTATGTGTATGCCTCCTGGAGCGATGGCGGAACCC
The DNA here is from genome assembly GCA_964614115.1 of uncultured bacterium. GTDB lineage: Bacteria > Zhuqueibacterota > QNDG01 > QNDG01 > DSAB01 > CAZTKR01. Next base: position 18,454 of record CAZTKR010000042.1, on the reverse strand, counting down.
GGACGCATGCATACCGTGTTCCTGGCACAGATGCCACCCTCACCGCCAATTTTGATCCCCAGTACTTACTGACCGTGAATTCATCCCACGGTACTGTCACGGGTGCAGGCTGGTACGGTCAGGGAGCCTCCGCAACCTTTAACGTCAATCCCATCATGGAGATGGAAGGCTTGTACACCCAGTATAATTTTCTGGGCTGGCAGGGCACGGGGAGCGGGTCTTATACGGGCACCAGCAGCTCTGCCACGGTTACGATGAACAATCCCATCACCGAAGATGCATCGTGGGACACCCTGTACTACCTGACGACGGTTGAGAACCCGGATGAAGGAGGGGACATGACCCCACCACCGCCGGGAGGCTGGGCCAGGAAGGATTCCGTTATCACGTTGACGGCACAACCTGCGGTGGATTTCAGGTTCCTGGGATGGGGAGGTGGTGTGCCCGGCGATACGACGCTGACCACGACAGCCATCGTCATGGATGGCCCCAAGACTATTTCCGCCAACTTTGGAAAAGATGTCCAGATCACGGTCCAAACCGATCCCACGGGCCGGTTGTACTGGGCCGATACGACCCCGTATACGAGCAGGCAAACTTTCACGTGGCTGGTAGGCAGTACACATCAGCTGTCCGTGGATACGATTCAAAATACAGAGACAGGCACGCGGTATCGATTTACAGACTGGAGCAACGGCGAGCCGTGGTCGCATACCTACAACGTTCCCAATGAAAAAGATACCTTAACGGCCCGATTTCAACTCCAGTATCAGCTCATCGTCAATTCGGAATTCGCCACGCCCATCGGTTCCGGGTGGTATGATGCGGGTACGAGCGCAACGTTTTCCCTCGATTCAACCGTTGTCTATCGGGAGGAGGGAGTTCGGTACGAGTTCATCGGCTGGGATATCGGAGGAGAAGGTTTCTTGTCCACTCCGAATGCGACTCATACCAAGATCATGGACCGTCCCATCACCGTGGAAGCGGTGTGGAAAAAACAATATAAACTCAATGTCATTTCAGACCGGGGCATTACCGAAGGTGACAATTGGTACGATGCCGGTATAAACGCCACGTTTAAAGTAGGCCCCAAATATATCTCCGGGGGCTCGGGCGTTCGGTACGATTTCGCGAATTGGACGGGTGATTATACGGGTACGGACACCTCTCATACCGTCACGATGAACAGTCCGTTCACAGTCGTCGCCCAGTGGGATACCAAGTATCACCTGGGTACCATACGGATTCAGCAAGACTGGGGCCGTATCGTATTCAGTCAACCCGGCGATTCCATACCTAGTTACTGGGATCCTGTGGGCCCCTGGTTTAAGAAGGGAGATGGCATCACGTTAACGGCCGAAGCCGAACCGGGTTATCAGTTCCAGCGCTGGAGCGGCGATGTCGAGGGACCGATAGCCGCGAATCCCACCACCGTGACGATGAATGCTCCCAAGGCGTTGACCGCACATTTCGGAAAAGAAGCCTACATTACACTACAAACAAACCCGGCAGACCGAGAATACATCGTCGATGGCATACCGATTACGACGGATAGCACGTTTACGTGGATTGTGGACAGCGTGTACACCTTATCGGTCCAATCGCCCCAGTATATGCACGATTCAACGAGATACGTATATACGTCCTGGAGTGACGGGGGTGAGCAAACCCACGATTACACCGTCGTGGATACCCTGGATACAGTGGCAGTCAATTTCAGGACCGAGCATTACCTGGATTTGATTTCCTCCCAAGACACGCCTACTGGTGAGGGGTGGTACACGGAAGGAACCAACGCCACATTTTATCTGACGGATACGGTAATTGTGACCGACGGAAGCCGGTACGATTTTGATAGCTGGAAAGGAGACGGCAACGGTTCATACACCGGTTCGGTAGATTCCCAAACCGTGGTGATGAACAACCCCATCACAGAGACAGCATTTTGGTCCGGTTTCTATTTACTGACGGCAAGTGTGAACGATACAAACCGCGGGTGGATTGAGATATCTCCTCAGCCTGCCAGAGAAGGCGATGAAGCGGATGAGCATTGGTATCTACAGAATCAAACGAACATATCATTAATCGCGCATGCGAAGCCCGGATATTCGTTTACCAAATGGAGCGGGTCCAGCACGTCTGAAGATTCATCCATCATCCTGAATATGGATGCACCCAAGACGGTGATGGCCAACTTTGGTAAAATCGTCCAGGTTGTCGTAGAGACCGATCCCGACAGTCTTGCCTTCAGTGTGGATGATTCCACGTATCATGAGAGACAGAATTTCACCTGGGTCGAGACGCAGCGGCATTACTTATTGGTGGATGAGTATGTGTTCAGCGGCACGGATAGCATACGTTATCAGTACGATTCCTGGAGCGATGGCGGAGATCGCGCGCACTGGTATGACGTGAAAGATACCACAGACACGCTGACAGCCCATTTTAATACGCAGTACTACCTCGACCTCGTATCGGGGCAGGGGAGTCCCGAGGGCGAGCGTTATTATAACGTCGACGACACAGCCGGATTCAACATGGAACCCTTGGTCGTCATAGGAGACGATGGAAGACAGTACGTCTTTAATCATTGGGAGAGTGGAGATACACTGTACACAACAAACCCGGATACGGCCGTCGTGATGTCGAAACCCATCATGATGACAGCCGTCTGGGACACGTCGTACTTCCTGAACGTCAATCCCCGTTTTGCCAACGTGCCCGTAGCCGGTAACAGCTATTTTCCGACCAACACGTGGGCGGATTACGGTTTTCTGGACCTGGAGGACACGGTTCAGGTGGTGAATGATACGAGTTATCATTTTACGGGATGGTGGATCGTCGAACAGAGTGCGCTCGTTCCCAGCCCGGTGGACTCCATCTTGATGACGCAGCCGTTCACGCTCGAAGCCCAATGGGATACGCTGTACGAGTTCATCGTCGATGTGATAGAGGATGAACGGGGTGAAATCGCCATCAATTACGATACCACGGTTGACACTGTTGCGGATTGGGCTGCACATTGGATTCATGGGGATACCGATGTGACGATTCAGCCGGTGGATTCAGCTGAAGGGTACGGATTCAAGCATTGGATCATAAACGACACAAAATTCAAGAGTCGCGTCATTATTCTCACCGTGGATAAACCCATTCTCGTGTATGCCTATTTTGGGAAGCGCGTGACTGTCACCACACAGACCGATCCCCTGGGACACACGTATTATGTACGAGCGCCTGAAGCTGTGCAGGAAGACACGTTGGACGACAGGGCGACATTCACGTGGTTGTACACGCAGGCGCAAGTGGATACGGCCCTGTTTAGAATCGATGAAGAGGATCGGGTTGCATTCCAGCAAGACAGCAGCACCAAGTATGCCTTTAGAAACTGGAAGTACTATGACGAAACACAAGAGGATACCTCGTTAACGTTGAACTATGCGATACCCGATTACTCCGACGAGGTAACAGCTCATTTTCAAACACAGCATAAGCTCGTCGTGCGCTCAGATTATAACTCCTTATTCATCCATGAGGATGATACCTGTACGAGCACCGGTGTTTGCAGTCTGTTTGTGAGCGCGGATAGTATAGCCCAATTCGGTGTGGAGGAGGATACCGTGGATTTGGGCGAGACGGGTATCCGGTATGTGTTCGCTTATTGGGAAAGCGGGGATACAACCTACTCCACGAACCCGACGGATACCGTGTCCATGAAAAAACCCATCGACATGGATGCCGTTTGGAAGGAACAGTACTACTTGACTGTGACAACGGATCACGATACGTCCTACGGTCAAGGATGGTATGATGCGGGATCGGTGGCGGAGTTCCGGATAGGCTCCAGGACCGAGGCAGGCACCGTGGGTATCCGGTACAAGTTTACCGGATGGTTGGGAAGTGGACAGGGTGCGTATACAGGGCCCGATTCTGCCCAATCGGTGATCATGAACAACCCCATCACCGAGACGGCACTCTGGGATACGCTCTATCTGTTGAGCACGGGCATAACCCCGGATGGTGCCGGAACGATTACCTTTGAGACCGCACCCGTCGAATGGGATGTGCTGAACGTCAGCGGCTGGTATAACCAGCTAACGGAAGTCACGCTGAAAGCCGACTCGACAGAAGGATACTTTTTCGCCGGCTGGGATGTGGGCGCTGCACACATTCCCAAAGAAATGAGAAGGCTGACCATCGTCATGGATGGGTCCAAGTATGTGTCGGCGAAATTTGGAGAGCGTGTACACATCACGGTCATGAGCAGTCCCGAGGGATTGGAGTTCTTTGTCGATGACGATACCCTGGAACAGACGACATCCTTCTGGTGGATCCAGCGTGAAGATCATTTCGTATCCGTGGAAGATACCGTGTTTGACGGCACACCGCCCAACGACACGACCAATTACGTATTTACCTACTGGAGCGATGGCGGACGCAGCAGTCACTGGTACGAGGTGCCGGGATTCACGGATACGCTGACGGCGTATTTTCAGACCCAACATCGGCTGACCGTGAATTCTATTCATGATACGCCCAAGGGAGAAGGTTTTTACCCGGCAGGCGTCGGGGCCAGATTCTGGGTCGAGAAAACGACAATTTCCGGCGGGTCGGGCGTCCAGTATGTCTTTACCGGCTGGAAAGGCAGGGGCAAGGGTTCGTATACAGGGCCCGATTCTGCCCATACGGTTACGATGAACAATCCCATCACGGAGACGGCTCAGTGGGATACGCTGTATACACTGACCACGACGGTGAATCCGACGGGTGGCGGAAGTATACTCCGCATTCCCAACAAGGCAGGTTATATGCCCAATGAAACGGTCCGTCTCATCGCCATACCGCCCGCGGATACCAGTTACCGATTCATCAACTGGACGGGGAATTGTCCGGATGTGCCGTCCACCAACGATACCCTCGACATCGAGATGACCAAGCCGTACAGCGTGCAAGCGAATTTCGATCCCATCTATCATCTTCTGACGACGCTCGTCGAACCCGTGAATAGCGGTGAGATCGAGAAACAGATCAGCGCGTCGAGAACAAAACTGGATTCCGTGCTCCACAACACCAGCGTGACCCTGATTGCCAAGCCATTCTCCAAATACACATTTGTCAAGTGGCTGGGCGACGGAACGGATATCAGCTGGAACGATACGCTGCAGTTTGACATCCGGTCGGATACGACCATCACAGCCGTTTTAGACACGCTTGATGTGGAACCGCCGTACGTATTTGATATGGATTTTCCCCAAAATGCGAAAAACGTACCTATTTATTCCATCATACAGTTTAAAATCCAGGATGATATTTTTGGTGTGGATTTAACGGGCCTGACCGTTGTGGTAGAAGGACAGACCATCATTCAGGCTGGCGCAGACAAGACCAACGGCGACGTGAAGATCATGGTCATCGAGCGGGGATACTATGTCGTGTATAATCCGGACGTGCCTTTCCCCGCAGGTTCAGAGGTCAACATTCAGATTCATTGTAAGGATAAAGCGTATCAGCCAAATTCAGAAACGTTTAACTTCACTTCTATTCCGGGAGCTGGAAGGGTCGATTATCTATTAAGAAGAATTGTTCCTCCGTCGGGAGATAGTCTTGATACCTTAGGAGTTAGTATAGATATTCCACAGAACGCTATGGCTTACAACACCGAGATTGGCGTGGGCGAGCTGGATAATCCTCCGGCCCTCCCCGAGGGTGTACGGAACGTGGGACCCGTCTACTACTTCGGCCCCAACGGCATGACTTTCCGATCACCCGTGACCATCGGCCTGCCCATATCCGATACCGGGCTACAAGGAGCCGGTGTGCTGGAATCCACAGAATCACTGAATAATCTGAGTGTGTATTGTTATTCCACCCAGCAGGCTACGTGGATACAAAAAACACCGACGATACGAGAAGGCATGACGATCAACTTTGACGCCGATACGCTGGGCTATTGTGTCATCGTCCGGAGAAGTCAGTTCGGTGCGGATACGTTTACGGGGTTGGCCCAGGTATACAATTACCCGAACCCGTTCAACCCGGATCATAATGCCACGGTCATCCGTTACCGGCTGTCTCAGGATGCCAAGATTTCCATCCGAATTTACGATCTGTCGGGTATTCTTGTCACGACCCTGGTGAATGGCGAAGAGAAAACGCGGATGACGAATTACCATTGTTTCTGGAATGGCCGGAATGACCGGGGCGAGATGGTAGCCAACAACGTGTATTTCTGCGTGATCGAATCGTCGGCAGGGGAGAGGACGATCCGCAAGATAGCGGTTTTACGTTAACTTAACCAGTAGAGTTCGATGAAAAATCCAAATTTAAAATGTCTCTATGTGTTCTTGATGGTTGGTTTCCTTCTCACCATGACGAAACCGGCATTCACACAGGACGGTGATGGTGGCCAAGCGGGCGCTTTTTTACGCGTTGGTGTGGGTGCGAAAGCTATGGCCTTGGGGAGTGCATTCACGGCAGTGGCCAACGACGTAAGCGCCATCTACTGGAATCCTGCGGGTATTGGTACCTTGCGATACAAGGAATTCATGGCCTCCTACACCGTCCTTTCTTTGGAGAGAACGCATAATTATGTGGGCTTTGCCATTCCCATAAACAGTGCCGGAACCATAGGCGTCAGTTGGGTGAATATGGGAATCGGCGATATCGAAGGCCGGGATTTCACCGAGCAAATAACAGGGTCGTTCTCGAATACCGAGAGTGCGTATTTTCTCTCATGGGGCATGCCTGTTCGGGAAAAACTAATGCTGGGATTCACGGCCAAGTATCTGACCCACACACTGGATCAAAACCGTTCCACGGGTTTTGGAATCGACTTTGGCGTGCTGTACCGGGTATCGGATTTCGTGAACCTGGGACTCATGCTGCAGGATATCACGACGAATGTTAAGTGGAATACGTTGAGCGGACTCACGGAACGTTTTCCGCTGGTGGCACGTCTCGGCACGGCCGTCCGTCCTTTCACCCGAATTCCTGCCATGATCGGATTCGATTTTGTGAAAGTGGAGAACCAGTCGTTGACTCTGCACAGCGGCGTCGAATACCAGTTTATCGAGAATGCCGGCGTTCGTGTAGGCTATGATGACAAACGCTTGTCTGCCGGCGCGTTTGTCGTACTTCCCGTGGGGAACAATATGGTTCTTGCAGATTACAGTTTCGGCGAGAATCCCATTGATCAAACCTTTGCCCATCGGATTTCTTTATCCATACGCCTGAGCCAGCCACCTTATGCGACTTATGAACAAATGGCTCGCACCCGGCAACTGGGACAAGGCCAATTGAACGGGTATGCAAAACTCATGCGACCCGCGCCCACGGCCACGGTCATAAAAACACTGGAGTCATATCCAGAGTACGTATTGATAAACGCCGGAGCAGAACAGGGCGTTCAACCCGATTTACGATTCAACATATACAGACTGGACAAGAGCGGTCTGGGAGAAGATAAGGTACGCATCGGTACGGTCAAGGCCGTTCGCGTGGAAGAAAGACTGTCGGCCGTTCAGGTCATCTGGTTGAAAGAAGGCTATCAGATTCGCGAAGGGGACATTCTCATCAGGGAGGATGAGGACGAATAGGAAGCCCCGTGTCGAGTCGACCATCCGTATTTTGATATAAGCGGATAGACCGTATTCGGCATAACACAGGTCCGGATTTACAGCATCGAACTTCGCTAGCACATAAACCCAATACAGCATGTGATATTTTAAATCAGGGTTGGCCAAGCCAACCCTGATTTATAATTTATACGGGATTCGCCGGAATGCCATGTCTATCGGTGATCCATTGACTACAAAATATACTACGCTTATAATTCTCGTAGGGTCGAAGATTACTGTTTTTTTTCATTATATAAATGATATTTGGGATTCAAAGTCTCGTGCCGGCGAGCCAGCCCCTGAACCGAAATCGATATGTCTTAGAGTCCATCATGGGCACAGATTTGTACCTCGACGTCCGGTTCGGACTGAAGATATTCCTCGGCTCTCTCCGTCATGTTTATCTTGTTTATCGTAGTGTACAGGGCATGCTGTCCAGAAAATTACCTGGATGATATCCCGACCGTCATGACCGAGAAAAAATCAGAACGCCGGGATTGGCCTAAGATGGGCTTCTCGTTTTTATTGGATTTTCACACAATTATTTTGTATATTCAAATGTTATAGAATTCGAAAAAATATCGGGTTGGGTTCACCAAAAAGGAGTGTGGAGGAGTTAAACGAATGACACAATTGTCCGAAGCGCGGGCAGGTCGTACCACACCGGAGATGAAAGCCGTGGCAGATCAAGAAAACATAGATGTTGATCTGCTGAGGGAGCGGATTGCCTGTGGACAAGTCGTTATCCCGTTGAACCGGAATCATCACAACATAAAACCCGTGGGAATTGGCAGCGGCCTGCGGACGAAAGTCAATGCCAATATAGGAACATCCACCGATTATGCCGACATCCAGATGGAAGTCGAGAAGGCCAAGGCAGCCGTAGAGGCGGGTACGGACACCATCATGGACCTCTCGACGGGCGGAGATCTGGAACAGATTCGCCGGACGATCATGAAAGAAGTGCCTGTGGTAATCGGTACGGTTCCCATCTATCAGGCGGCCATCCAGACCATCCGTGAAAAAGGAGCCTTGACGAGGATGACGGCCGACGATCTGTTTGCCGTCCTGGAACGGCAAGCGGAAGAAGGGGTGGATTTTTTTACTGTCCATTGCGGTGTGACGCGAAGCAGTGTAGAGCGTTTGCAAAAACAGGGGCGTCTGACGGATATCGTCAGTCGCGGCGGCTCCTTCCTGGTCACGTGGATGATTGCCAACGACAGGGAGAATCCTCTGTACGAACAGTACGACAGGCTCTTGGAGATTGTCCGTGCCCATGATGTCACCCTGAGCCTGGGAGACGGGATGAGACCCGGATCTCTGAAAGACGCCACCGACCGGGCGCAGGTGGAAGAACTGATCATCCTGGGTGAGTTGACGAAACAGGCTTGGGAGCAGGATGTACAGGTCATGATCGAAGGGCCGGGGCATATTCCGTTTGATCAGATTCAGATGAACATCCAGCTTCAAAAACAACTCTGCCGGGGCGCCCCGTTTTACGTGCTGGGCCCCATCGTCACGGATGTGGCGCCCGGGTACGATCATATCACATCCGCCATCGGGGGCACGCTGGCTGCTACCGCCGGGGCCGATTTTCTGTGCTATGTAACACCGGGGGAGCATCTGCGATTGCCCGATTTAGAAGATGTTCGGCAGGGGGTGATTGCGGCCCGGATCGCGGGACACGCAGCGGATGTTGCCAACGGCTTGCCGGGTGCCCTGGAATGGGACAATGCCATGTCCGCGGCCAGAAAACACCTGAATTGGGAAGAACAGATTAAACTGTCCATCGATCCCCAGCGTGCGCGCGATCTTCGCGAACAGGGTAAGCCGCACATGTCGGATGTGTGTTCCATGTGTGGCGAGTTTTGTGCCATCAAACTGGTCGACGAGGCCATCCATGCTAAAAATCGTAAAGTATCCTGATCCAATCCTGCGACAGACGGCCAACACCATCCAGGATATCGACAGCGAAATCCGTCAGTTTACCGACGATATGATAGAGACGATGTACCTGGATGAAGGTGTGGGTCTGGCTGCCCCGCAGGTGGGAATTTCAAAGCAGCTCCTGGTCCTGGACATCGGACAGGGCCCCATGACGCTCATCAATCCCGAGATCGTCAGAAAAGAAGATGCCTCCGATACCATCGAAGAGGGATGTCTGAGCATTCCCGGTATTCGAGTCGACGTGTCGCGCTCGACACACATACTCGTCCGGGGGATAGACGACAAGGGTGAAACGATGGAGATAGAGGCAGACGGCCTGTTGGCCCGTGTCCTGCAGCATGAGATCGATCATTTGAACGGTGTGCTCATCATCGATCATGCGTCGTCATTGCAACGCACCCTTCTCAAATCCAAGTTGAAGAAGTTAGAGAATAAAGATCACGACACGTAGATCGGACATCGGTTACGAAACACGAGGTTCCCATCTTGGCCGAAAACGATAGCGTCGTCAAAGGATTGCTCAACGGAATTCCTGTATCCGAGGGCATTGCCATCGGTAAGGTGTTGATTCTGGAGAGTCCGTGGGATGAAGTCGTCCAGATCGCCGTTGATCCGAGTCAGATCGACGAAGAGATCACACGCTATCAACACGCCTACAAAGAAGTCACCCAGAAACTCGTCGATTTCCGCGATCGTGTTCAGAGAGAGATCGGGGAGGAAGAGGCCAAAATATTCACGGCCCATCTGTCTATTCTCGATGATACATTTTTCAAGGATGAAGTTCCTGACCTCATCCGCAAGAAGAAAAAGAATGCAGAGTGCGTCCTGAAAGAGGGCGTCGAGCGATTGAGCGAGTCGTTCGCAAAAATCGAAAACGAATATTTTCGGTACCGCATCGATGACATCAAGGATGTAGCAACACACATCCTCCGGGTCTTACAACAGACGGAAGAGATCAAATTTCCTCTGGACGAGCCGTCCATTCTCGTGGCTCATAGCTTGACGCCGTCGGATACGGCCAGAGTCGACCGGGAGAAGATTCTGGGATTTGCCACAGAACTGGGCGGCCCCACATCCCATGCCTCCATACTGGCACGGTCGATGGGGCTGCCAGCCGTTGTGGGCGTTAAAAACCTGATGAAGCAGATTCAGCAGAGCACCGATACGATTATCGTAGACGGGAATTCGGGAATCGTCTACGTCGATCCCTTGCCCCGTATCGTCAAAGACTACCGGAAGAGGCAAAAACAGTTCAACGCGTACTGGAATAAGCTGTCGGAGGACATCGCGTTCCCGTCGGTGACCCAGGACGGCACGGAGATATTGCTCCAGGCCAATATATCGATGACGGCCGATGTCAGCCTGGCGGTTCGGTACAATGCCCATAGCATCGGACTGTTTCGAACAGAGCTTCCCTTCCTCATTGCCGGAAGGCTTCTCACCGAGGAAGAGCAATTCAGGATGTACCGGACGGTCGTGGAGACGATGAACGACAAACCGGTGACCATACGAACCCTGGACCTGGGCGGTGATAAGTTCTTACCCTTCCAGGACATCGAGGAAGAAAGGAATCCGTTCCTGGGCTGGCGTTCCATACGCATCTCCCTTCAGGAAATCGATGTTTTCAAGGCACAGTTAAGAGCCATCATCCGGGCCAGTCATTATGGGAAGGTGAGAATCCTGTTTCCGATGATCTCGAGTCTGGAAGAGGTCGAAGAAATCAACCATGTGGTGGACAGCGTCAAACAGGATTTGAAGAAAGAAAATGTACCCTTCGACGAGGACATCGAAACGGGCATCATGGTGGAGGTACCCTCCGCTGCCATACTGATCGATCGGTTTGTCCCGCACACCGATTTCTTGAGCATCGGCACCAACGATCTCATCCAGTTCACGCTGGCCGTGGATCGGAACAACGAAAAGGTAGCGAAATTCTACAAACCCACGAGTCCGGCCATCCTGCGACTCGTAGAAACATCCATCCACGCCGCACAAATGGCGGGTAAATCCATTTCTCTCTGCGGAGAGATGGCGGGAAATCCGTTGTACACGGCCATCCTCCTGGGATTCGGGTTGAGGCAGTTCAGCATGAGTCCCCTGATGCTGCCGGAGGTCAAGGAGCGGGTTCGCGCCATCACCATCGAGGAATGCGAGGATGTGGCCGGTCAGGTGCTCCAGCTGGATTCTGCCGAGGCCATCGACCGCGTTCTGTGGGAATTTCACCGCCGCGTCAACAAACGGCAGGCCGTACCGTATCTGGAAAGGGCCAATCATGCGACCTCCTCCTGAGATGGCGTATGGGCGTACACAAAAAGGCTTGACTTTAAAAGTGGATCTCGTTAGATTATAGCCTATTAAACGGCGGTGTAGCTCAGCTGGCTAGAGCAGCGGAATCATAATCCGCGTGTCCGGGGTTCGAATCCCTGCACCGCTACCAGACATAACGGGGGACACACGAAAGAGAGGAGTGGCCTTTCAGGAAAAGGAAAGGTCATTTCTTGTTTATGGACGTGATTCAAAAATTCATCGTCTACGTACAAAAACACGGTCTTCTCAGCAGAGGTGAGAAGGTTCTCGTGGCCGTTTCGGGGGGGATCGATTCGGTGGTGTTGCTCCATCTGTTACGTCAACTGCAACCGTCTTGGCAGCTCACGTTGAGCGTGGCTCACCTGAATCACGGTCTCCGAGGCGCATCGGCAGACCGGGATGAAGCGTTCGTCAAAACATTGGCCGAGGAACTGAAGCTTCCTTTTTATTCCAAAAAAGCGGACGTAAAGGCATACGTGAAAAAGCACGGCCTGTCGTTGGAAGAGGGTGCTCGGGACGTTCGGTTCGCCTTCTTGATGTCCCTGCTCAAGACGTTGGAATACGATAAGCTGGCCTTGGGCCACCATGCCAACGATCAGGCAGAGACGATCTTGATGAATATCGTCAGGGGTTCCGGACTTCGGGGATGTCAGGGCATGCACCCCTTGCGGGGAGCGGTCATCCGCCCGCTGCTCTTTGCCATGAAGCACGAGATCGAAGCCTATGCAAAGCAGCACAAGCTATCCTACGTGGTCGATGAGTCCAACTCGGACAGGCGCTTCCTGCGCAATCGCATTCGCTGGGACGTACTCCCTGTGCTGGAACGGGCTGCCGGCGCGCATGCAATCTCGTGTATCTGCCGTACGGGCGCCATCAGTGCCGAGGCCGAAGCCTACATCAGTGACTCGGCCCGGAAGGCGAAAAAACGGATCGTCCGTAAGGGGACTCGAGGCGAAATAATTCTTGATATTGATAAATTTTTAAGTTATTTTAAAGCTGTCCAGAAGATTTTGTTATTTCAGATATTGGAGGAGGAACTTCAGCTTAAAAAAATAAGCGCTTCCAAGATCGACCGGCTTCTCTCTCTGGCCGAAAAAGGAAAGAGCGGTCATCGTACCTGGTTGGATAAAGAGGTGACGGGAATCAGGAGCGGCCATCATCTGGTCTTCACCAAGCAGACGAAACCACTGCCTGAGATTCCGGTTCGTGTGGGCCGACCCGTCGATATTCTCGGACAGGATGCTCGATTCCACGCGACATTGATGGAACTCGACGGCAGGAAGGACGTTTTTACAGAAGAACGCACCGTGGAGTATTTAGATTACGATACCGTATCCTTTCCGCTACGTATCCGTTATTTCCGGCATGGCGATGCGTTCTATCCTCTGGGCATGGGAGCGAAGAAGAAATTGCATGATTTCTTCATCGATGAAAAAGTGCCCAATTACCAGAGGATGTCCGTCCCGCTGCTTCTGGGAGGGGACGATATTTTGTGGGTCGTGGGGTACCGGATCGACGATCGATTCAAGGTGACGGACAGAACTAAAAAAATAATGAAGATCGCCGTATACCCGAAGTAGGATGAATAGAACAAGCCGAACCGTTGGATTCATCCGCCGGGTAGACGTCTAACAGACACATTTTTTTAGGAACGAATACAGTATGAATGGGAAAAAAAACGACAATCGCATGGATAAACCCAGGGATCAGAATTTTCAGTGGAAGAGGGCCACCAAGACCCTTTTATTCTGGATTCTGCTCTTTCTGGGTGCCGTGTATATCGTCCATATCTTCAACCTGCGTAAGCCCAAGGAAGTACAAATAACGTTTAACGAATATAAACAGTTCTTGGAAAACGGCTCTATCGAAAGAGCCAACATCGAAGATGAAGAATTCCACGGTGTCCTGAAGTACGAGGAAACGATCATACGGAACGGACGGCCTCTGAAGTTCGACCGGTTCAAAACAACACTTCCCTTCGTGGACAGGGACATGGTCAGCGAATGGGACAAGGCTGGGCTTCGGTATGAATTCAAGAAGAAATCGACCCAATGGTGGGGCTATCTCATTAGCATGCTTCCATGGCTGCTCATTATTTTCCTGTATCTTTTCTTCTTACGTAGGTTACAGGGGGGCGGTGGAACAAAAGGCATATTCAGCTTTGGTAAGAGCCGTGCCAAGCTCCTGACGGAGAACCGTACAAAAGTGACCTTTCAGGATGTGGCAGGAGCGGACGAAGCCAAGCAGGAGCTGACCGAGGTCATCGAGTTCCTAAAGGCACCCGAGAAGTTCCAGGTCCTGGGAGGCCGAATTCCCAAGGGTGTGCTCCTGCTGGGACCTCCTGGCACGGGTAAAACGCTCCTGGCCAAGGCCGTGGCAGGGGAAGCCGGCGTGCCTTTTTTCAGCATTTCGGGTGCCGATTTTGTGGAGATGTTCGTGGGCGTGGGTGCATCCCGAGTACGCGATCTGTTCGATCAGGGCAAGAAAAACGCGCCGTGCATCATATTCATCGACGAGATCGACGCCGTGGGCAGGCACCGTGGCGCCGGATTAGGGGGCGGTCATGACGAGAGAGAGCAGACGCTGAACCAGCTCCTGGTGGAGATGGATGGATTCGAATCCAACGAAGGCGTCATCCTCCTGGCTGCCACAAACCGTCCCGATGTGCTGGATCAGGCACTCCTGCGTCCGGGCCGGTTCGACCGTCAGGTGGTGGTAGACCGGCCGGATGTTCGTGGAAGAGAAGGCATCCTGAGGGTTCATACACGAAAAATCCCCCTGGCAAAGGACGTGAATCTGACGGTGATCGCCAAAGGGACACCGGGGTTTTCAGGGGCGGACATAGCCAACATGGTGAACGAGGCGGCCCTGTTGGCTGCCCGGCGTGATCGGAAAAAAGTGGAAATGATCGACCTGGAGGAATCCAAGGACAAGGTCATGATGGGTGTGGAGAGGAAGAGCCTGATTATCACCGAGGACGAAAAAAAGAGCACGGCCTATCATGAATCGGGTCATGTCCTGGTCTCCAAGCTCCTACCCGGTTCCGATCCGGTGCACAAGGTGACCATCATTCCCAGGGGACGCGCCCTGGGGCTGACCTCTTTTCTGCCCATCGACGAAAAGCACAATTACACCAAGAGCTACTGTGAAACCCTGATGACGCACATACTGGGGGGCAGGGCCGCAGAACTCATCGTCCTGAGCCAGCTGAGCACGGGCGCGGGAAACGATATCGAACGGGCCACCGAATTGGCACGTAAGATGGTTTGTGAGTGGGGCATGAGTCCCAAATTAGGTCCCGTGACCTTCGGAAAGAAGTCCGAGGAGATATTCCTGGGACGGGAGATCGCCCAGCATCGGGATTACAGTGAAAGCACGGCTATTCTCATCGATGAGGAAGTCAAGCGAATCGTTCAGCAAGCCGCGGATCGGGCGGAGAAGCTTCTGAGGAAGAATCAAACCAAACTCCACCGTCTCGCCGAGGCCCTGCTGGAGCGGGAGATTCTGGACGGCGAAGAAATCGACCGAGTCATCCAGGGCAAAAAGCTGCGTCCCAGGAAAAAAACCTCGGCAATGCCCAAATCGACGGAAAAGAAACAATCCACAGGAACGCGATCTCGTCCTCGAAGACAAAAAAAGGAGTCTGCTTCAGACGGTTCGGTTTCATCACAGGGATGATACCGGTGAAATACGATGGATTCATTATACGATGGCAGGATACTTCTATTACTCTTTATCGGGAGTGTCTTTCATCTCATTCTCTATTTCACGAAAAACAGTAGCGTTATTTCCACACAAACTTTCCGAAAATCGTTGATCATCTGCTGGGGAGCGGTCGTTGTTGTCATCGTGGCCGTCATCAGTGTCCGACGTCCGTTTCAGGATCGTCTGCGGGTGGCGTGTTTTCCTGTGGCTTCGTCAGAGAAATGGCTAGGCATGGTCGTGGCCGATGGGATCACGGACGGTATCGAGTCGTTGGATTCCGTAACAATTCTGGCCTATCCCATGGACTGGATGACCGATGCCATCGATGCGGACTCTGCATCCGACATCCATTATCTGACGTCTTACGGAAATCGCATCGAGCTTGATTTTTTAATCGTTCTGCTGGGGCTGTCACGACTCGAACGCGGATATTCCGTGGAATGGTCATTCTACGATTTTATCGAAAACAGATGTGTGCGAACGGACACCGATTCCTTAATCCTCCAGCAGCCCGACGATTTTTTCACGCACATCACCCGGGATGTGTTAACCCTGGCGTCGGCCGGAGATCATGCCGTTTCTCCTCCGGCTCTGCCGGCACAGGCCGCGTGGGAAGCCTACGGATGGGGGCGGTATCATCGATGCACGAGTGACATAGCCAAAGCCGAGAATGACTTCCGGAGAGCCGCAGTCATCGATACAAACCATCCAGGCATCCAGAAGGAATTGGCGTCCGTACTCTTGCACAAGGCCGCTGAACTTCAGGCTCAGCATCGATTTGCGGAAGATGTCTACATCGAAGCGGCCGGCCTGCTGCGGCAGGTGTTGGAGGCGGACAGCAGCGATGCCGAGGCATACCGGATTTTGGGCGACGTCTACATTCAGTCCCAACGCTGGAATAAGGCCGAGGATGCAATCCAAAGAGCCTTTCACCTGGACAAGGACGATCCCCTTATTTACTGGAGCATGAGCCGAATCCATCCGTCCCGGTATTCCTACAGCGGATTCAAGAGCAAGGCGGCGCTTCTTCGGCATGCCGTCCGGTTGAATCCCGCGTTGGAGAAAGCCAGACTGGCTCTGGGCGACGATCTGTACTATAAAAACAAACCCGGAGAGGCAGAGGCGGTTTACAAGGAATTGCTACGGATTCATCCCCGGTCGCTGGACGGTTTACTGGCCCTGGGCAAGTTGTATGTTTCGCGTAACGATATTGTTCACATCATCCGGGTGTACGAGAAGGTATTGGAGATATCGCCGACGTATGCCGATGCATACTACAACCTCGGCATTGCCTACTACAACGACGAGAAAGTGGATGAAGCGGCCGGTTTTTTCAAGAGGGCCATCGCCATAGACAACCATGCGGACAGCTACCTCTATATGGGTATGATCCACGCCCAGAAGGGCGAGAGCGAACAGGCAAAGGCGTGTTTTCGGCAACGCATTCGCCTTCGGAACGGCGTGAACGATCCTTATGCCGAGGAAGCACGCAGGCAGCTCAATCGCATGCTTCAAGACGGAGAGAGTGTTCCGTGACGGGTATCCGCATTCTTCATATCCATGACCTGGACCACACCCACAGGTCGGTTCCCGATAAAGATTCGATTGTCGGCCGAGCGCATGCATCGGGTGCAGGGGCGATCCATCTCACGATTCAGATGACACGGCTGGAAACCGAGGTTGCCCGCCAAATCCAGAAGACCATCCGCTCCCTGGACGGTGACGGCTTTGTAACCGAGTTCAACAACGGTGCAACCGGACGTGCGGACGTCCTGCTTCTCGGTGAGTTGCGGACATTCCACCGCATGATGGAACAGATAAAAAAACCGCCCTTGGAATGCGTCGATCTTGCTGAAAAACTAAACGAACACTTATCCCGTGTCGTCCGGCCGGTTTCCTTTGAAATCGACTGCGGGCCCCGGGTTCTCCGGCTCTGGGAGCGAACGCACGTAATGGGCGTCCTCAACGTGACGCCCGATTCCTTTTCCGACGGTGGACAGTATTACGATACCGACAAAGCCGTGGAAAGAGGTTGTGAGATGGCCGAAGAAGGAGCGGATATCATCGACATCGGGGGTGAATCCACCCGCCCCGGGTCGGATTCCATATCTGCTGAGGAGGAGCTGGATCGTGTCATTCCTGTGATCCAACGACTTCGCGGAAGGGTGAACGTTCTCCTGTCCATCGATACAACCAAGTCCCTCGTGGCCCGCGAGGCTATCGAAGCGGGTGCTCACATCGTGAACGATATCAGCGCCCTTCGCTCCGATCCCGGAATGGCAGGTGTCGTGGCCGAACACCGGGTTCCGCTGATTCTCATGCATATGAGAGGCTTGCCCAAGGATATGCAGAAAAATCCCACGTATTCGAATCTCATCGGCGAAATCTATGCGTTTTTAGATGAGCGCATTGCAACAGCCGTAGAGGCCGGCATCACCAGGGATCGGATTATCGTAGACCCGGGAATCGGTTTTGGGAAGACGTGGCCGGATAATTTCATCCTGCTCAACCGGTTGAAACAGTTTCACGGCCTGGGCTGTCCTCTGCTCATCGGTGTATCGCGAAAATCGTTCATCGGATGGGCGTTAAACCGGGCCAAGGACGACCGTGTGATGGGAACCGCGGCAGCGGTGGCGGCCAGTGTCCTGAAAGGCGTTCATATCGTCCGGGTTCACGATGTGAAGGAAACATGTAGATGTATTGACATGGTAGATTGTGTCTTCGGAAAAACTAAAAAGTAAGGTTTTTTTGCATTGTTACCTACAGGCGTTTATGCAGGTGCATATGTAGGTAATTATTCATCAGAGAGGTAATTTTACTTATTACCTATGCATGTACTCTTTTATAAGTGAGTGGATGGGATGCAGGACGATGAGGAG
>CAZTKR010000041.1:0-19792 GCA_964614115.1 uncultured bacterium | reverse complement strand
AGAAAGCGGAAAATTTTTGTCTAACACCCAAAAGAAACAGACGGATATATTTTCTGAATTAGATCGTTATCTGTAAGAAAAACAGGAAAAATTGGAAAGGAGGGATGCGTATTGCCCTGTGGTAAAAAGCGGAAACGCCATAAGATTGCGACCCATAAGCGGAAAAAAAGGTTGCGCAAAAACCGGCACAAAAAGAAGCTTAAATGAGCAATTTTTATTCAAATAAAGAGGATGAAGAACCCTTTGAATCCGCCGCTGCGCGGATTTTTGAATCTTCTGCGGAATGGACATCCGGCTCCGCCATCCATCGTGTCTATACCGTTACTCAGATCACGAGAGAAATTAAACGAATCCTGGAACAAGGATTCCCCTCCGTATGGATCGAGGGAGAAATCTCGAATCTCAAAAAGCATTCGTCCGGGCATTTGTACTTC
Source organism: uncultured bacterium (assembly GCA_964614115.1). GTDB lineage: Bacteria > Zhuqueibacterota > QNDG01 > QNDG01 > DSAB01 > CAZTKR01. Next base: position 19,358 of record CAZTKR010000041.1, on the reverse strand, counting down.
TCGTTGAAAGACGCCGATGCCCAGATTTCCTGCGTGATGTGGCGAGGGAAGAATCAATTCCTCCTATTCCAGCCCCAGGATGGCATGAACATCCATGCTTTCGGAGATGTCTCTGTATACGAAAGGCAAGGCCGGTATCAACTGGATGTGCACCGGATACGTCCTGCCGGCATGGGCGAACTCCAGATGGCCTTCGATGCACTGAAAAAACAGCTGTTGGAAGAAGGCCTGTTCGATATGGAGCATAAAAAGCCGCTCCCTGCTTTCCCCGAGCGGATCGGCATCGTCACCTCCCCCACAGGAGCCGCCATCCAGGATATCGTCAGTATCATCAACCGCCGGTTTCCCTCGGCTCAGATGATTCTCTATCCGGTCCGTGTCCAGGGCGAAAGTGCGGCTGCGGAAATCGCCGCTGCCATAGACGCCTTCAACGAATACGGAGACGTGGAGGTCCTGATCGTGGGCCGGGGAGGTGGATCCCTGGAAGACCTCTGGGCGTTTAATGAAGAGATCGTGGCCCGGTCGATCTTTCGTTCCAGGATTCCGGTTGTTTCTGCCGTGGGCCATGATATCGACTTTTCCATCAGCGATTTTGTGGCCGATGTAAGAGCGCCGACTCCCTCGGCCGCAGCAGAGCTGGTCGTAAAGAACCGGGAAGAACTATTGCAAACGATTCTTCAGTGGACCGATCGAATGGTCAACGCCCAGCAAACGCGTATCCTGCGGTATCGGGAGAAGATCGAATCCCTGAAGAAAAGTTACGGATTCCGGGCTCCTGTGGATCGGATACGAGAGTACCGGCAGCGCATCGACGACATGACCAGAACGCTGGAGACCTTCCAGAGCCATCGTCTTTCGGCCATGCAATCGGATGTGCATCGACTCCATGGAAAGTTGCAGAGCCTGAATCCCATGGGCGTACTGAAACGCGGGTACAGCATCACCACCCGCATGCGAGACAATGCCGTGGTCAGGCGTGCGACAGACGTGGAAAAGGATGAGAACGTCCGAATCCGATTCTCGGAGGGATCGGTTCGGAGTACCATCGAGGAAATCGAGGACGTATAGAATAAATCATGTCTGCGTCGAAAAAAGAAGAGATACGTTTCGAAGAAGCCTTTCAGAAACTGGAGGCTATCGTCGAAGAACTGGAGAGAGGCGAAGCCACACTCGATGAGGCCATGAAGGCGTTTGAGGAAGGCATGAAACTGGTCGAAACCTGTCTGGAAAAATTGAACGAGGCCGAGGCCCGCCTTCAAAGGCTGGTAAAGGGGAAAAACGGCGAATTCCGAACGGAACCCATGGAATGAGGATAATAATCCTCGAACATCCAACGAGGAATGTGTGATGGACAAAGTACTGGATGGAATCGACTCGCCTCAAGACTTAAAATCTCTCGACATTCCGGCCCTGGAAAAACTCGCAGAAGAGTTGCGGGAGTTCTTGATTTCTACGGTCTCAACCACCGGCGGACACCTGGCTCCCAATCTCGGGTCTGTCGAACTGACCATCGCCCTTCATACGGTCTTCGATACACCCCACGATAAAATCGTCTGGGATGTGGGTCATCAGGCGTATGTACATAAAATTCTGACGGGCCGGAAGGCGCTTTTTCATACCCTGCGTCAGTTCGGCGGTATCAGCGGTTTTCCCAGGATCACGGAGAGTGAGTACGACACCTTCGGTGTGGGACATGCTTCTACGGCCATCTCTGCCGCTTTGGGCATGGCCACGGCCAGAGACCTGAATCAAAAACAGCACAACGTCGTGGCCGTAGTGGGAGACGGAGCCCTCACAGGGGGCGAAGCATTCGAGGGCTTGAACAACGCCGGTGGATCAAAACGAGACATCATCGTCGTGCTGAACGACAATCGAATGTCCATCTCGCCCAACGTCGGCGCCCTCTCACGCGCATTAACGCAGGTGATCACGACACCCCTTTACAATAAAATCAAAACCGACATCTGGGAATTGACGGGCAAATTGCCACGGGGCTCCAAACGAGTGCGGGACACCGTCCACCGCATCGAAGAAGGCCTTAAAGCCATGATGATACCCGGCTCCCTTTTCGAACGGTTCGGTTTTCGATACTTCGGTCCTGTCGACGGGCATAATCTAACGGGGCTTCTCAGTGTTTTTCGTAAGATACAGAAAATCCGCGGCCCTATTCTGGTCCACATCATCACGACCAAAGGGAAGGGGTACAAGTTCGCCGAGCAGGATGCCACCAAATTCCACGGTCTGGGGTCTTTCTGCAGAGAAACCGGGAGTACAAAATCGAAAAAGGCACCGACGTACACCGAGGTATTCGGCAGAACCCTGGTGGAATTGGCGGAAAAGGACGAAAAGATCGTAGGCATCACCGCGGCCATGGCCGACGGTACGGGCCTGGTTTACATGGCCCAGCACTTTCCCGACCGCTTTTTCGATGTCGGTATCGCAGAGCAGCACGCGGTGACCTTTGCCGCAGGACTGTCCCTGAACGGACTCAAACCCGTCTTAGCCATCTATTCGACGTTCCTCCAGAGGGCACTGGATCAAGTGATTCATGATGTAGCCCTCCAGAAGATACCCGTTGTTTTTGTGCTGGATCGAGGGGGGCTCGTGGGAGAGGACGGACCTACCCATCACGGAAGTTTCGACCTGAGCTACCTTCGCCTGGTACCAGGCCTCGTCATCATGGCACCCAAGGATGAAAACGAACTCAGAGACATGCTCTGGACGGCCATTCGATACAGGAAAGGACCGATTGCGCTCCGATTTCCCAGGGGCGAAAGCCTGGGATTGCCTATCAAATCCGATTTTAACGAGATTCCCATCGGAAGAAGTGAGACCGTACGCGACGGAAAAGACATGGCGATCCTGGCCATCGGGGATCGGGTTGTGCCATCCATTGCTCTGGCCGAGAAACTGGGGGAAAACGGTATCTCGGCCCGTGTCATCAATGCCCGATTCATCAAACCCCTAGACACCGATATGATGGACGACGTCATCCATCGCTACCCGACCGTCGTTACGGTAGAAAACAACACCATCATCGGCGGATTTGGCAGTGCCGTGGCCGAAGTATTCTCCGAGCGGGCATCGGATAAAATACGGTTCCGACGTTTCGGTCTGCCCGACCGTTTTGTACCTCACGGCAAATACGACGATCTATTCAAGGATACAGGATTGGATATCGAAAGCCTTAGCCGGGAGATTCTGTCCCTAGCTCATTCCAACAACCAAAAAAGAAAAAGCAAGTTTTTGTTGCGTATAAAGGCCGGAAGATAACGAACTGTATACAAAGAGCACTGTGCGTGTTATGAAAATCGGTATCTTTGCCAACATCCAAAAACCGAAAGTCCGGGAGCTTCTCTGCCCGTTCCTCGACTGGCTTATCGACCGTCACATCGATATCGTCCTCAGCAAACAGCTTGTCGAGAAGTTAGGGCTCGATGAGAAAAACATCACCATCGTCGACCATGCGTCTATACCCCAGAGGAGCGACCTCATCGTCGCCATGGGTGGAGACGGAACCATGCTGGCAGCAGCCCGGCTGGTGGGTAGATCGGGGAAACTCCTGATGGGTGTGAATCTGGGCGGATTGGGTTTTTTAACCGAAGCCTCTGTCGAAGACTTCTATCCGAAAATGGAGAAAATCGTCGCCGGGGATTACATCATCGACCAGCGTATGGTGCTAACGACCCGGGTTTCTACCAATCTTCCAAGAGGCGAGTATTTTGCCATGAACGACGTGGTGCTGGATCGGGGGAGCAGCCCGCGTGTGATACGCGTGGATGTCACCATCGACGGCGAATATTTTAATACGTACATCGCCGACGGCATCATCATCTCGACCCCTACTGGGTCGACCGCTTACTCGTTATCTGCCTGGGGGCCCATCGTCGTACCTTCGCTGGAGTCTATCATCCTGAACCCCATCTGCCCTCATGCCCTTACCGTTCGGCCGACTGTTATACCGGCCTCGAGTAAAGTGATCCTGAAAGTCGAATTCAACGACTCCGATGCTCTTCTCAGTGTCGACGGACAGGAGAATATCCGCGTGGCATCGGGCACGACTCTGGAGGTTGAGAAAGGCGATTTCTACATCCATCTGGTGACGTTCCACGAACACAGCTTCTTCGATCTCCTGCGGCAAAAACTCCAGTGGGGCGGTCTGCCGAGAAAATAGGCTGCGTTCCCGAATTATCGAAAAGCCCTGTCTTTAGACAATAGACGGGCATTTTTTATGCAGAGGGAAACGACAGCCTATTGAATTCCGCTCTTGATCCCCAACCCATCGTTATCGTGTAATACTTATTTTCCGACGATTCACATTCGTTTTTCGGACATATTCGGTACCATCCATCGCATCACCCCCGGTTACGACATCGTCTCTTATCAGCTACATTGAAACCTTTTTACTATTTTCATCGCTACACTTGTTTCAATTCCATGTATCAAAAAAGTGCTGATCCGGCATCTATTTCGCATTGCCAAATAATGATTTTATAAGTATCTTGATACATAAGGATTCAGAGTATAAAACAGGAGTAAAACGACATGCAAAGCATCGGCTTCATCGGACTGGGCATCATGGGCAGACCCATGTGCCGTAACCTTCTAAAATCAGGCTATCCGGTTACCGTGTATAACAGGACAAAGGAGAAATCCGAGGCTTTCGCCAAGGAGGGTGCAAAAACGGCCGATTCTCCGGCAGAAGCAAGCGCAAACTCGGACGTTATTATCACCATCATTACGGACACTCCCGACGTGCAGGAAGTCATCCTCGGCGAGAATGGCGTCATCCACGGCGTGAAACCCGGAAGCGTGGTCATCGACATGAGCACCATCTCGCCGTCGGCGACACGATCCATAGCCGGTAGACTCGCGGAAAAAGGCATAGACATGCTGGATGCTCCAGTCAGCGGCGGTGATACGGGAGCCCGAGCCGGTACGCTGGCCATCATGGTGGGCGGAAAGAAAGAGGTGTTTCAACGTTGCCTGCGGATATTCGAGGCTCTGGGAAAATCCATTACCCATGTAGGGGATCACGGCATGGGCCAGACCGTGAAGCTCTGCAATCAGATCCTCGTGTCTGTCACAAACCTGGCCGTGTGCGAAGCGATCCTGTTCGCGAAGAAATCGGGCGTGGACCCCGGTATCATGATCGAAGCAACCCAAAACGGTGCTGCCGGCTCCTGGCAGCTCTCCAACCTGGGCCCAAAAATGATCGTCCGGGATTTCGACCCCGGATTCATGATCGACCTTCAGCAGAAGGACCTCCGCCTGGCTTTGGAGTCGGCCAGGGAGGCACGGTTGCCCATGCCCGGTTTGGGGTTGGTGCACCAGCTATACGCCAGCAATCAGGCAGCAGGGGAGGGCCGGGAAGGCACGCAAGCTTTGATCAAATCATTGGAAAGACTGGCGGGATTTGCGTTGGATTAAAGCAGACATGCCATCTGTAGGGAGTATCGGAATGGTTCTCAGTGGTCCGACTTATCGCTGAGCAGACCAACTAGAGATTGGTCGACATTTGTACGGAGTGACCGAATAAGGAACGAATACAAAAAACCCCGTGATCCCTCACGGGGTTTGATGGTTAAGATAACGCTAACCGGGACTCGAAACGTGAATCCCGAATAATTGAACGAAACATCGTATCCGTGGATTCAATCTCGAATGTTCAACAGCCCCTTGACCAGATCGACGGATGAGGCTGCGTCCGGTGCATACCCATCGGCGCCAATCTCATCCGCATAGGCTTGTGTGATGGGTGCCCCACCGACGATGACTTTCACTTTATCCTTCATCCCAGCCTCATTCAGTGCATCGACGACATCCTTCATGTAGACCATCGTGGTCGTAAGAAGAGCCGACAGGCCGACGACATCGGCCGGATCCTCTTTCATCTGTTCCATGATTTTTTCAATCGTCATATCCGCCCCCAGATTCACGACATCGAATCCGGCCCCTTCCAGCATCATGGCCACGATATTCTTACCGATGTCGTGAAGGTCGCCCCTGACCGTCCCCATGATGACTCTACCCCGAGACTTCACTTTGGCCTCCACCAGCATGGGTCTGATGATTTCCATGCCCGCCTTCATGGCTCTGGCCGCGATCAGGACTTCTGGAATAAAAAATTCATTGTTCTTGAATTTATCGCCCACAACGTTCATGCCACTGACCAATCCCTTGTTCAGAATGTCCACGGCGGAAATCTCCTGTGACAGGGCTTGTTGCGTCAATGTCTTCACACCGTCTGCATCACCCTTTATTAGTTTCTGCGCCATTTCGTTTAAAACGTCTTGCTTCGAACTCATATCGCCTACCCCTTTCCGATCTATTATTCTTCAGGAAAATCAATCAGGACATGTATGGGTACATTCCCCAGTTTCTCCCGTCCTTTCAAAAAATTTAATTCGATGAGGAAAGCCACACCGACGATACGGCCCCCCATTTTTTCCACGAGGCGAATCGTGGCCGCGGCCGTACCGCCCGTAGCCAGTAGATCGTCCACGACGAGCACCCGCATTCCTTCTTGGATGGCGTCCCTGTGCATCTCCACCGCATCGGTTCCGTATTCCAGGGCATACTCTTCTTTTAATGTTTCGGCCGGCAGCTTGCCCGGCTTACGGGCTGGGACGAAACCAACGCCCAACGCCACAGCCATGGCACCGCCGAAAATGAATCCTCTGGACTCCACACCCACGATGATATCGATTTTATTATCGCGGTAGGGCGCGCAGAGGTCTTCCACAGCTTGCCGGAACGCCTGGGCATCCTTCAATAGCGTGGTGATATCCTTGAATACGATGCCCTTCTTCGGAAAATCCGGGATATCCCGTATGACGGACTTTAGATCAATCATCCTCCTCTCCTAAGATAAACAATTCCGATTCTAAATCAAGTCGATATTTAAGAAATCATTATAAGATAATCTTATCACATCCATTCGTTCCTCAGCATCCGATGGATGATACATTAATAAAACGCAACATCGAACCCGGTGTACGTTCCGGTATACTTTTCCCACCGGACGTCCACATTCCTGACAGTTGCCCAGGCATTCCCGGTCCAGAGTTCCTGGATGAGGGACTCGATGAGTCCTCTGGGGCCTTCCACATCGATTTCTACCTCTCCTGTTGACAGATTCTTGACCCAGCCCGTGAGCTCCCATTTCCTCGCCAGTCTCATCACAAAGTACCGATAGCCGACTCCCTGGACCCTTCCCGAAACGACGATGTGCGCCCGAACGTACATGAGTGTGCCTTGACTTACAACCTCTTATCTTCGGATGTCGGGATACCCGAATTCCCTTCCGATTTTATCGAACGAGATTCACTCGATCATGCGAAAGACCTGCTCCACGGCTTCTTGGGGCGTCTTCACTGCGATGATCGCTTCATCGAAATCCCAGCTGTGCAGCGAAACGACCGGACGCCGCAGTTGAAGGGCAAAGGCTACCTCGGACAGCGTCCCATACCTACCCCCCACGGCGATCACTCCGTCCACAGAGAGGATGATGAGGGTATTCCGGGCCAGTCCCATGCCCGTCGGGATGACGACATCCAGGTACGGATTGCCGTCCTCGGCCGATGAGACGGGAAGAATACCCACCGTAAGCCCCCCGGCCTCCTGGGCACCCCTGCAGGCCGCTTCCATCACACCGCCCATACCCCCGCACACCAGCACGGCTCCTTTCCGGGCGATGCGTCTGCCCACCTCTTCAGCATCCTTCAATACCTCGGGGGATGCATCCCGACCGCCGACGACACCGATTTGTATTCTTCTTCCCATCCTGCCTGCCTTCATTTGACCAGCACGACTCGTCTGGAATCCTGGAAGGATTCCGTGTTCAATCGGATCATATAGATGCCCGATGAAACCCTGTTCCCGTCCTCATCCGTGCCATCCCATGTCATGCGATGGATGCCTTGCGGTTGGACACTATCCATCAGCGTTTTGATAAAATCGCCGGACGGACCATAAACGTTCAATCCGACACGCGACGTTTCCGACAGTTGATACATGATGACTGTCGTCGCATTGAACGGGTTGGGATAGTTCGGATACAGGGCAAACATCGTCGGAGTCGCCCCCCGATCCGAAATTCGAGATTCCTCCAGCCGCGGATAAAAATAGAGACGGCCCGGCGTCCCGGAGAATTCCTCGCTGACGGTATAATACCCCATCCCGTCAGATTTCCAGCACACAGCCTCACCCTGGGGCTCTGGTAGATAAGGTACGGTCACCGCCGGTTCTGCGAAGGCATCTCCCAGTAGTTTGCCGGTTTGACGCCTCCAGTAGTATATGACAAGATAATTCTTCAGCAGGATTTCCGACCCGTCGGGAGAGACATCGCCAGCGACGATTCCGATCTGGGACAACGGGGTCACACGTTCCAGAGTCAGGATTTCCTGGGTGGATTGCGGATAGGCCGCACGATACACCACCGTCGCATTCCACTCTTTGCTGATCACATAGACGTCTTTGGTCAACGGATCGACCATCAACGCTTCCGCATCCCGGCTTCCGTCGGGGTATCGGAAGGCGATGGCCTCGGCGCCGTCCAGGTTTTCCATCACGGGATTTTGACCGACGACCACATCCGGCTCCATGACGCGATAGATACGGTATGTGTCATAGACGGCCTGATTGTCCCCGATATCGCCAATATAAAGGTAATGCTGGCCCTCCACAGGCCCCGGACCGACGGCCATGTCCTCCCAGTCCCGGTTCTCGCATCCCACGAGATAATAGATACCCAGGTGTCGGCCCTGCGTATCCAACGCGAAAAGGCGATTCTCACCGCCCGAATCGTTGTGGGTCCACAGCACATCGCTGTTCTTCCGGCTGGCTGCGATGCCCGAGGCTTCGGTGATGTCGTCGTGCTCGACCAGGCCCAGATCGACACGGTCTCCAAACGCACCAGGCTGGGCAACCAGAATCCCCGATACGATAAAAACGGACAAAAATGCGAATTTCTGAATATGACGAAACATGCAAACCTTCACGCGTATCATCCACACTAAAAATAAAAAAGTAAAATCATCTATCAAAACAGAAAATCGTATTCGCTACGTTCGGCCCCTACTGTATGATGGTAGGATGGTGTTTCACGTTGACGATTTTATGGAATTGGATACGTCTACACGTTTTTATTTATCTCAGTAACACGGTTTTTTTGACCGATGTATGGGAGCCCGACCGCAGGAGGAGAAAGTACACTCCCGTGGCCGCAACCTCGCCCTGATCATCCCTGCCGTCCCATCGTGTGATGAAGTAGCCGCCGTCCTGCACCCGTTCCAGGAGCGTCCGCACCCGACGCCCCTGGCTGTTGTACACGACCAGTGAGATCCGGGCGGTACGCGGAACACCGTACCGAATCGTCGTGGCATCATTGAAGGGATTCGGGTAATTCTGGTCCAGTACAAAAGTGGACGGTGCCTCGCCCACTTTACCCGTGGACAGGCGAATCTGGAAAACGTCGCTGCTGAGAGTGGGAGAAAACACGTCGTCCAGGGCCGCTACTCTCCAGTAGTATCTTCCGTCGACGTACGCATCGGGCCACACGAATCTGTAGCTCGGCCCTTGTATGTCTGACATTTGAACGCGCTTCGGACTGTTGAACATACGGGTCGTGTCTATCTCGAACACGTAGGTCACCCTGTCCTCCATATCCGGATCGTACGATGGCTCCCAGAGAAAATTCACCTCCGTGGGCCATTGGGTATAGATCGTGCCGTCCTCGGGTTCGACCAGTATGAAGGGCTCGGGCGGGTCTGGCGTGGGAATCACCCGTACGACCATATCGTCGAACCCCGCGGCATTCAGCGGATCGGACGCGGTGATGAAGACTGTGTCCACGCCATTCCAGTGTATCTGCCGATTGGTTATCTGTACATGGCCTCGGGTGGAATCGACGGACACGCTGAGCCTGTTTCCTCCGCGGATGTCCACCACCAAAGTCGAATCGTCATTGTTCTCATCCTGAATCCATTCCATGATCGTAACAAAATCGATGGATAACATGTCGTCTTCTGCAAAGGATGTATCGGGTGCGGCTACCAGAGGCCCGTAATTCCCGAAGACGGCCGTAATCGCCCGTGGCCGATCCATCAGCACGGAATCGGGATTGCTCCATCCTGCCAGGTCTCCCGTCCAGTTGAAGAAGGCGTAATAGGAGGCGGGTATCGCCCGGACCTGGACGACGGTATCCTGGGAAAGCCAGGTTCCAGGCGGGGCGGGGATCACGTCTCCGGCTCCTTCAGGACTCACCGCCGTCGTCAGGTAGACCTGGGGCTGAAAACGGGCAAGGATGTTTTCGTCCTGATGGGGGACGATGTAATCGTAACTCCGACGTATCGAATCGTTCCAGGATACGAAGAGGTACCGATACCCCTCATCGCCGTGTTGAAGGGAATCGGTTACTAGGCGATGGGAACTACCGACGATCCAATCAAAGGTATGCGGACTCGTATACTCGAGATCATCGGCATGAAACCGAAGCCCCGATGGCTGTGTGTCCACGGTAATCGATTGAATGCGAACAAACCGGGCCGTGATATGCGTATCTCCGGTCATGGTGAATGACAACGGATTTTCCGTACCGGATGCGTCCCCGGACCAGCCCGCAAAGATGTATCCCGGATTGGCGATGGCCGACAAGGTCACGGAGCTGCCGGCAAACACAAGACCGACCGCGGGATCAGCCTGGACGTAGCCCCCTTCGGGCGGCTCGGTATCCACGGTCAGCATGTAGGTCAGTCGCTCGGCAAGACCCGTGATTGTCAATGGGGTAAAGTGCCTGGTATGAATGGCCTTCGCTTCTGTGGTATCCAGGTTTGCAGGAAGGTAGTAGGAGGCGGTGTAATAATCGATCTGGCCGTAAACATTGTTCCCGTTGATCTGAACGCCGGTATCGCCGTACGACATCCGGTCACCGGTGTCCCCCCCATCCCTGGAGCTGTTGTCCTTGAAATACAGCCTCTGGGTCGTGTTGGGTATGGGATCGGCCCGAAAATCATACAGGGTCACGATTGAAGCATTCTGAAGAACAGCCCCGGAATACGCCGGGTCTGCGACGATGAGATACCAATTCTGACCCGGCCAGACCAGGGTATTGTCGTAGGCCGAGCTCACCCCGTTCACCCGAACGCCTTGGGCGTTGTATGTATTCGTGAAAATCATCCCGTAGCTGTTGCTGTTGAGGTCCGTGGAAAGGCGGATCTCCTTCATCTGGCCGCCGCTGAACTCGGGAATTTCCATACTCCCCGACGCCCAGTCCGTATACGTGGGGTAGAAGGTCGTCTCGAACGGGAGTTCATAGTTCACATCGTCAATCTGGGAACCGGTGATCTCGATATTCAACACCATCTTCCGATGCTGGCGGACCGTGCATCCCGGGAGGTATTCGTATGATTTTCGTCTTGCCCTGGCGTGAATGGTGACGAATACGATGATTTCGATATCCTCATCCATCTCCTCTTTGATGACGATGGTCTTGCTCCCCAGCGCGCCCAGATCAATCCTCACGTTAAAACGAATCTTCTGCCGATCCATAAAGTCGATGTCATCCCCGCCGGCGGATGTTTTCAGATAAACGGAACCTTGAAATCCATTGCTTCCATGCACGATACGATACGAATCGGTCTCGACCCAATCATCCTCGCCGGGTGGTGCTTCATACCGGACGTATACGTTCTCCGATTTGGGCAGCTGAGATGACGCATAGATGTATGCCCAGCCCCTTTGATCCGGGACCAGGGGATCTTCCGCCGTGAACACGTACCGCCCAGAATACGTAGCCTCCTCGTCGTCTACCCACACAGAATCCGAGACGAAGTCTCCCAAATCCCTGGCAAGGAACACGATCTCGTCGTCTGAGTCCAAGACGCCGTTTTTGGTTCCGAAGTACGAGTCCACTCCGTCCAGCTCGTCCACCTGAAAGGGAATGGGCTCCCACCGGCCCGGCGTGTGGAGGAAACGATAAACGCGTATATCATCAACTGGCTTGCCCAGAAAATCCGGCAAATCCGCCCCTTCCAGGACGATGGCATCGTGGGTTCTCTGAATCGAATTCACCTCCTGGGCCTCGATCCGGACTCCCAGAAGCGCAAGATGACACAGACAGCCGAGAATGAGAACGGCTCTGATTTTTACTTTTCCAGACATCTTGGGACGACGCTCTTCCCGATTCTATTAAGGGGTTAAACGGTGCATCATGCGGGGGAAGGGGATGGTCTCCCGTATATGGGGAAGTTTACAGATCCAGGCTACGGTGCGTTCGACACCCAGTCCGAATCCCGAATGAGGCACAGTACCATACCGGCGCAGGTCCAGGTACCATTCGTAGGCTTTCATCGGAAGCTTGTGCTCACGGATGCGTTCCAAGAGGGCGTCGAGGTCATCCTCTCGCTGACCGCCGCCGATGATCTCTCCGTATCCTTCGGGAGCCAGGACATCCACACCCAATGCTTTGGTGGGATCCTCTGCATCTCTTTTCATGTAGAAGGCCTTGACGGCCGCGGGATACCGGTGCACCATCAGGGGCTTGTCGAACTGCTCGGAGATGACGGTTTCGTCGCCCCCGCCAAAATCGTTCCCGTGTTCGAAGTCCACGCCTTTGTCGTGGAGAATTTTTACAGCCTCGTCGTACGAAATCCGGGGAAACGGTGTGGTCACCTTTTCCAGGGGTGCCGTCTCCCTTTCCAGTTTCTTCAGTTCCTCCTGTCTATTCTCCAGCACCCTCTGTACGATGTACGCAACGAAATCCTCGGCCAGCTTCATGTTATCGTCCAGGTCGGCATAGGCCACCTCCGGCTCCACCATCCAGAACTCGGTTAAATGCCTTCGCGTCTTCGACTTTTCGGCCCGGAAAGTGGGACCAAAACAGTATACCTTGCCCAAAGCGGCGATGGAAGCCTCGCTGTATAGCTGTCCGCTCTGGGTAAGATAGGCTGTTTCACCAAAGTAATCTGTCGCAAAAAGGGTGGTCGTGCCTTCCACCGCGGCCGGTGTAAAAACCGGCGTGTCCACGAGGGTAAATCCCCGTTCATCGTAAAAATCGCGGCACGCCTTGATGATCTCGTGACGCACCTTCAGAATGGCCACTTGCCTCGAAGAACGGAGCCACAGATGACGGTGATCCATCAGAAAAGCCGTGCCGTGTTCCTTGGGCGTGATGGGAAACTCCTCGGCCACTTGATGGAGATCGATGTCCTTGACCTGGAGCTCGTACCCGCCCGGCGCCCGTTTGTCTGCCGAAACCGTGCCCGTCACCGACAACGACGATTCCTGCGTGACATCCACGCACGCTTGAAAGGTCTTTTCCGATACATCCGTCTTGGAGACCACACTCTGGATCAAGCCCGTTCCGTCGCGGACCAGTAGGAACCAGACCCCGCCGCTGGATCGCTTGTTGTAAAGCCATCCTCGAACCGTGACTTCTTGACCGTCGTGTTTCGCTATATCTGAGACATAAACCTTATCCATGGAACCACCCTTCTAGTCTATTATGTCAGGATCACTAATGTGTAATGGCCATACTTTCATGTCGCGCAGGGAACGTGTCATCGCGAACGACCTCATCCCCAATCCTCCATCTTTGGATCGCGCGTCATCAGATCGTAGACCGCCTTCTGCGGGTTTTTACCTCGGAAGAGTACCTGGTAGACTTCTTCGGAAATCGGCATGTCGACATCGTATTTTTTCGACAGGTCGTGAACCGACCGTGTCGTTCGGACACCCTCGGCCACCATGACCATGCCGTCGAGCACTTCCTGCAGGGACTTCCCCTTCCCAATCTCCTCTCCCACGTATCGATTCCGGCTATGACGGCTCATGCAGGTAACGATCAAGTCGCCCATGCCGGACAGGCCCGCGAACGTCATGTGATGGGCTCCCATGGCCGTACCCAGGCGGGTAATCTCCACGATCCCCCGATCCAGGAGTGCCGCCTTGGTGTTGTCCCCGAAACCCACTCCGTCGCAGATGCCCGCAGCAATGGCGATGACGTTCTTCAGGGAACCCCCCAGCTCCACACCGATGACATCCTTGTTGGCGTAAACCCGGAACGAAGGATTCATGAAAACTTCTTGAATCCGCCTGGAAGACGCCTCCCGCGTCGACGCAGCCACCACCACAGTCGGTATGGACTGGCCGACTTCTTCGGCATGGCTCGGCCCCGAGAGCACGACGATGCGATCCATGGAAAGGCCGGGAATCGTTTCCATCAAGACCTCGGACATCCGCATCAGGGTCTCGTTCTCGATGCCCTTGCTGCCACTCACGAGGAGAACATCCTGCAAGGAAAAACGGGATAGCTGCTGGCCGACGGAACGCACCACATGGGAAGGCAGCATGATGAGTAGGATGTCTTTCTCATCGACGACCGCTGCCAAGTCCGAAGAAATTTCAATGTCCGCGGGGATGACCACGCTCGGCAGAAAATCGGTATTTTCCCGGGTCTCTGCAAGCCGGTGCGCCGCATCCTTCCTGAATTCCCACATCGCGACCGCATGACCGTTGGAATGGAGCAGTACTGCCAGAGCGGTTCCCCAACTCCCCGCTCCCAGCACACCGATTCTCGCTTTACCTTGGCTCGCTTCCATGAACAGACTCCATCACGGTATGTGACAGAATACTTGTAATCGTAAAGACCTATTCGTTGAGATGCGCATCGGGCGACTCAGCAAGACCCTTTGATTTCTCCATCTTTTTCGACCCGAACCGATTCTCCTCACCTCGCAGAAGCCTTCGTATATTCGACCGATGAGTGATGAACACCAGAATACCTAAAACGACGGCAAGACCCAGCAGGGGATCGGGAATATCGGATTTCAGTACGAACCTTTGAATCAAGAGAGTCGCTGGAAACACCACACCGGCCGTCATCGAGCCGACCGAAACGATACGGATGGTGAATACCAGGATCAGCCATACGACCAGGCTGATGAGTGACGCCACCGGTGCCAGAGCGATCAGCACGCCAAACGCCGTTCCCATACCCTTGCCTCCCCGGAATCCGGCAAAAACGGTCCACACATGGCCGATGATGGCGACCAGTCCGGCCAGCATCTGAACCAACGCGGCATCCAGAACCACCGAACCCAAACCGATTTTCGAGATAAAAAGGGTGGCCACGGTTCCTTTGCCCACGTCCACCAGAACGACAAAAAGGGCCGCCTTCCACCCCATCACCCGGAACACATTGGTCGCCCCCGCATTCCCGCTTCCGTGTTTGCGGATATCGTCCTTCATCACGATTCTGCTGACGATGATGGCCGTGGGAATCGAACCCAACAAGTAACTGATAATAAGAATGACAAAAAGGCTCATCGACGCGCTACCCAAGACATACGGATATGAAAGTTATTTGAATCAGATGCTTACGAGTATAGAATCCTATAATTTCCCGTGTTTATTCGTTTCATTTCGATTGGATTTATTCCATGCGATTATACGACTTTACCCACGATGACCGGCGTCTCACCCTGTGCCTCCAGGGCCTTCAACACGCCGTCGGCCACACCCGGTGCAACGATGAGAACGTACCCGATCCCCATGTTGAACGTCCTCCGCATATCCTGAATAGGTACGTTGCCTTTCTCCTGGATCAGGCGGAAAATCGGAGGCGTTTCCCAGGCATCCCAATCGATTTTAAGACCGAGGCCTTCCGGCAGCATCCGCCGGGTATTCCCCACAAGACCCCCGCCCGTGACATGAGACATGCCCCTGATGTCGAATTGTGCCAGGAGGGGATAGACCGGCTTGAAATAGCAACGGTGAACCCGCAGCAGTTCTTCACCCACCGTCTTTCCCAGTGCTTCAACGGTCGTGTTGACTTTGAAACCGGCAGCGTCGAGGAGTACTTTTCTCGCCAGCGAATACCCGTTGGTGTGGAGCCCGTTGGAGAGAAGGCCGAGCAGGACATCGCCCGACCGAATGGAACGGCCGTCGATGATCTTGCCTTTGTCCACGATTCCCACGATGCATCCGGCCACATCGTAATCCCCCTTCTGGTAAAACCCCGGCATCTCGGCCATCTCGCCCCCCACCAGGCTGCACCCGACGGCGCGGCATCCCCGGACCATTCCCGTGATGATCTTCTCCATCACATCGGGATTCAACGTGCCCGTGCCGATATAATCGAGGAAGAACAGGGGCTTGGCTCCACCCACCAGAATATCGTTCACGCAGTGATTCACCAAGTCTTCACCCACGGTGTCGTGTTTATCCATCAGGACAGCCACCTTGAGCTTGGTACCCACGCCGTCGATAGAAGACACGAGAACGGGTCCTTCGTAGTCCTCGGGTTTCAGGGCATAGAATCCGCCGAACTTGCCCAGGTCTGTCAGGACAGAGGGCGAAAACGTGGATCTTACCATGTCCTTGATTCGATGCACGGCTTCTTCACCGGCCGCGATATCGACGCCTGCATCCTTGTAATGAATTCCTTTAGTCATGCCCCTTTTCCTCTTGGATGTATCGTTCGCGGACACGGTGAAAAAAGGCCATGGCCTCGTCCGTTTGATAATCCGGGAACGTCCACTCTTCTTTCCAAAACCGGTTCTGACGGAATCGCAACTGGACGTCGCCGTAGATGCCCTCGGCAAGAAAAATCCGGTGAGCGAAGTCCTTTGTCGAGGCCAAGACCAGCTTGGCCCCTGTGATGTATCCCGGATCGAGGTTGATCGTTCGCTTCCCCTCCGTACTCCAGGTCTGCTCGATTCGATTCGTCGTTATTTTGATGGACGGCAGCTGGCCGGGATGAATCAATCCAGCAAAACTCAAAAATAGTTTCTTCAGATTGTCTCCCATTTCCTCTCGATAGTAGCGCGTGAACGCAAACTCAAAGACAGGGGATCGTTCCTCCACCGTACCGAAAGCGTCCTCCACGTCGGCGATGACACGGTCTACATCGACACCTTCCGCGAACGTGAGACCGCATATCAGTTTCACAGGCTGGATGTCCCGAATCGTGCCCACGATTACGCCTCATCGGAAGAATCATCCGACGCCTTTGCCTCCTTCTCGAATTCCTCTTCGATCATCTGGTCGAAATCCTCTCCCATCTCATCTCCCATTTCCTTGCCCATCCGCTTGGCCCATTTCATGACGCTTTTTGGATCGTTCTCGTCGATGCCTCCCCACTGGGACGGATCGGCCAGACGTTCCATACGGTCTTCATCCGAACGACCCATGGCAAACCGGGAATACACTCTCCGCAGCTCTTTACCCTGACAATGGGGGCAAACGGGCCGTGTCTTATCCTTATGGGTGCGGAGCAGGAGACTCGATTTTTTCCCGCACGACCGGCATTTATATTCGTAAATGGGCATGTATTGACGTCCCTGCTTACATAGAGAAATTAACGTCTTATATTCGCTTAATATCGAAAATTCGAGCATAAATGTCAAGCGATAAACCCTCGTCATCCGCAAACACACGGGATCATGATTTCGGTTTCGGACATCTATCTCAAAAAATACCCGGCAATTGCTAATTTTTTACATATTAAGCATTATTAATGAATTGTAATATTTATTTTACAGACGAACATAGCTTGGAAAAATAATTATGAGCGCTAAAAAAAGCTGCCGGAATCGTCCTGAGCGGAATACAACATCCTGCGCATCATTTGGAAAAAGGAGAAGCAGACGGTGCACGAGGTGCACGACGACTTGCAGAGCACGCACGGATTGGCGTATACAACGACAAAAACCATGTTGGATCGCATGGTGTCCAAAGGCCTCCCGAAACGCGCAGAATTCCACGGTATTTTTTACAGGCCCATGATGGTGAAAACTGTTGTATTCTCTGCTATCGTCTTTGCCTTCATCCAGGTCTTGAGGTTATTCTAAAAATGGAACGCTCGTCCTGACCTCCAGCGGGCCGCATCTTCATGTTGAGCTGATCAAAGACAACCGGCCCGTTGATCCAGAGGGCTACATCACATTTTAACGAGTACGTTCGATCCATTGAGTAGCAGAGGCCATCGATATAAACGTGCCCGAATCATCAAAATCTCGGGCATGTTTTTTCTAAGAGAAGGCTGACTGATGATATAAAAAGGTGTTCGAAAAAAGAGCCGGTTCCTCGCAACCAGGATGCTCGGGAATAGTGAATCTGCAGGCTCAAGAAAATACCGAACCGACCAACACGAACGATCCTTATTCTGGTCTTGTGAATGACGACGGATACCACTTTTAGGGACATTACGGTTTATGCATATTTCCGTGAATCATTCAGATGAGAAACTTTATTTAAGCCGACCCGCTTCGTTTCCGGCATCGGGGATTGTAGTGTATCGTAGGCATTCTGGGTATGGTCACCGGTTTCGTCGGGTGCGGATAAAGCCGAGGACACGTTTTCCAACTGCCTGATCTCCATGTGAAAACTGGAGAATGCGACCTCCTGCTTTTCTTCTTTCACGCCGACAACCTTGATGCGCTTTGGATGCAGCACAACGGCCTCTTCATCCTTTTTACTGTCCATGGATTCCAGGATATGCGTATGCACGATGACCAACCGGATCAGGGCTTCCAGTTTTTGAAGGAGCCGGCCATCCTCGATGCGCGCGATATCCTGAACATCCTCAAAATCGAAAATCACACCGGCCAGTTTGGTCTCGTCATCCTGGATGATATCCATCATGTCCAGGATGAGCCGCTGGACGAGTTGCAGTATATCCTCCTTCCCCTCAAAGGGCGACACCCGCAGGGATTGCACATGGGTGGCCGTAAATGAGAGCTCCATCGCAAAAACACGACGCTCCGTGCGACCGTCGACAACGATGTCCTGATGAAAAACGTATTGAAGGGACAGGTGACATTCTTCCCGTTCTTGGGCGAAGTACCCATTGGCTGACAGACTCTCCAACCGGCTCCTGGAATACACAAGCTGAAAATCGATGGCCTCTCCGGTACGTTCTACAAAAGAACGTTCTACATCCAGTCCGGATCGCGACAGAAGTCGCGACATCTCCGACACACGGCATGTATCCCTGTTCTGGGAACCCGATTCCGGCCCCTCCGACGGCTCGTGATTCGGCAGATGTCCGTTTATACACGAAGATGCTGTGTTAAATATATTATCATTCAGGGAAACAGACGACACGTTCACAGTGGTACCTCCTTACTCCATCAGACTGTCTTGCACCGCATGATACCCGTCGGCTCCTCTCTTCTATTATTATCGGCACACCCATGCCGCGACTTGAGGCGTAAAAAAATGCGCCAATCCGTTTCCACGTACTTATCTTGACAAGACGCTTTTATTTTCGTATATTGTCTCGTTAAAAAACAACAACTTCGCCGGGGTGGTGAAATTGGTAGACGCACTGGACTCAAAATCCAGCGGAGCTTGCT
>CAZTKR010000040.1:0-19962 GCA_964614115.1 uncultured bacterium | reverse complement strand
ACGCATGGGCGCCAATCTTGATTCGCCTGCCCAGAGGATCATCATCCTCGAATAGTTTCTCGGCCACTTCAGATCCGATGAGGCAAACACTGCGTCTCAAATAGACCTCTTCGGACGTAAAAAATCGACCGTATTCGGGAACGACGTTGGACGTGGTGATGTAATCCTCCGATGTGCCTGTGACGATCACTCTCTCCAGGGACTTGCTCCTGTACTTCAACGTACGACGCGATGTCAATTCCGGAGAAACGGCTTTCGCCAGTCGCACTTTATCCTTTATGGCTTCGTACTGATCGGCCGTTATCTTTCGTCTCTTCTGATACTTTAGAAAATCCTCATAAGAATTGATGATCCAGGGCATACGGCTGATATAAACGGTGTCAGCCCCCAATCCGGAAATCTCACCGCTCACGTAGCTGTTCAACCCTTGGATGACGGAAATGATTACCGTAACGACGATGATTCCGATGAGGATGCCCAGCGTCGTCAGGATCGTGCGCAAACGATTCGTTCGCAGGGCCTGATATGCGATTCGAAGCCCTTCACCGATTTCTGACCAAGTAAACATCATGATAACCTGCCGATATGTTTTGAATACGTCCTATCTCTCAGAGGACAAGAGGCGCAAGCATGGGGGTAAAATATCAATCCTGTTCTTTTCATCGACATTCGCCTCTTACCTCGTTATCTCATTCATACCTCAGCGCCTCGATGGGACTTAAACGGGCCGCTTTGCTCGCCGGATACATACCGAAAAAAATACCTACAGCCGAAGAAAAACCGATACCCAGAAAAACAGACCAGAGAGAAACCGTAGCCGGTAAGGGAGAAATCGAGGCCACGACTTTTCCAAGACCAAAACCAGCCGCGATTCCGATAAGGCCGCCTACAGCGCTGATGGCAACCGATTCGATGAGGAACTGCCACAACACGTCCCGTTTTCTTGCGCCTATGGCCTTTCGGATGCCGATCTCCCGCGTCCGCTCTGTTACCGAGACCAGCATGATGTTCATGATGCCGATTCCTCCTACGAGAAGGGAGATAGCACCCACACCCACGGCTGCTGCATACAAGGCTCCCGTAAGCCTGTTGTACATATCGACAATCATATCCATTTGATTGATGGCAAAGTCATCTTCCTTGCCCGGCGGTACCCTCCTGACACGGCGCAGAATCCCTCGAGCCTCGTCTTTGGCTTGTTCCAGAAGCTTCGTATCTTTCACCTTAATCTGTATACTGATGCTTCGCTGTCTCCCGAAAAGCTTGAAGAAGACCCCGATGGGGATTCGGGCTTCCTGGTCCAAGGTATGGCCGAACACGCTGCCCTGTTTTTCGAGAACACCGATGACTTTAAAGCTATGCCCTCCAATCTTCACCAACTCGCCGATGGGATCCTTCCCCACGAAGAGTTTATCGGCCACCTCCCAGCCGATCACACAGACGTTGCGCCGGTTCTCAACATCCAAAGCCGAAAGATCCCGACCGAACTCGGGATACGTGCTCAACGTTTTGGCCTCGTCTGTGCCCGTGATGGTGACCGATTCCAGGGAAGCATTACCGTATTTTACGGTGCGAGACGAGCGCACATAGGGTGATACAGCCTCGGCCAAGGTGGCATAACTTTTGAGGGCCTCCACTTCCTTCATCGTCAGATCTTTACGGTTCCGGTACTTTTCCCAACCCTCACGGTCGAACCAGTTGAACTTTTGCACGTAGAGGACATCCGAGCCCAGGGAGCTGATCTGTTCTCCGAATGCCTTATCGAGCCCCTGGGTCAACGAAACGATACCGATGATCGTGGCAACGCCAACGACGATTCCCAGTACGGTGAGAAACGCACGAAGCTTATTCGCTCGTAAAGCCCCCAGAGCAATCTTTATTCCTTCCCAAAGCTCGACGAAAAATCTCATGCAAAGATCACCATTATGATTATGAGAGTTATCCCTCATCAACGCGGACCTAATTCTGTTTCATCGGGGGCCGCTTTGTTAAATATAAAACAAAATCTGAAATCCTAATAAAATCCTTTTAGGCCATCGGATTCTGAGCATGGACGGATAGCGTGGTTCAGACATTTGTTTATTATCATAAAACAGAATCCATTGAGGATAATTCGTTTACGACGCCTCATCCCGCTCGACGATACCATCCCGAAGCCGTACGATGCGATCGGAATGCTCGGCAATGTACTCCTCATGGGTGACGAGAATGATGGTATTGCCGGCGTCATGAATCGTTTCAAAGATTTCCATGATCTCATCGCCGGTTCTCGTATCCAGATTCCCCGTCGGTTCATCGGCCAGGATGATAGAGGGATCGTTCACCAGGGCACGGGCGATAGCCACACGCTGCCTCTGCCCCCCCGACAGTTCGTTGGGACGGTGGTGCGTACGATCCTTAAGACCCACCTTCTCCAACGCAAGCTCGGCCATCTCTCTTCGTTTACCCGAGGGTGTACCGTTGTATATCAGAGGAAGTTCGACATTATGAAGGGCCGTCGCTCGAGGCAGAAGGTTGAAGGTCTGGAACACAAATCCAATTTCCCGATTACGTATTTCAGCCAGTTCGTCATCGTTCATCGTACTGACATTGGTCTCGTTCAGGTTGTAAACACCCGCAGACGCCGTATCCAAACAACCCAATATATTCATCAGCGTGGATTTGCCAGAACCCGACGGCCCCATAATGGCCAGATACTCTCCCTTACCGATCTCCAGATTGATGCCCCGGAGGGCATGAACCGATTCCAATCCCACCTGGTAATCCTTGGTGATATTTTCCAAAGCAATTAACATACGTCCCACTCCTATAAACTAAGGGAAGAGAGATTATTCTTCCTCGTCCTCACCTCGAAACTTCTTTATGGAATTATCGACGTTCACCTCATCCTCATCCTTGAGCTGTTTCGAGAGCACACGATAGCTCCCGCTCACGACCTCGTCGCCTTCTTCCAGCCCCTTGATGATTTCCCATTCGGTATCACTGGAAATGCCCGTCTCAACCTCCACCTGGTGAGCGACTCCATCCTTCACGGTGAAGACGACGCGAACCGGCTCTTCTTCCTCATCAGGCTCCGGTTCCTCATCAGCATCCGGTCCATCTTCCGATTCGGTGTCGGCCGTCTCTGCTTCGGGCTTCAGTGGCTTTCGTACGGTAACACATTGAATGGGAATTTTCAGAACATCATCCCGGGTCTCCGTTAAAATATCCACCGTGGCCGACATACCCGGACGCAAACCCTTTGGCCTTTCCACCATCGATACCTTCACCAGAAAGTTGGTCACCTCCTCCTGTGTCCCCTGACCCTTGGTCAGTCCTGTATTCGCAATCTCTTTGACCACTCCCTTGAACGTGGAATCGGGGAAGGCGTCGACTGTGATGTTGGCCGTATCGGCGAAGGAGACGGAGACAACGTCGTTCTCGTCGATTTCAGTCTCGGCCAGCATCTTGGTCAGGTCGGCAACGATCATGATGACATCCTGCGTGAATTGCGATCCCAGGGCCATCTCACCGACCTTCTTATTGAGTTGGCTGACCACACCCTCCATGGGCGAGTAAATCGTCGTCTTGTTTAAATTATCCTTTGCCTGGTTCAAGATGGCCCGGTTTTGATCCACTTGGGCCTGTGCCTGCTCGTATTCCGATTTCCTGATTTCCAGTTCTGAGTCCGAGATAAGATTATCGGCAAACAATTTTTCCGAACGTGCATACTCATTCTTTGCTTTTTCGTATCCGGCCATGGCATACGCCAGGTTCGATTCGGCCTGTTCAACGGTGGCCCGGTAATACTCCGGATCGAGTTGAACCAAGAATTGTCCCCTCTCCACATAATCGCCTTCTTCTACGCCCAACCGCATGATTTGACCGGCAACTTTGGCCGAGATTTTCACCTGGACTTCCGGCTGAATCTTTGCCGATCCGGATACTGACGCGGTGAGGCTACCCCTTTTTACCTTGTCGGTCTGAACCTTAATTTCACTCCCACCCTTGCTAAGATTTCCGATGACAATGATTAGCAGGACAACAAAGACACCCAGAAAAATAAAGAGCTTCTTTTTACCTATTTTTTTCATGACGATAGTACTCCCTCTTTTATCTAAGCTTATTTCTCCAATATCCCCATGGCCCTTTGCAGACGTGCAATGGCCCTCTTGTAGCTGTACAAGGCGCTGATGTGATCGCTCTGGGCCGATGTGTACGAGACCTGGGCCACGATCAGATCCAGCATGGTTCCAGCACCCAGATTGTACCTCTCCTGGTTCAGACGCAAACCTTCTTCTGCTGCTTCGATGGCATTCTGAGCCACGGCAATGGATTTCTTGGATTGCTGAACTTCAAAGTACGCCTGTTTCGTCTCCAGGGCAATATCCCGCTTGGCCTGGGCTAGGGCTTCCTGGCTGGATTTATAGGTTATCTGTGCCCTGCTCAGATTGGCGATTCGTGAAAAACCCTGGAATATGGGTATCTGAACATAGACGCCGGCAGACCATCGATAATCTGTATCAAACATATTTTCGATTTCATTAAATTTACTATGGCTCCAGTCGTAACTGTAATAAGCGCCAAAAGTGGGTAGATACTGACTAATAGCTAACCCGATACCGGCCTTGGATGCCTTCACATCGTAGGTTCTGCTCAGCAGTGTGGGATGGTATGCAAAAGCGTTGGCTCGTGCATCTTCGTAGCCCACCTCGATCTCAGGAACCTCCAGATCGTCGACGACTCTGATTTCCTTGTCTACATCCATGCCCAGCACCTGGTTCAGAGAAGCTCGGGCGATGGCGAGATTATTCTGAGCCTCGATCAGGGACAGGCGGTCTGTCTCCTCCTGGACCTTGGCCTGAAGCACATCGGACTTGGGCGCTTTACCGACCTCAAAGAGGACTTGCGCCCTTTTGTACGATTCCTCCGATTGTTTCAACGTCTCTTCGGCCACTTCGAGAAGTTTCTCCGCTGCCAGCAGGTTGTAATACCGCTCCTTCACGATGTAGATGGTATTCTGTTTCGTATCCTCGAACGTATACTTGGCGCTTTTCTTCAGCGCAAGGCTCTGGACAAAATTCGAGATACTGTATCCGCCATCGATGATTGTTTGAGTTACGTCGAAGCCCGCATACGAACCCCACGATTTGATCTCGAAAGGCTGCAGGGGAACCGGGATTCCCGTACCGGGATCGATTCGCATCTGGGACGAGGGACCCACGACGGAATGGTAATACCCCATGTTGGCCGATACCTCAGGCAGGAATGCTGCGAATGCGATGAACACGTCTTTCCCCGCGATTCTGTACGTGAATTCCTGACGCACGATATCCGGGTTCTGCTCCAGAGCAATTTGCACACACTCATCGATGGTGAGCGTCTTCTCTTGTCCGTACACTCCCAAAGAAATTCCGAAAACCAGTAAAGTAACCAAGAGAACGAATCGTTTCTTCATCGTATTATCTCTCCTCTCGTTCAGATTAACCACCAAATATTCCGCTTAATAAACCTCCTAAGACGACGACCAACACAATATAAATAGCCCATAAAGAAAATACCATGATTGCCGATTTTTTCGTCGTAAACCGGTAAATAACGGCAAAACCGAATGCCCAGAGAATCAGAGACCATATCGTAAAGAAGTCGAAGCGATCCAAAAAACGGTATATCATGGAGGGCGATTCACCCTTCTCAAGGGGAGGGAGAAGGAAGGCTAAGCTTAAATAGACTTCTTTAGTTGATCCTCTCGCTAAAATAAGCAGTGTCCTACAAATGCCACTCAGCACACCGATCAGACTGGTCCATGCAATCAGGGAAAATACTTTTTTAAATTTGGCTTCTCCTCCCATGATGGTATTTCCTGTAAACAAGAAGATACCCCCCAAAACGGCCCAAATGACAGGGACGGCCACGGGCGTGATGGCAACACCCAAATACCTCATGGGACCCGCCATCTGCGTTCTCGCTATTTCGATACGCTCGTCCGGCAACTCCTGGGCTCTCATCGTGTCCAATCGATCCTGGATACCAATATCCAGAACCAACAATTGCAAAATGATTGAAGCGATGACGACGATTATAAAAGGAACCAGCCAGGTTGGTTTTCGATCGATGCTCTCAAAGGTCTCGCGCGGTGAAATAAACACTCCGATAATACGACCCCAAGGCCCCATCTCTTTTGCAGATGCTTGTTCTGCACTCATGGCACCCTCCTTCCTGTTCAATCGGATGTACTAACAATTTGTTATAACGCAAAATACGGAGTTTTGTTTCAGTATTTAATATTATTATTTATCAATTAATGGGGAATCGATGATC
This sequence comes from uncultured bacterium, assembly GCA_964614115.1. Classification (GTDB taxonomy): domain Bacteria; phylum Zhuqueibacterota; class QNDG01; order QNDG01; family DSAB01; genus CAZTKR01. Next base: position 13,662 of record CAZTKR010000040.1, on the reverse strand, counting down.
ATTCCTTCCCAGAGGAAAAAGTGCTCTTTAACACATCGTCTTTTATAGTCATTAGATACGTATAAGAGGCGTCGTGCTCGTTGGGAATCTGCCCATCCAGTATGGCATCCTCGATCATTTTTTTCAACCTTCCGACCATCGGTCCGGGTTCGATCCCGCAGAGTTCCATGATTTCGTCGCCTCGTACGGGTGACTGAAAGGCCCGCAGACGATCCTTTTCCTTCACCTCCTCCATCCGTTTTGCGACGAAATCAAAATTGGCCAGGTGCTGCTTGACCCTCCGCGGGTTTCCCGATGTAATATCCGCGCGGCAGAGTGTCATCAGGTCCTCCAGGTTATCTCCAGCCTGCACGATGAGCCGACGGATGGCAGAATCGGTCACTTCCTGACCGATGAGATGAATCGGCCGCATATGGAGCCGAGTGAGTTTCTGGCTGTACTGGTAAAACTGTCTGGGGAGCCTGAGACGATGGCATATACTCTTCAGCATCCACATTCCCACCAGTTCGTGTCCATGAAACGTCCATCCTGTGCCTTCGACGAAACGTTTCACACTGGGTTTCCCGATGTCATGAACCAGGGCTGTAAACCGTAGGAGCAGGTTCTCGCTGCATTCGGCCAGATTATCCAGGACTTTCATCGTGTGTTCAAAGATATCCTTATGATGGAACTCATCCTTCTGCTCGACTCCTGCCAGGGCCGCCAGCTCGGGGAATAGGATATCCAGGACGCCCGTCCGTTGAAGGATGCCCAGGCCGATGGATGGCTTGGGATGAGACAGGATCTTCAGGAACTCATCGGTAATGCGTTCCTGAGAGACGATACTCATCCGCGTCTTTTCTTTCTCCATGGCGTCCATCGTAGTCGGTTCGATTTTAAATCCCAGCTGGCTGGCAAACCGGGCTGCCCGCATGATACGCAGCGGGTCCTCGGAGAACGTGCGTTCCGGCTCCTGAGGTGTCCGAATGATTTTTTTCTTGATATCCCTGCGGCCGTTGTATGGATCGATGATTTCACCAAATCCATCACCTTGAACACGAAAAGCCAGAGTGTTAATAGTAAAATCCCGACGAGCCAGATCAGCTGTCAAATCACTCTTCTCGACGATGGGTTTTCTCGAATCAGACCGGTAGGATTCACTGCGTGCAGACACGAATTCGAATTTGTAATCCCCCAGAAGAAACGATGCCGTTCCGAATTTGGAAAATACTGCCAATCCCCTTCCTTTAAGCTGACGTCTGGCCTTCTTGGCAAACGCCGGTCCGTCTCCCACCACAACAAAGTCGATTTCTTGGCTCTCTTTACCCAGAATTTTATCGCGAACGAATCCGCCTACGGCAAACACGGCCACATTTTCCTCTTCCCCAATCTTTCCGATTTTTCTCATCAGATCATCGATGGATAGACGTCGATTCTCAGCTACCATGTATTAAACACCTATAGAACGAAAAAACTTCAAAAAGGTTACGTTTTTTTAAATGCTATAGACCCGATGCACTTATCACCCTGCGACACATATTCACCCCGTCTTCCCTACTCGATGCTTGTTTATAATTAGAGTTCGACACATGAGAGTCTTCGCTTCACCCCTGATATTCATTCACGATTCTTTACCTCTCACGACCCGGATATACCATTCCGCTGTACGCTGTATCGCTTCATCGATGGCAATCCGGGGCTTGTAACCCAGTTCCCGGCGTGCTTTCTCGATGCCAAACTGAAAATCCTTCCACAGGTGAGCGATCAGATAACGTGTGATGGGAGGCCTCGTCTGGATACGAAAGCGACGGTAAATGAATTCCAGAATGGCTGCCGCTGCATACGCCAGTCTCGGATTCACGGAGAAGCGCGGTGGGGGAACGCCCAAAGCCGATGTGAGTTTGTCGAAGTACTCACGCCAGGTCAGTTTGATGCCGTCGGTGATGACATACGTCTCTCCGATGGCATGAGGCACGGTTCCGGCCAGGATCAGCCCGTCGGCCAGATTCTCCACATACGTGAAAGCTCCCATCGTTTTACCGCCACCGATCAGAGCCATGCTTCCCTTCTCCAGCATCCCGGCCATCTTGAGCAAACTCACCCGATCGCCGGGCCCGTAGACATCACCCGGCCGGACGATGGTCACACCGAATTTTCGCTGATGGTGATAATCCATCACCAAGGCTTCGGCTTCTCGTTTGGACTGACAGTACGGGAACGGAGTGGGTAGTTGCGGAGCGTTCTCGTCCATATCCTGTGCCCCGATAAAGCTGTGGACGGCCACAGAGCTGACCAGCACAAATCGCGTGACGCCGTTTTGAACAGACGCATCGATTAACCTCCGTGTGCCGAATACGTTCACTCTCCGGAAAAAATCCAATGTCCCCCAATCGGTCACCGCAGCAGCCGTATGATACACCGTATCAATCCCCTTGGTGGCCTCCAGCAGGGATGAGGAATCATCCAGCGTACCGACAAAACGCTCGATGGGTACACCTTCCAGAAGGGACAGGTCGCTGGTGATTCGGACCATTCCCCGGACTTTATCTCCCCTCTCTAAAAGCTTCCGGCAGAGCGTAGCCCCCACAAATCCGTTGGCACCGGTCACAAGACATCGCATTCTTTAATCTCCGGTAGGCGAGATGGTTTTCATCAACAGGTTGAGCGATCCAAAACAGCCGTATCCGTTCTCCACGGTACTGTAATCGGACCGGTATGTGTTGAATTTGCAATTAACATTGTACGTCATATACTCGGACAGCTTGAGATCGTAGGCATAGATTATGATCAGGGCTTCCCGGGCTTGCGAATCCTCTATCTCGAATACGACCTCTACATCGCCCGACTCCGGCCTGCGAACACGTTGGACAATCGGCTCCTCATCCAGGATGAAATATATCTCATACAGAGCCGCCAGCGAATCCCTCAAGATAGAAAAAGAGACCTGTCCCTGCGTATATTCGACGGTGGACTCCAAGAGTTCAGGCACGGCCGGAGTCGTCGTTTCTGACACAAGCTCAGGATACCCCTCCCTTCGACATACGATACCGTATGTCGTGCTCGCCAACGGGAAAAAATCCGAATGCCGATATTCAGCCCTGGGAAACGCCGCATTCATATCCGTATATTCGAGAGTGACCGAATCGACGGGTGCGCCCCTTTCAAACCGTGTGATAACGACTTCCGCGTCTTGAATATCCAATGTATCCGGGTGGAATGTGACCGGGAAGGCTCGTTCCAGGTGGACGAATGACTGAGGCAAAGGACCGAGCGTATCCGGCCTCAGCAAACCAAATACATTAAGCATCGGCCGATGGTGCCACTCGTCAATATAATCGGGCTGTGGACCATAACTTGTAATATAATTATCACAGCCTGTGATCAATATAAACATCAAAAGAAATAAAATAGAAGCGATCTTATTGGGCATTATTTTATTCATCTTCGCATGCATTTTTCAATTATAATTTAATCGTATATCCTATGCTGATCCAGGGTATATAATTCCAACCGAAACCGTACAATTTCTCCTCGAATACCGGGAAGTAGTACATGACATCACGGCGTAAAAAAAGAAGATTGGCAATCGAAAAAACAAGATACGATTCGTCCGCTCCCAGAAATTCGGCCAAGTCGGCACCAAATCCTCGGCGCAACCGTTTCTTCAACCCAAGGTCCAAGCGGATCGACCAGGGAAGCCGGGCGTTATTTTTCCGCTCGTTGTAAAACGTTGTCGAGTTGGCATACTCATTCGCGGTTGGATTATAATAAAAATATGATTTGGCCGTGGCTTCGATGGTCTTGGGCACACCCGTCATGATTCGGAGCGTACCGCTGTAAGAAAGCGCCGGATGGATTTGATGACTGACCATGGCCTTGAACGTAAACAATCGATCATAATCGTATAAAAATTCCTCGCCATCCATAATATGCGGGTACCGCCTGGTGGCGCGGCTGATACCGCAGCTCATCCATCCTGAAAAACGCTGCCAAGTCCCCATCCATAGGATTTCCAATCCATAGGCTTTCCCCGTTCCCTGTATGAGTTTATCGGAAAACCGATACGCATCCATCTCACTGATATTGTAATCGTAAGTATAAGCCACCGATATGTCCTTATAGTATAAATCGAACGCGACCTTTGTATGGTCTGTCACACGTCTCTCTAATCCAAGAATATGATGAATCGACGTGCTCGGTTCCCTTCCTCTGATGGGATAGTAGTAGTCTAATAACTGGCTCAACTCGAATTCCGCGGAGTTGATGCTCACGATGTACTGGTAATACCGTCCCCAGGCCGCTTTGAGTTTTAAATCGTAGGGAAGATGAAGGACACCCTGAACACGTGGTTCATGATACCAGCGTCGGGCATCTCGAAACTTGGATAGCCGCAGGCCAAGGCGGAAGAGGAGTGGTCCCCATGTTAGTTTATTTTCAATAAAGCCCGCCAGGAGCGTGGGTTTTCTCGACGTTTGTCCTTCCCCCAATTCATTAACGCGAATATCATTGCTGAACAGATAACGGCTGTATTCTCCTCCGACAGTAAGCGACAAAGTCCTGCTGGGCACCAGATTCAACGTCAGCTTGCCCGTCAAATCCTGTATGCGATTTTTGATATCCGTATGATGATACAGTTTTTGCGTGTCCCCTTCATCCTCATCGGTGTATTCGAAATCCAGTAATGAGAAGTTCTTCGATGAAAAAAAGGAGCCCGAAATTTGAGTCTTCAAATAAATCCACGGATTGATAACGGTTTTTAGGATGGCCGTGGCCGCCTGATTTTCCCACCGGTTTCTATATATCAAATCATAATCGTCGAAGATATCGATGTCGAACGTCGGGTCGATGTAGGAATAGAACATCCCGAAATCCAAATCCATCAAATCCCTGGAATAAAAATAACGTAGACTCAACCGATTTTTCGAATTCAATTTCCAGTTGAACGCCACATTCATATCATAAAACAGATTGGGTGAGTCGAACATAAACCGGGATACCAAATCGTAATAGGCACGGGCGGAAACCATCATGGTGGCATTCCGGCCAACGGGAAAATCGAAGACCATCTTGGAATGCGAGAGCCCTGGTTCAATTTCACCGTGCAATTCCTGATTGTTACCCTCCCGGGTCGTGATATACAAAACGGACGAGTTGCGTCCACCATATTCGGCACCAAATCCTCCCACCAGCATTTCGATGTCTTTGATGGCGTACAGATTGAACAAACCCGACGAAGCCACACAGTGGTATGGGTTGTAAATCGTTACGCCGTCCAGCAGAATCAGGTTCTCACCGGGATCACCCCCCCTCACCGAAATCAGCGGTGAAATCGGGTCGATGCCTTGAATACCCGGCAAATACCGTAAAGCCCTGAATACATCACTCCGTGATGTGGGTATGCGACGTATGGCCTCGGGCGTGATCTCACGATGGCCACTTTCCACGTCCGTGTCGGCGATCTCGAACCGGGTGGCCGTTACGACGACGCCTTCCAACTCGATGGTCTGCGGTTCTAATGCAATGTCGTCCAGAATCAGACTTCGATCGATTATCGTCAGATCATATTCACGTTTGGAATAACCGATATGAGTGAACATCAGTGTGATTTGCCCCGGAACCAGTCCGGTGATTCGGAAAAATCCGTTTCCATCGGACGCCGCACCCCGGAGCTCTCCCTTGACCTGCACATTCACACCGATGAGGGTTTCGCCCGTTTTTTTATCGATAATATACCCTGAGACCGTATAGCTTTGGGCAAAGCAACGGATCGATACGATCAGAAAAGCGACGAATAGGATACGTTTCATGCACATCACAATTTTAATCCTGCATGGAACATCAGTCCCAATTGAAATCGGACAGATTTTGAATAAATATAATAGACATTCTCCAGAATACCAATGCCGAATAAAATGCCTCGTTTATCCAGTGAATCGAAAACCAGGCTCTGGCTTAAAGAATAATCCAAGAGAGCCACATCGTATAGCGTATGCTCCACCGTATCGGTGTCCTTCCACCGATTCAGCCCGAACATGAACTGAGATTTTCCACGCAGCATGAGATTCCTATTCAGGCGATAGAATAAATGATCGATGGAAAGTCCGAATTCGATGGCTTCAAAATCGTCGGCATTCCGGTATCGGAGATGATATCCTCCGCTCCGGAAAAAACGTCTTTGAGCTTCTCGATGGGATACGTAAAACGCGCCATCCACCAGCAAATGATCTGTTCCATAGATGACATCGGCTGCGGTGTACAGATGAAGTCGGCGGGATTCGGGTTTGTTGTGACGAAAATTGAAAAGCTTGGCTGGACGACTGGCTTTCATAGCCTGAGAGAGTTGAAATAGGTCATTTGCGAATTCACTGCACCATTTACGGATCACCGATTCGTATCCCTTGTTCAACTTATCCCGGAATAAAGGCTTCCGGTGACTGGTTTCATACAAAAGATGGCCCACATACAAGGTAGAATCCAGGCCAATGACTCTATGAATCCCCACCGATGCAGACAGCCGATAGTGGGGATAGACCCAGCCTGCCGATTTTTTATCGAGTACAAAGTTGTCGATAAACAACCGAATACGGAGATCGCCTTCGACGTCCGAACGGATTCCCATCGTTCGGATAATTTCTTCGGCAAGTGGATTTTCCGTGCGTATCACGAGATCCACTGGAATGACCAGGAATTTATCTACTTCATACAATCCGACAACGTCGGGCGCTTCCTGGCGCTGGTCGATCACAGAATCTATCACAACCCTTCCGTTATCGATAAAGACTGTATTGGGAAACGCCACAACTATTGTATCCTGAACGAGTTCCTGAGCATCGGATGGATGCCCAAGGCTCACGATGAGAATAGATATCAAGAGAATGCTGAGATTATGGAACAAATATCGAAAATAGGAAAACGCAGAATATATCAATAGGAGCAACTCCCGTGTGAATGTATTTGAAAAATTTTTAGTTTGACAAAGATTTGTATGGCCCGTTCAAAAATCTAACTTTGCCTATATAAATAGAGAGACATTCTTAGATTCAGATATTATTTCACTTTTATCTATTCGATTTACATTGTATGGTCATTTCTATTCTTAAAATACTTAGCATAGCGTTTCTATGAGTTAGCGGCATATGAATGATTCAAGTTAACCGTAAGGTGACAAATACATCCGTGCCGATACCCACAACAACATGGAGAATGAGCGGATACAGGATTGAGCGCGTCCGGATGGCCAGGTAGCCGAAGATGAGCCCGGCGAATATCGCACCGAAACTCTCACTGAACGGCTTTCCGATGTGTACGATGGCCGAGGGTATCGTCTGAATCAGGATGGCCGTAACGGCTCCGTATCGCTTTTCCAGACCGAAGAGCATGAATCCACGGAACAGAAATTCCCAGCTCATGTAGTAGATAAGATAAAAGACTTCCGCTGCTAAAAAAAGCGGTAGATGCCGCATTGCGCTCTTGGCCAGGGGATACTCGGCCTGCATGGCCGATCCCGAAGAACCCACATACGCGGCCCATAGCAAAAACGGCAATGCGATAAGGGCGAACCGAAAGCCGTACCGGGTGTCCCCCAAACGAACCCCGAACTCTCTCAATCCCTTCTTAAAAATCATCTTGACGATAAAAAAAGGAACCCAGAACATCAACAGGAACGCCGTCAAGTACTCGTATATCGTGCTGTAAAAATCCTGATTCCACCGTCCCTGAAATCCCTTGAAAAGTTGGTCGAAATCAGCCTGTTTCCCGTAGTACACCCAGACGGTTAAAATGATGGGCACAGTAAATAAGATGAATGTTGCTTCGGGGTCTCGCTGTTGAATGATGGTCTTAAAGCTTATCGTTTCTTCGTTCTTAATCATTCGACTTTTATTGTCCGAGTTTTCAGTATGCGTACTCATGCATTCATCCTCTCGTATGTTCTTAGAACTGGGTATATCCGGTCATGCACTTCAGCGTTGAATGATCCGAAGCATGATGCTATCAATACCAATCCATCCGATCTTATTCATCCGATAGAAGGCGACCCTTCTTCCTTACAACCTCCTCAGAAAACGATCTTGCATCTTCATTTGATCAGCATACATGTACCGACAGCTGAATACGGCCCGGCGGTGATTCGATACAAATAGAGTCCCGACTCCAGATGATGTGCATTCCATGTCACGCGATGTAGTCCGGGTTCTGCCATCTTGTTCTCCATCGTATCGACGGTTCGACCCTGCATGTTAAAAAACGTCATTCGAACGTTCGCGGCATCCTGGAGCCAGTATGAAATCGTAGTCTGTGCGTTGAAAGGATTGGGTGCATTATCGAACAGAAAGAACGGTTCGGGACGCATGGCCGTTTCTTTCACATCGTCGACGCGTGTGGTATTCTCTAACTTGGCGACAAACATGTCCCGGTGACCCGTACTCGTGATGGAGATCGCATCAAACGTATTGTCACGCTCGAACCAGCCCGTAAGATAGATATGTCCCTCTCCATCCATGGACACACCGGTTCCTCGGTCTTCGCTGATTCCGCCCGCACCCTTCACCCATACCGCGTTCCCCGCCTCATCATACTTGGCCACAAAACTGTCCTCCCTGCCGTAACTCGTCATGGGAATCGTACCGAATTGACCATTCCATGCATAAAAACCCGTGACGATACATCCGCTCGCACCGTCGATGATGATATCCGATCCCACATCGAGGGAACTTCCCCCAGCACGACGGGCCCACAGTATATTCCCGGAAGCGTTGTATTTGGCCACAAAGATGTCTTCGTCGCCTTCACTCTGCAGCGTGATCGTATCGAAATCGGCCGTTCCCATAAAACTTCCCGTGACATAACTGGCACCCTGCTGATCAACGGCCACGGCTATCCCCGAATCCTCGTACGGCCCACCAGCCTGGCGGGCCCATAAAAAACGGCCTGAATCATCGATCTTCGCGATGAACATCTCATCGGAATTCGCGTTCAGAGTGGTTCCCCCGAAAGACGCATGACCACGAAACTCACCCGTGACGATGACATGATCGGAACCGTCTACGGCAACACCGTATCCATAGTCGAAATCCGTACCCCCAGCCCGCTGCACCCAAATTAAATCGCCCGCGGCGGCTAACTTGGCCACATAAATATCATGGGCACCTTCACTGACTACCGGTGTTGTATCGAAGTCAGCCGTATCGCCAAAGTATCCGGTAATGATCGGTTGACCATGATCATCCACAGTGATGTCCCCAGCACCATCCCAATCCGGTCCGCCGACATTCTGGGCCCATACCACATTTCCCGACGTGTCGTACTTCGCGATGAATGCATCGTATCCTCCGAAACTCACCAATTGCGTCGTGTGAAATCGGATTTCATCCAAGAACTGACCCGCGATATAGAAATGGCCTGCATGATCCAGTGCAATACCGACGACCGAATCGCCCAGTGACCCCCCAGCCCGCCTCGCCCAGAGCACGCCTCCCGAATGATCCACCTTGATGATATAGATGTCCGTGACGCCCTGGCTCTCCAGGGTGTAGGATCCGAAGTAGGCGGTTGATTCAAAAGTCCCTGCAACATAAGAGTGCCCGTTATCATCTGTGGCAATGCAGCCGGCATAGTCGAATTCATGTCCGCCGTAATGATTCACCCAGGTAAAATCCATATCCAAGATACGGCCCGTGGCGGCAAGGACGAGACAAAAAACGAAAAGTACCGTCGTAACATAGGTTTTCATACGATAAAAACCTTCCCAGCCCGTAGAGGTTTTCCAAAAGAGCGTGGTTCTAATCTTCGTACCCTTCGCGTATCGTCATTTCATGAGTATGATCTTGCGCGATGCTGAATGATGCTTCGTCTCCAACCGGCAAACATAGATACCGCTGGCCCAGCCCGTGCCATCGATGATGGCTGAATACGCCCCTGCCGTACGGTAGCCATCGACCAGAATGCCCTTCTCCCTACCCTTCAGATCGAATACGGCGAGACGCACACGTCCGTTCTCCCGCAGGCGATATCGGATTGTCGTCCTGGGATTGAAGGGATTGGGAACATTCTGTTCCAGGACAAAATCCGCCGGTACTGCGGAGGGTGTTTCGATGCCTGTGACGGTCATCATATCGAAGACGCTTATCTTCCCGTAGCCCCATGTATTGTCGGGAAGCGAGGTTCCCGTAAAAGCGTCTTGTCCTGCCGTACCCGTGATGACCTGAAGAACCTGCTGATGATCGGCATTCGGATTCTGCTGGAAATACAACGCTACACATCCGGTGACCACAGGAGTCGACATACTGGTTCCCTCCCACACGATATGCCGACCACCCGGAAGGACACGCTCTGGTTCAATCTCTTGGCCAGGAATATCCGAGGACAGACAGGATGCTATCCCCATGCCGGGTGCTACGATCTGGGGTGCCAGACGCCCGTCGGCCGTGGGCCCATGACTGGAAAACGGGGCAATCTGTCCAACCACTTCATTGTAACCCACCGTTGTACCGCCCTGATTCGTCCACCGGTTCCGATTGACCGAGGCCCCGACAGCGATCACATTCCTCCCATCAGCCGGCATGCCGACAGAATAATCATTATCGGGTGCCCGGTATCGGACATCGCCCACTCCATCCATATACGGATAGCCGATATCCGCCACCCATACATGAATCCTGGGATCCCCTCCCCACGCCATGAACCGCCACAGGTCCAGGTTCTGAACCTGCTGGTTCTCACCGTCCCAGACCATGCCATCGTCTTCTTCGATGATGACGTAAAGTGCCGTTACCGAATCAGACACCGCTTCGGCTTCCAGGGAAACACGACCCCTCTCCTGGCCGTCGAATTCCGCGGTTTCATACACACCCCATCCTTCATTGATCACATCCTGGGCCGTATACCAGGGAATTCTTCCCAGATAATCCTGGGGTCCTCCCGTCTGGATCATGGGATTGTACGTACTGGCATCTACACCCACACTGAATCGAACCGCATTCAAGTACACGTTGGGTATTCGTACATAGAGGATGACGATTCCGTCAGGGCCCGCATGATAGTATGACCAGAGAGAATCCGAAGTCGCTGGATACGTCAGATGGATGAAATCATCTCCTTCGTTTCCGGCTGCCGCGCAAAAAGCCCTGCCGGGCATTGCCGCGACAAGCTGGCTCAGCATGCGTGATTCCAGGCCCGTGCCATCGTGGGGCCCATCATGCCCTCCCAGACTGACGTTGATTACACACGGTCTTCCCAAGGATTCTGCTTTTTGGTAGATATAATCGGCTCCGTTCACGATACCCGTGGTCGTTCTGTCCACGGCTACGATGATCAAATCCGCTTCCGGCGCCATACCCGCATAATTCCCCAACGCCCTTCCATTCCCCGCTGCCGTACCGACCACATGGGTGCCGTGGCCTTCTGTATCCCCATGCGTACACTGACTGGCATCGATCTGGGCCTTGGTCCATTCGGTGCCGTCGTTAAAGCCGGCCGGTGGATTGCCCCCGGATTCGTTCTGATCCCAAAGCCAGAGGATGCGTGTCGTGCCATCCGCTTCTTGAAAATCTTCGTGATCCAGGTCGATTCCCGAATCGATAATTCCGACGATCACGCCCTCGCCTTGATACGGCTGAATCAAGGGCGACTGTCCGGCATGCACGCGGTCTGCTCCGACAGTCGTCATGGCCAGATCGTTGAGCAACCGGACCGGACTGGCCACGCGTATCTTTTTTATTTTATCAGATTGCGCGAGGGATCGGATCATTTCCAAGGGAAGCTTTGCCGTCAAAACCTCACCGACGACGGCATCGACTCTGCCGCCGGCGTTGAGCACCTCGGACGCGGCGGATTCACCCTCGACGAATACCTTCACCCACCGGTCATCGTCCATGCACATCCCCAATGCCTTTTGAAGTGTGACCGCTTCTGAACCGGGACGATGGAGTAACATGCGAAGACGAGCGCCTATCTTCCCATTGACGTCGCTGCCCAGGGTGGATGCGGCAAAGGAGCTTATTAAATAGAGAATGATCGTTCGCCAGATGCTCGGTCTCATGGATGGTTTCTCTTACTTTTGATCCAACAGTTTCACCCTCCTGGCCGCCTGCAAACGGACGACAAAATCCTGCTCTGCCAGGAGCGCTATCTGCTTCGGCTTGCCTCGCGCGGTGGCCAGGTTCTCCGCCAGTGATTCCAGTACTATGCCGATATTTTTGATTTTCACCCTCAACTCGTCCGATATCGGCCGGTTGCACTCGATAAAAAACGAAATCTCCTCCGTTCCTCCTTCGGCTATTCGAGCCCGGAGCTGAGCGTCTACCTTCTCGTGAACGACGACTGCGGAACGCTCACGACAAACGAGGAAGGGAAGGGCGAAGCAAATGAATATGACGCCAGCCTTTTGCATGAACGATTCTCCCAGAACAGATTTTATCACGGTGTCATGGCCGTTCCAGAACGCCTCCGGCCTTGGCGTCTGCTCGTCTCAGGAGAAAGGAAAAAGCGAGCCCGAACACGCCTAGAGAAGCGAACATGACCATGCTGGCTGTATACGATTGTGTCTGATCCCGGAGCAGCCCGTTGAGCAGGGGAAATGCCCCCAATCCGATATTCTGGATCATCGTCATCAGTCCGAACGCCGTTCCCACACGCGCCTTGGACACGACCAAAGGTATGGACGGCCACAACGCCGCCGGTACGAGGACAAAGGCAATGCCCAGCGGAATCATGGGATAAGCGGGATATATTTTTGTGACCCCCAGGATGAGATGGCTGGGGATCAGGATCAACGAACCCAGGATCATCAAGGAGGCTCTTCGGCCGATTTTATCGACGAGATGCCCGGCAAAGGGTGCAAGTACCATGGACGCAAAGATGACGATGGAGGTAATGCCTCCTGCTGTACTGAACATGTGAAGGAAATTATTGAATATTTGGTAGAAAAAACCACCGGATACCTCGGCCACACGGGCAATGCCCCACTTATCGACAAAAAAGTCCGTGGAAAGCGCCGTAAACGGGAAAATGGCGGAATAAAACGTCACGCAGAGCATTGTCACGTACCAGAAGCTCGGCTTAAAATGTTTGATGTCGCTGAATACGATCTTTTCTTCTGCTTCGCCATCTTCCAGGGTGAGGGCCTTTTCGCCGCGCTTGTCCATGATAATATAAACGACATTGGCCAGGAGAGAAACAGCACAAAACAAGACAGCAGCCATCAGGGCATACTGGTACCCCCCGTACACGCTGGCAATCAACTCACCGGTGTTAAAACTGAACATCGTACCGAGACGACTGACCGTCAACGCAATACCGAACGAAAGCGCCAGTTCCTTTCCCTTGAACCAGCGGGCAAGAATGGCGCTCTGGGCCACGACCAAGGGTTCCGAGCCTGCCCCGAAAACAAAACGTCCGACAAAGAGCATGGGCAGGTTATTGGCAAACGCCACGATACCGGCCCCAAGAATAACAAGAACGGAGAAAAGCATGCTTGCCTTCCGGGTACCCAGACGATCGATGAGAAAACCACCAATGAGTACCGACAGAATGGCCGCGATGCTGTACATCGTGTACATCATGCCGACCGTACCGCGTTGAGCCCCCATATCCTCGACAAGACTGGGAGCTACGGCACCGATGATATCGTAGGCAAAATAGCTCCCGAACGTGAGCAGGCTGGCAAACAATAGTATCGTAAATCGG